>JAFBAN010000039.1 GCA_019247775.1 Chitinophagaceae bacterium | reverse complement strand
AGCGTTTCGATCTTTTCGATACCATCATCCACATTGGCGGCTTCCTCGATCACTTCAATATCGGAATGATCCTGCAGCAGCTTTTTCAACTCATTGCGGGCCAGACGTTCATCGTCTATAATGATTGCTTTGATTGCCATATCGCGAATTTAAGGATAGAATCAGAATTTCAGGAATGTGCAAATTGAACAGGCATCTGGACTTTTGCCTCCACCATCGAATCCGTTGTGTTTCGGATGGCGAAAGTGGCGCGCTCGCCAAACAGGAGTTTAAGGCGGTTGCGGGTGCTGTTGAGGCCGAATCCATCTCCATTGGTAGCCGTGCTGCCATTGAGGTTGCCGCTGTTGAGGACAATGAGTTCGTGGTGGTTATCGCGGTAATCGGAGATCACTTTGATCTGGCCCCCGTCTTTCTGCTTGCCGATGCCGTGTTTGATGGCATTTTCCACCAGGGTCTGCAGCATCATCGGCGGAACGGGCTGGTCGAGGGTGTCCTCATCGATATCGTATTCCACTTTCAGCCGGTCTTCAAAACGGATATGTTCAAGCGCCAGATAGTCTTTAACGATATTCAGTTCGCGCTCAAAAGGCACGGTCTCGAGTTTCTCGGCCTGCATACTGCTGCGCAGGATATTGCTGAGCTCGGTGATGGCGGTACGTGCCCGCTCGGGATTTTCATCTACCAGGGCACGGATGCTGTTAAGGGCATTGAAAATAAAATGCGGGTTGATATGCGATTTGATGGTCTTCAGTTCCAGTTCTTTCACCAGGCTCTCCAGCTTCACTTTCTGGATCTCGGTGGTGGTTCCCAGCTCCACATAATGCCAGATATAGTAGATGGAAACCCATACCAGGATCAGCGGGGAATCGAGGATCAGGTTGGCGAGGAACCGCTTTTCAACGGAAACCTTGATGGTTGGATTGTACATCCGCAGCCATTCCACGATGGCGCTGTTGGTGAGGTTATATAGGACCACCACCCCCAGGATCGTAATGGTGAGCAACCACCACTTCTGCTGCTGGATAGGCGGACGGAGCTCGAACCGGTGGATCAGCTCCCGCAGTAAATGTGTGAAAATCAACCCGAAAAGGATGGTGATGGAAATGCGTGGATATAGGATATGGTTGTCCTTGTTCTCGAAAATATATGCGAAGAACACCATGGTCAGACCATATAGCAGCCAGCCGCCCAGCTGGCACCACCAGTATAATGAAGATTTACTTCTCATGTTGGCAACAAATATATAAGTAAAGCGTTGCTGAACTACTGCTAATTATGATTAATGGCAAAATCAGCCCCTGTAAGGTGTTAACGGGGCTCTGGCCCGGTTGAAAGCTGCCTTTAGCTTTTAGCTTTTAGCCGGCACAATGTGATCATTCCCCCTGGCGCCCCGCTGTACATGCGGCGGAGACTGGTTTTCAAGCGATGCAAAATGCCAGATATAATACACGAGCACCCAGAGCAGGAGCAGCGGCGAATCAAAATACAGATTGGCCAGCGCCCGTGTGCCCAGATTTACCCGCTGGAAGCGGTCAGATAACCCAAGCCATTCCACGACCAGGGCATTTGTAAACGTAAAGAAAAATAAGAGGTTGCCGAACAGCATGGCCAATAGCCACCAATTCTGCGCTTTAACCGGCGGTCTCAGATACAATCGGCGGATCAGCCACCTGAAAAGGTGTGTAAAGAGAAGCCCCAGTAAGGCGGTAAGGGCAGTCCGGCGATAGCTCGTCGCCGGTGCCGGGGACTCCGCCACGAAATTAAACAGGAACATTACAAAGGTGTACATCCCCCAGCCAAACAGCTGGCAGTTCCAGTAAAGAACAGTCCGCTTGGATCTCATACCTGAATATACCCTCTGCCTGCCGCTGCCGGAATTAATATGTGACCGGTGGCAAAATCAGCACATATGAGGTTTTCGGAGGCTGTAACAGGGGCTCCTTGCTAACTCATTACAGTTTTTGCATATATCATGAACGTTAACCGCTAAAAGCTAATGCCTAATAGCTTATTTTTACAATTCAAACCCAGCCTGAATGCAGATTACCGCAGGTCCCCTATTACAACATATCGATTCTCCCAGCGACCTAAGGAAGCTCAGTCGCGAACAGTTACACCAGGTTTGCGATGAATTGAGACAATATATCGTGGATGTGGTAAGCGTGCATGGCGGCCATTTTGCGGCCAGCCTGGGCGTGGTGGAATTAAGCGTGGCCCTGCATTATATCTACAATACACCCTATGACCAGCTGGTCTGGGATGTGGGGCATCAGGCTTACGGACACAAGATACTGACCGGCCGCCGGGATAATTTTTCCACCAACCGCAAATACAAAGGTCTCAGCGGTTTTCCGAAACGCAGCGAGAGTGAGTACGATACATTCGGTGTCGGACATTCCTCAACTTCCATTTCAGCGGCGCTCGGCATGTCTATCGCCGCCAAGTACAAAGGCGAGAACCGCAAATCGGTGGCAGTGATCGGCGACGGATCGATGACGGCAGGCATGGCATTCGAGGCCATGAACCATGCAGGCGTTGCAGACAGCGATGTACTGATCATCCTCAACGACAACTGCATGAGCATCGACCCCAATGTAGGTGCGTTGAAAGAATACCTGACAGATATCAGCACTTCGCCCACTTACAACAAAATGCGCGACGAGGTCTGGAACCTGCTTGGCAAACTGCCCGTGGGCCGGAAGTTCACGCGCGATATGGCCAGCAAGCTGGAAGCAAGTCTGAAAGGCGTGGTTACTAAAAGCAGTAATCTTTTTGAATCGCTTAAGCTCCGGTATTTCGGCCCGATAGACGGACATAATATCACCAAACTCGTAGATACGCTGAAAGACCTGCGGGAGATCCCCGGGCCGAAGCTGCTGCATATCGTTACGGTGAAAGGAAAGGGCTATTCACTCGCGGAAAAAGACCAGACCAAATGGCATGCGCCGGGATTGTTCGATAAAGTGACCGGCGAGATCTTCAAGAAAAAAGTAGACACGCCACAGCCGCCCAAGTACCAGGATGTATTCGGCCACACGATCATCGAACTGGCGGAACAGAACGATAAGATATTCGGCATTACACCTGCCATGCCCAGCGGTTCATCGCTCAAGTTCATGATGGAGAAAATGCCGCAACGCGCATTCGATGTGGGCATCTGCGAACAGCATGCTGTGACCGTAAGTGCGGGCATGGCCACCCAGGGTTTGAAAGTGTTCTGCAATATCTATTCTTCTTTCATGCAGCGGGCCTATGACCAGGTGGTGCATGATGTGGCGATACAGAAACTGCCGGTGATCTTCTGCCTCGACAGGGCCGGGCTGGTGGGTGAAGACGGACCCACACACCACGGATGCTATGATATCGCTTATATGCGCTGCATCCCCAATCTTATTATCAGCGCCCCGATGAATGAACAGGAATTGCGCAACCTGATGTATACTGCGCAGCTCGACAGCAATCAATATCCTTTTGTGATCAGGTATCCGCGCGGCGAGGGCGTAATGCCTGAATGGAAAACGCAATTCGAAGAATTGATTGTGGGCAAGGGAAGGAAATTGAAAGACGGCAAAGAGATCGCCATTTTAAGCCTGGGACATCCCGGCAATTTTGCGCAGGCGGCCATCCGCGAACTGCGCACCCAGGGCATCGATCCCGCACATTACGATCTGCGTTTCGTGAAGCCGATCGATGAAGAATTATTGCATGAAGTATTCGGCAAATACTCCAAAATAGTCACTGTTGAAGATGGTACCGTAGTAGGAGGATTCGGCAGCGCCGTTCTCGAGTTCATGAACCGCCATAACTATAAAGCGGAGATAAAGATATTGGGCATTCCTGATCGCCTGGTGGAACATGGTTCGCCGAAAGAACTCCATCGCGAATGTGCCTATGACGCGGAGGGGATCGCCGACGCCGTGCGGGAATTGATGCAAAGCTCGGTGACTGTTTCTCAGATAGAGAGCGTATTGTAAAGTCTGGAGTTTGGACTCTGGAGTAGTTTAAGAAACAATAAAGCCGCAGATTCGCAGATTTCCTTCAAAGAAAATAATCTGCGAATCTGCGGCTTTATCTTTTCTTTATTCGGGTGATTCTGTTTGCCCTTCTTCTTCGCCCGCTTCCACAATGCCTTCGGCTTTCAGGTCTTCTTCGCGGTTCTCGTTCCATTCCACGATGAAATTGTTCATGCCCTGCCCTACCATCAGCTTCATGTATTTCTGCTGCGAAAGTTCGAGTATGGAAAGGAAAAGGAAAATGGCATGTATGCGGTCCTGGCAAACGTCGAATACTTTTTCAAAAGATACCGTGCGCTCTTTTTCTACGAAGTTCAGCATATAATCCCGGCTGCCTTCCATGGTATAATTGTAGCGGACAACAGTATGCACCGGCTTGTTCTGCCGCTCATGCACGCGCTGCATCACTTTCTCGAACGCTTTCATGAGCTTGAACAGCGTGATGGTCTGGATCTCGGTGCCCTCTGAAGCTTCCTCGCCTATCTGGGCGATCTCGCGCTGCAGGTTGCCGCGTTTGATCATCAGCATCCGCTCGGCTTCCATCTCGGCCATTTTTGCAGCGGCTTCCTTGAAGCGTTTGTACTCGAGGATCTTGTCGATCAGTTCCTGGCGCGGGTCGATCTCATTGCCCTGTGCATCCAGCTCTTTTCTCGGCAACAACAGTCGCGCCTTGATGCGCATGAGGGTAGACACGAACAGGATGAATTCGCTGCTGAGTTCGATGTTCAGCTTTTCTCCCTGGTGGATAAAATCCAGGAAATCATTGATGATCCTGGTGATGGGAATATTGTAGATATCGAGTTCATCCCGCTCGATAAAAAACAGCAAAAGATCGAAGGGCCCCTCAAACTGATCCAACTTGATCTGGTAACTCACATTATTCACGGTCTATGGCTTTGTGCAAAGAAAAGGAAAGGGAGGGAAAAAGGGCGGCATGCGGGAAATAGTTATCCACGAGGCAGTCTGGGTTAGGAGTCTGGAGTTAGGAGTCCGGAGTCTGGAGTAGAAACCTCTTAACTCATACCTTACTCCAGACTCCAGACTCCTAACTCCAGACTATCTTCTCAGCAGGTCCCTTATTTCCATCAGTAATTTCTCTTCTGCCGAGGGCGCCGGCGGGGCCGCGGGCAGGGCTTCCTGCCGTTTGCGCATCCGGTTGATGGCTTTGATGGCGATGAAGACAGCGAATGCCACCACTACGAAATCGATCAGGGTGGTGATAAAAGTGCCGTATTTCACGGCAACTTCTGCTACCGCCGGGGTGATCACCTTGCCCGTTGCGTCTTTGACTTCGGGCGTGCCGGCTTTCAGTACCCAGGTCTTTGCATTGAAATCGATACCGCCTGTGAGCATTCCTACCAGTGGCATCACCATTCCCTCCACAAAAGCGGAGACGACTTTCCCGAATGCAGCGCCCATCACAAAGGCGACAGCGGTATCTACCAGGTTACCGCGTACGGCGAATTCCTTGAATTCTTTGAACATTCCCATACAGCATTATTTTGGTCGGGGTAAAATACGATTTTATGACTGCTTTTTCGCTTTTTCCAGCGTGGGGTATTTCATATCGAGCCCCTTCAGCAGTTTCACCATTGCTGTGGCTACTACATGGTCTTTGTACCAGTTCTGATCGGCCGGTACCACCAGCCAGGGAATTTTGCTGCAATGTTTGAAAACGTCCTCATACGCCTTCATGTAGTCTTTCCAGTGTTTCGATTCTACCTGGTCCTGCTTGTTGTATTTCCATTTCTTCTTCGGGTCCAGTACGCGTTCTTTAAGCCGCTCATGCTGCTCCTCCTGTGAAATATGCAGGTAACATTTCAGGATATGGGTGTTGTTCTGCTGCAATAACTGTTCAAAATCATTGATGGATTGCATGCGTTTCAGTGCGGTCTTGTCATCGCACCAGCCATGCACCCGGGTTACCAGTACATCTTCATAATGTGAACGATTGAATAACTGGATCATGCCCCGTGCCGGTGTTTGCTGGTGAATACGCCAGAGAAAATCGTGCGCCAGCTCCAGATCGGTGGGGGCTTTGAATGAACTTACCCGTACTCCCTGCGGGTTCATTTTGCCGAAGACATCCCGGATCAGGCCATCCTTTCCGCTGGCATCCATACCCTGCAGGATCACCAGTACCGAGTGTTTTGATTCTGCATACAGAAGGTTCTGCAACTCGTTCAGCTCATCCACAAGGGCCGCTGTTTTCGCTTTCGTCTTGTCCTTGTCTGCGTTCTTCGATGCGCGGGTACTGGTTTTATCGAGATGAATGGGGTGCACGGGGATTGTTTATTTTAAAGTTATAAAAAACGGACCAGGAACGGTCTGTGGTCAGGTTTGAGGTAATAAGCGTGCGATCTCAAATCTCCGATCCAATCCGTTAGCTTTGAAAAAATTAACTGCTTGAAAGGGAAACTGATCAATTGGGCGCTGTTCTTGATCCTTTCTGTGATCTGGGGCAGCTCATTTATTCTCATGAAAGAAGGGATGGTGCGGCTCTCGCCTTACCAGGTAGCATCCATCCGCATCTTCAGCGCAGGACTTGTGCTGATCCCGTTTGCGCTGCGGTCCTTACGGGCTATCCCGAAAGACAAAATACTCCTGGTGCTTGTTTCAGGGCTGCTGGGCAATTTTTTTCCGGCTTATCTGTTCTGTATTGCAGAGACCCGGCTCGACAGCGGGCTGGCCGGTATCCTGAATGCGCTTACGCCATTCTTTGTGATCCTGATCGGCATGAGCTTTTTCAACCTGAAAGCGAATGCCATAAAGATCACCGGGGTGATTGTGGGTTTCATTGGCCTTTGCCTGCTGGTTACCGTAAACGGGCATTTCGGACTGCAGAATATTTCCTATTCCCTATTCATCCTGCTTGCCACATTTTTCTACGGGCTTAATGTGAACCTGATCGGCCGCTACATGCAGGGCATCGGATCGATCAATATTGCGTCGCTGGCCTTCGTGTTCCTGATGATCCCGAGCAGTATCACCCTCTGGACCACAGGTTATTTCAACATGCATTTTTCCGAAGCCACAGTATGGCATTCCACACTGGCGTCCTTCGTTCTCGGTGTGATGGGTACGGCAGTGGCATCGATATTGTTTTACATGCTCATCAAACGTGCCGGCAACCTGTTCGCTTCCATGGTTACCTATGGAATTCCTTTCGTGGCCCTGGCCTGGGGTGTCTGGTACGGAGAACTGATCACCTGGCTGCAGGTGGGATGTCTGGGGATTATTCTGGTAGGGGTGTATCTGGTTAACAAGAAATAAGATCGGGATTTTGGAATTGGGAAATTTCGAAATTGATACAAAATCCCACCGATCAATTCCAAAATTTCCCAATTCCAAAATTTCCCAATTACCTACACCGACATCATTTCTTTCTCTTTTGCCGCGAGGTGTTTATCAACAAGGATGATGTATCTGTCTGTGATGGTCTGTACGCCGTCTTCGCCGTCTTTGGCCGCGTCTTCGCTCAGGCCGTCCTTCTGCAGTTTTTTCACCTGTTCGATGGCTTCGCGGCGGATATTGCGGATGGCTACTTTGGAATGCTCCCCCTCCCCGCTTGCTTTTTTGACCAGTTCTTTTCTGCGCTCTTCCGTGAGTGGCGGCATGAACAACCGGATCTGGTTACCGTCGTTCTGCGGGGTAATGCCGATATTGGCCTGCATGATGGCTTTTTCTATCTGTGCCAGCATGGGTTTTTCCCAGGGCTGAATACTGAGGGTGCGGGCATCGAGCACGCTGATATTGGCAACTTGCGATATCGGAGTTGGGGCGCCATAATAATCTACCGTTATCCCATCCAGCATTGCCGGACTCGCTTTGCCGGCCCGTATCTTGGTCAGCTCGGTTTCCAGATGTGCTATGGCCTTCTTCATGCTGTCTTCCGCATCTTCCACGATCAGTTGTAATTCCTCAGTCATAGGTGTGGCTTTAAGTGGGGCGAAAATAGGAAAAGTTTGGGGTTTGGAGTTTGGGGTTTGGAGTTAGTAGTATCCAAACCAGGCAGGCCATGCATAAAATGCCAAAACTAGCAACACCAAACTCCAAACCCCAAACTCCAAACCCGAAACCCCTTATATTCGCAGCATCAACAACTACTTATGGCAAGTATTCAGGAATTGAAGGATGTTTCATCCCAGTTAAGAAGGGATATTGTTAGGATGGTGCATGCGGTGCAGAGCGGTCATCCCGGCGGCTCGCTGGGTTGCGCGGATTTCTTTACCGCCCTGTTCTTTCATACCATGCATCATCATCGTCCCTTCGAGATGGATGGGAAAAATGAAGACCTTTTCTTTCTGTCGAACGGGCATATTTCTCCCGTATACTATTCTGCATTGGCCCGTTCCGGGTATTTTGAAGTGAAGGAGCTGGCTTCTTTCCGCAAGATCAATTCGAGGCTGCAGGGGCATCCCACCACACATGAACATTTGCCGGGTGTGCGGGTGGCAAGCGGTTCACTCGGACAGGGCATGAGCGTGGCCATCGGAGCCGCACTGACTAAAAAGCTCAATGGCGATCCCCACCTTGTATTCTCCCTGCATGGCGATGGAGAACTGGATGAGGGCCAGAACTGGGAAGCCATCATGTTCGCTGCGCATCATAAGGTGGACAACCTGATCGCCACCATTGACTGGAACGGCCAGCAGATCGACGGACCTACCAAGAAAGTAATGGGACTCGATGGCCTACGTGAAAAATTCGAAGCATTCAACTGGACCGTGATCGAAATGAACGGCAACGATATGGATGATGTGGTGAAAACATTAGACAAAGCCAAGGCCATGACCGGCCAGGGTAAACCGATCTGCATTCTGATGAAAACTGAAATGGGCAAAGGCGTTGATTTCATGGAAGGCAGTCACGAATGGCATGGTATTGCGCCCAACGATGAGCAGCTCGGCAAAGCGCTGGCACAGTTACCGGAAACGATGGGGGATTACTAAATACGAAGTAGGAAATACGGATCTTATTAAGAGCGGCCCTAATGGGCCGCTTTTTAATTTTGCAGATTGAATTCCTGATCCCCTGCGGTTCTCTGCGTCCTTTGCGATACTGCTTTCGTATCGCAGAGGGCGCAAAGGAACGCAGGGAACGCAAAGAAATGAGTTAGGATTTTAGTGAGAACAATTGCAGGCTCGCCTTGCGCGCGGGGATCCAGGCGGCGAATGTGGCGATCAGTACGATCGTTACGATCACCAGCACAAAATCGAAAGGCATCATTTTTACCGGGTAGTAGTCTATGATGAATGTATTGCCTCCAAGTTTCACGGGTTTGAATATGAGTTGCACCCAGCAGAACAGCGCTGCCAGTATAATGCCTGTCGCCCCGCCGATGCCGGCCAGTAACAGTCCTTCACTCAGAAATATTCGCTGTATCCGCTGTTCTGCGGCGCCCATGGCCTGCAGTACTGCAATGTCTTTCTGTTTTTCCAGCACCAGCATGGTCAATGCACCGATCATATTGAACGCCGCCACTACGAGTATCAGTGAAAGAATACCATAGATCACCCATTTCTCTACCTGCATCACACCATAAAGGCTTTTGTTCTGCTCGTAGCGCGTTTCTACCAAAAAGCCTTCTCCCAGCGCCGACTGCAGCTGCTTCTTCACCCGGTTTGCATCGCCGGTTGTTTTCATCTCAACATAGCTGTACTCGTCGTCAGCCATATTGAGCATGTATTTCATGAAAGCCAGGTTGGTGAATGCATATTTGTTGTCGAAGTCCTGCTGCACCACAAAAGTGCCGGAAGGCACCAGGTTAAAAGAATTCAACCCGTCATCCGCCGTCAGTTTGGACGCCTGTTTGTTGGGAAGGAAAATAGTGACCGGAAATTGTTTGTCCACATCTACGCCTGCTGCATTCTCAATGCCGGCGCCGACGACGAGTTGCGGTGCATCCACCGTGCCGAGTGAGAATTTACCGCGCGGAAGATGCTGCGGCGTGTTAATCCGGGTAACCTTGTTATACATCGCATCAACGCCTTTCAGCACCACAATCGTCTGGAAAGCGCCGTTGAGGACCGCCTTTTCCTCAGCTACGAAACTGAGCACGGCAACGCCCTTCGTATTGCGCATAGATCCGATCTGGGCCGGACTGAGATGAAAGGTTTTGCCACGGGCAGGTGCAATACGCACATCGGCATAAAAATCCGCATACAACCCTTTCACCAGGTCTTCAAAACCATTGAACACGCTCAATACTATGATCAGCGCCGCCGCGCCCACAGCAATGGCCACCATACTGATCCATGCAATGATATTGATCGCATTCGTCGATTTTTTAGAGCGGAAATAACGCCAGGCAAAAAGGAAATTCAAGGATTAATGATTTTTCTATTTTACGATTTCCAATTTCTGATTTATCGTTTCTGGTTTCGCGTTTCGTGTTTCGCGTTTATCGCTTTTTGATGCTATCTCGAAAATTCAGAAATCGCAAACCAGAAACGAGAAACATGAGAACGAGAAACCTGAATCTATTCTTCCCGCTTCTTCTCATCCTCGATCTTCTTGAATATCTCCTCCATTTTGAAGACATGATCGAGTGTATCGTCCTGATAAAAATGCAGTACAGGTATCCTGCGAAGCTGGTGCTTTACGCGATCGGCCAGTTCCTTTTTGATCTCCCAGGCGCGCGACTCGATCGTTTTCATGACGGCTGCATTGTCCTTCACCTGGAACAGGCTAAGATAAATGCGGGCTTCCAGCAGGTCCGGCGTCACCTTTACGGAGGATATTGATACCATGCCGCCATCGGTCATGGACAAACCCAATCTCCTGAATATATCGTTAAGCTCTTCCTGCAGGGCGCCGGCCACCTGCCGCTGTCGTTTTCCTTCCTCCATATTCTAACATTTGATTGCGTACAAAATTAGTTACTTTGCTGCGTTTTAACCGGTTTCGTTTATGAAGCGATTTTCGCGGATACTGTTTTACCTCAGGAGCCAGAAAGGGAATATTGTGCTGTATGTGCTGTTCAACGTGCTTTCCATCCTGTTTTCGCTGGTATCGCTGGCTATGCTGGGACCGTTCCTGTACCTGTTGTTCGGCAAAGAACAGCTGATGCAGGTGAAGCCCGAATGGCATTTTTCCGCCGCCGGCATCCTGGACTATTTCAAATACGTACTCAGCCAGCTGATACTGAACTACGGCGAAGTATATGCATTGGGCGCTATCTGCGCCATCATCATCGTGTCGATCTTTTTTAAGAACCTGTTCACTTATCTGTCGTACCGGGTACTGGCGCCGATGCGCAATTATGTAATGACCAAACTGCGTTCGGATCTTTACGCTAAGATCCTGGAACTGCCCATCGGCTATTTTACCGAACAGCGCAAAGGCGATATCATCAGCCGCATGAGCAATGATGCCAATGAAGTGGAATGGAGTGTCATGAGCACACTCGAAGGCCTGATCCGCGATCCGCTGAACGTGCTCATCATTCTGATCACATTGGTGTACCTGAGTCCCACGCTCTCACTTTTTCTCCTCGTGCTGTTACCGCTCACCGGATTCCTGATCGGCAGGGTGAGCCGCTCGCTGAAAAAACAATCCACCGCATCGCAGGAGCAATTGGGTACGCTGATGTCGATCCTGGATGAAACATTGGGAGGCTTGAGAGTGATCAAGGCCTTCAATGCAGAAAAGATCCTGCGCAGTAAATTCTTCCATACAAATGATACACTGAACCATATCCGCAACCGGATGAATTTCCGCCGCGACCTGGCTTCGCCACTGTCTGAATTTATGGGCGTGCTGGTACTTTCGTGCATACTCTGGTTCGGAGGCAAACTCGTGCTTGGGCACCAGGCGGGTTTGAATGCCGATACCTTTATCACTTATATCGTATTCTTTACCCAGATCATCAACCCGGCCAAATCACTTTCTACCGCATTCTACAATGCCCAGCGGGGCAGTGCGGCCATCCAGCGGATAGAAGAAGTGCTCACCGCTCCCGTAACGGTGACCGATGCACCGGGCGCCAGGCCGGTACCCGGATTTCAGCGCAGTATCGAGTTCAGGGATGTTTCTTTCTCATACGAAGACAAACAGATCCTGAAAAATATCAACCTGGTGATCGAAAAAGGAAAGACCATTGCGCTGGTTGGATCGTCCGGCGCGGGCAAAAGTACCCTGGCAGATCTGGTACCGAGGTTCCATGATGTAACGGAGGGCGAACTGCTGATAGATGGGGTAAATATTAAAGAATATACGCTGCAGTCGCTGCGCGAACTGATGGGCATCGTAACACAGGAGCCGATCCTGTTCAATGATACGATCTCGAATAATATTGCACTGGGCACCGAGCATGTAATCCCGGCCGAAGTGGAGCATGCCGCTACTGTTGCGAATGCGCTGAACTTTATCACTCATAAAGAAGATGGCTTCAACGCCAATATCGGCGATCGCGGCAGTAAACTGAGCGGCGGCGAAAGGCAGCGGCTGACGATCGCGCGCGCGGTGCTCAAGAACCCGCCAATACTAATCCTTGACGAAGCTACTTCATCGCTCGACACAGAAAGCGAAAGACTGGTGCAGGATGCGATCAACAACATGATGCAGAACCGCACTTCACTTGTTATCGCCCACCGGCTTTCAACGATCCGTCACGCCGATGAGATCATTGTGCTGCAGAAAGGCGAGATCGTAGAGAGGGGCACTCATGAACAACTGCTGAAACACAACGGCATGTACAGCCGCCTCGTACAGATGCAGGAAGTGAAATAGGCTGAAGGCAGGTTCGCTAAGAGTGGATAAGAGGAAAAGAGCTTAGGAGAGCGCAGTTATTGGGTTTCCATAAATCTGTTCAGCGCTTCAATATGATCGGTATTGATATAATCTACCCGCAGATCCATCAACGTTTTCCAGCTGCTGACCAGATCGGGCGCATTCCATAAGCGGATCTTTTTATGAAGCCGGTGTACATGCTGAACAATACTATCGAGCACCAAACTGTCGCCGGCGGTCAAGGTTCCTTCAGCTTTCCACTTGGAATAATTCGCAAAATTATCACTGAACATTCCTACGCGTTTCAGTTGTTTGCGCGAGTAAACGGTTTTCGGGTTCCCATCGAACAACATCCATTTGGGCCAGAAATGAAAATCTGCCACTTCGGGACGATTGCCTGAGATCACGATCCTAAGCGAAGCTGTCTTCATTAATAAAGGATAGTTCCTGAGTTTCTCCACCAGTTTTTCAAGTGTGGGTTTAGCCGCTGTTTTAACATCCACCAGCAGTACCAGTTCGCGGAGCGGATCGGCATAAACGGAACCCTTGTTCTGGATGATGGCGGCCTGCAGCGGTTGCAGGTATAGTGCATCCAGCGTACGGCCTTTCTTCAGCTCAACGGTATCATGGGCAACAATGAGTTCGCCCTTCTCTAAAAAAATATCAGCTTCTATTGAGCCGAAGCCCGCTCTCCATGCAGTATAAAACGGCAGCGGCTGCTCATAATCGTTGTGGGAATGCGCATTGGCGGTTGAATAGGGCTGGGCATTTGCATGCAGTCCCAGAAGCATGATAAACGAAATAACCAGTTGTCTGCATTTCACCATAAAGGGACCAGCAAGGGCCGTACAATATAGCAAATTTGCCGCTCATCATATCCTCATCAGTACCAGGCAACCGTGGCCGATCGGGAGGCGTCTAAGAGGAAAACTATTTTATGAGATCAATTTTTTCACGAGGCGCAGGCATCTGCCTGGTTGCAGGAATATTGCTCGGCTCCTGCAGAAAAACCATCATCGATACGCCAAAAACAGAGCCGGATAATTCACGCAAGGTGCAGTTCCGTCTTTATACCGATAAAAATTTTTCAACCAACAATACGCTCATCACGTTCACGCTGGCGATAGAAGACGCGTCAGGTCGCAAGCTTTGGGATTCAAGCTTTGCGCCGGTGCCGCTGCCGCAAATTCCGGATGCTTCGCACAAATGGCTTGTAGAAAAAAAGGTACCTGGTAATAATCCCGGCACCCTGAGAGTCATAGTATCGTATTATCTGGAAAATATCGGCTATAGCGGAACTGTTGAGGCCTTTGCGGCGGGCGAAACTTTAAAAGTGTTCGACTATAATTTTCAGTGAAGTCTTAAAAACAACAAAGGCTCCTTCAGGGAGCCTTTGCAGTTTATCATCGAACATTGTTTATTCTGAACTCGGCTTCACCAATCCCAGTTTCGCTTCCAGGCTTAGTGTGGCATGGGGTACTGCACGCAGACGGGCTTTGTCTATCAGCTTGCCTGTTACACGGCAGATGCCATATGTCTTGTTCTCGATGCGCATCAATGCTTTTTCGAGGTGATCGATATAGGTGATCTGGCGGCTGGCCATCTGGCTGAGCTGTTCGCGCTCCATGCTCATGCTGCCGTCTTCCATGGTCATATAACGGGCATCGTCATTATCGCCGCCCATTTCGTCTTTGCGCGTTATCAGTCCCTGCAGGTAAGCCAGCTCTTTTTTAGCTGCTTCCAGTTTGCGGGTGATCAGGTCTCTGAATTCATTAAGGTCGCTATCGCTGTATTTCACTAAAGGTTCTCCGTTGCTTCTCACAGTATCTATCCTTTTTTCAAGTTGAGTATATCCGGGTTTATAAGGTACGCTGGTCTTGGTAGCTATCTTGGGCACTTTTACTTCCTTCATCGGCTCCGGCGCTTTCTTCACAGGCTTGGCCGGGGCTGAAGGCACCGGGGGCTTTACCGGTTTAGGCGGAAGTGCAACTGCTTTTACCGGGGCCGGCGCAGGTTTAGGTATCACTTTTACAGCTGGCTTGGGCACAGGTTTGGGCGCAGGCTTCGCCGCTTTTGCGGGGGCCGCTACTTTTTTAGGAGCCGGTTTAGGAGCGGGCTTCGCTGCTTTTTTTGCGGGTACTGCTTTTTTGGGAGCAGGCTTGGCTGCTTTTTTAGTCCCGCCTTTTTGCGGGACCGCTTTTTTAGGGGCGGGCTTTTTAGCCGGAGCCTTTTTAGGGGCGGGTTTGGCTGCTTTCTTTGCTGGTGCTGCTTTCTTTGGGGCAGGTTTGGCAGGTTTTTTTGCCGCGGCCTTTTTAGGAGCAGGTTTTTTAGAAGCCATAGTGTCTATCCTTTTTGGGTTACTACCACTTTCAACAAGGTATCATTGATGTCAATTTCAGTGCCATCCTGGATTTCAGGCGCCCAATCAATGGTATCTGCCAAAATTTCGCGGCAAATATAGTCGTTATATTTAATAATGGACGGCTTGATAGCCGGGCTCTCCTGAGCGGTCACGAATATACGGTCTGTGAGTTCAAAACCGCTTTCTTTCCTGATATTTTGTATCCGGTTTACGAATTCGCGCGCATCGCCTTCCTGACGCAGTTCTTCGGTAATGGTGATATCGAGGGCTACGGTGAGACTGCCCTTGGTAGCCACACTCCATCCGGGAATATCCTCGGCCGCGATCTCCACATCTCCCAGATCGATCATAACTGGTTCACCGTCAATAACTAACTGAAAACTTCCCTTCTTTTCGATCGCCGCAATATCGGCCTGGCCCATAGCCGCGATCGCGGCACTGACAGATTTCATTTTTGCACCCATACGGGTACCCAGCGCTTTGAAATTGGCTTTGATCCTTTTACTGATAACCCCTTCCGTGCCGGTGATATACATGATCTCCTTAACATTCACTTCGGCCTTGATCAGGTCTTCCACCTTCTGCAATTGCGTTTTCATGCCTGCATCGAAAACTGGTACCATCAGTTTTTGCAGCGGCTGTCGCACTTTAATGTTGACTTTTTTCCGGAGCGACAGCACCAGCGAACAGATATCCTGCGCCAGCTGCATTCTTTCTTCCAGGTCGCGGTCTACTGCTTCCTCATTCAGTTCCGGGAAATCGGCATGATGCACGGAAGCAACGGCAAACCGTCCTGTAACCTGGTTGAGGTTGCGGAATACGGCATCGCTGAAGAAAGGTGATATAGGCGCCATCAGCCTCACGATGGTTTCGAGGCATTCATACAGGGTCTGGTAGGCGCTGATCTTGTCCTGTTCATACTCGCCCTTCCAGAAACGCCGGCGGCAGAGACGAACATACCAGTTGCTGAGGTGTTCGTCCAGAAATTCTTCTATAGCCCTGCCGGCAGCAGTGGGTTCATATTCGTTCAGCGAAGCGGTTACTGTTTTGATCAGGCTGTTCAGTGATGATAAGATCCACCGGTCTATCTCCGGCCGCTCCGCCAGCGGTACCGGCGGCTCTTTGAAAGCAAAACCGTCCACATTCGCATACAGCGCGAAGAACTGGTAGGTATTGTATAAAGTGCCGAAGAATTTTCGCTGTACTTCCTGGATACCGGCCAGATCGAATTTCAGGTTATCCCATGGCGACGCATTTGTGATCAGGTACCACCTGGTAGCATCTGCGCCGAACTTATCGATGGTGTCGAAAGGATTGACCACATTGCCGAGCCGCTTGCTCATTTTATTGCCGTTCTTGTCGAGTACCAGTCCGTTACTCACTACGGTCTTATACGCTACGCTGTCGAACAGCATCACTGCAAGTGCATGCAAAGTATAGAACCAGCCGCGGGTCTGGTCAACGCCTTCGGCTATAAAATCTGCGGGAAATGCTTCGCCTTTGTCAACGAGCGATTTGTTCTCGAAAGGATAATGCCATTGCGCATACGGCATGGCACCGCTGTCGAACCAGACATCGATCAGGTCAGGCACGCGGCGCATGGGTTTGCCCGATGCGCTTACCAGTACGATCTCATCCACAAAAGGTTTATGCAGATCGAGTATACCTTCGTGCAGGTAATTTTTATTGGTATCACCCCCCAGTACTTCATTCGCTTTGCGGATGCCGGCATTCAGTTCATCGATCGATCCGATGCAAACTTCTTCGCTGCCATCCTCCGTTCTCCACACCGGTAATGGCGTGCCCCAGTAGCGGCTGCGGCTGAGGTTCCAGTCAACCATATTCTCCAGCCAGTTACCGAAACGTCCTTCGCCGGTTGATTTGGGTTTCCAGTTGATGGTCTTATTCAGTTCTACCATCCGGTCTTTCATCGCGGTGGTCCTGATAAACCAGGCATCGAGCGGATAGTACAATATGGGTTTATCGGTCCTCCAGCAATGGGGGTAACTGTGCTCGTATTTTTCTACTTTGAAAGCACGGTTCTCCTTTTTCAGTTTTACGCTGATATCGACGTTTACATCCACATAGTCCTTGTCGTCTTTATAATTCTTCACATACCGATTACTGAACTCTCCCAGGCCCTCCACAAATTTCCCCTGGCGGTCTACCATGGTGAGGATACCGATATTGTATTTTTTACCAACGCGAAAGTCATCCGCACCGAATGCAGGAGCGGTATGAACGATGCCGGTACCGTCTTCAGTCGTAACAAAATCGCCAATCAGCACGCGGAAGGGTCTGGAGTCTGGGGTCTGGAGTCTGATGTTTTCCAGGGAGTTTGCTTCATAAGGCAGCAGCTGTTCGTATCCTGCATTCTCGATCTCCGATCCTTTGAACGTTGCCAGTATTTTCCAGGGCAGCAGTTTCGCTTTTTCATTGTACCCGGTGAAATCACCATTCTCGCCTTCGGGCTTGAAATATTTACCCAATAACGCCTTAGCCAGTATCACATTCACCGGCAGATTCGTGTACGGATTGAAAGTTTTTACCAGCACATAGTCGATATTGGCTCCTACCGTCAATCCGAGGTTAGAAGGCAGGGTCCACGGCGTAGTCGTCCACGCCATAAAAAACACTTCCGATTCCTCTTCCTTGTTCCTTGTTCCTTGCTCTTCTGTTCGCAGGGCACTGAACAAAAACTCTGTCTTCTCATCCCGCACTGCTTTGAACATCGCCACCACGCTGGTATCCTTCACATCCTTATAGGTGCCCGGTTGATTCAGTTCATGCGAGCTCAAACCGGTGCCGGCGGCCGGCGAATAAGGCTGAATACTCACGCTCTCGTACAGCAGTCCTTTTTTATACAATTCGCTCAGCATCCACCAAAGCGTTTCGATATACTCGTTCTCGTAAGTGATGTAGGGATCATTGAGATCGACCCAATAACCCATTTTCATGGTGAGCTCATCCCATTTGTTCTTGTAGCGCAATACCGCTTCCCTGCATTTCTGGTTGTATTCCTCAACCGTAATTTTTTTGCCGATATCTTCTTTGGTGATGCCCAGTTCTTTTTCCACGCCCAATTCTATCGGCAGGCCATGCGTATCCCAGCCGCCCTTGCGTTTTACCTGAAATCCCTGCATGGTCTTGTAGCGGCATACCATATCCTTCAGCGTTCTGGAGATCACATGGTGGATGCCCGGCATGCCATTGGCGCTGGGCGGGCCTTCATAGAACACAAAGGGCTTCCTGCCCTCACGCAGTGAAACGCTTTTTTCAAAAGCCTGCTCCTGGTTCCAGCTGGCCAGCATTTCCTGTTCGATCGCCGGGAGGTTGAGCCCGGAAAATTCTGGGTATTTGACGCTCATAGTTCTGAAATATCCTTTCCCGGCCACTCTGGGATGGGCCGGTTTTTAAAGTCTGCGAAGGTAAGGAATTTGGGCGGGAATAGAGGGCGTGAGACGTGATACGTGAGACGTAAACTTGAAGAAAGTGCTCTGCGAAACCTCTGCCCCTCCTGTTCTCCGCGGTGAATTTTACCCGGAATTCAGGCAGCTCGCAGGTTCAGGCAAAGATCCACCGCAGAGAACAGGGGCTGCATGAGTTGCGCGGAGCAGAAGCCTGCGCTCTACTATTCGCGGTTCCTGATCCGCTTGTATAACTTGATCGCACTCATCAATAAGATCATCAGTAATACCAGGCCCACCAAGCCCCATAAAAGGCTGATGCTTTGCTTTACCACAGCCAGCATAACGATACCGATGAGGAATAGGGTGGCCACCTCATTCCAGATGCGTAATTTTTGCGAGCTGTACCGGTATTGGCCGCGCAATTCCTCGTTCAGGATACGATGTAACGAGAAATGATACAGATAAAGCAATACCACGAAACCCAGTTTGATCAACAGCCATCTGCCGGCCTGGTTGAACAATAATTTATCCCATCCCTCCTGTACCATTACCACCGGTCCAAGTATCAATGTAAGGATAGCAGAGGGCCAGGTAATACCAAACCAGAGCCTTTTCATCATCACCGAAAACTGTTTACGAAGGATCGAGCGCTCGGGCTCGGGACGATCCCCCGCTTCAGTAGCGTAGATGAAAAGCCGTGGCATATAGAACAGGCCCGCAAACCAGGTAACGACAAAAATGATATGGAGCGCTTTAAGATAGAGATACATGTTTCAGGTATCTGACAAAATTAATGGATCGGATGATGGTGCTGCACTATAACCGGTGCTCGACAGCTTCATTCAATATCAGCCGCTCATTGCCTGCCTTGTATTCGGCGATCCAGCCTGCAATGGTCATTACCCACCTGGGGTCTGTATTCAGACAGGGGATCATATGATAGGTTTCACCTCCCGCACTCATAAAACTCGCCCTGCCGCGCTCTTCGATCTCTTCGAGTGTTTCGAGGCAATCGCTTACAAAAGCCGGGCAGATCACCAGCAGTTTTTTGATACCCTCCGCCGGCATCTGCTCGAGCCGCACATCGGTGAAAGGTTCCAGCCAGCCTTTGCCCAGCCGCGATTGGAAAGAGATACTGAATTTATCCTCCGGGATACCGAGCTGTTGGGTAACAAGCTTCGTAGTTTCAAAAACCTGGTGGCGGTAGCAGTAAGCATGGGCCGGGGAGGGCGTATTGCAGCAATCGTTTGCCTGCAGACAATGACAACCGGTGATATCTGTTTTGCGTACATGCCTTGCCGGTATTCCATGATAACTGAACAGGATATGATCATAAGGCTGCTTCAGCCAGGGTTGCATATGAGAAGCTAACGCTTGTATATACTGTTGATCATCATAAAAAGGCCTGATAAAGGTCAGTTTAAATTTGTAAGAACCTTTCGAATATTGTTCCCGGGCATATTCGACAGCAGTTTCGAAACTGCTCATCGCATAGTGGGGATAGAGTGGGATGGCGATGATTTCTTCGAGCTGCGGATGTGCAGCCAGCAGTTCATCATAAGCCTGCCGGGGTGAAGGGTGGCCGTAACGCATGGCAATGGCTACGGGCTCTTCCACGAGTTGGCTCAAAGCGGATCGCAGTTGTTGCGTGAGTACGATAAGCGGTGAGCCTTCTTTGGTCCAGATGGTCTTGTAAGCCTCTGCAGATTTAGGGGCTCTGAACGGAACGATGATGCCGCGTACCAGCAGGCTGCGGGTAATAAAAGGCATATCGATCACCCGCTTATCCATCAGGAACTGGTTCAGGTAAGTGCGGACATCTTTTACCGAAGTGGAATCGGGCGAGCCGAGATTCATCAGAAGGATTGCTTTGCGGGCCTGGGACATAATTTGAATTGTGCGGCTGCAAAGTTAACGCAAGAGGATCATCGGTGGATAGTTCATATTTGCCGCTGACAAGGATGGCAAAACAGAAATGACAATGTAATGACGCAAAGATGGCTGCAAAAAAGATCTGACAGGTACCTTTGCCAGATTGTAAAGAAACCATGCCGCTTCACCAGTTTTTCGTAGCCGGGGTCAATTATAAAAAGACCGATGCCGCCGTTCGCGGGCAGTTTGCCGTGAGCCACGCGCAGTATACGGCTATCCTGGAACGGGCGGCAGCAGCCGGCGTTCGCGAGTTGTTCGTGATCAGCACCTGTAACCGCACCGAAATCTATGGGCTTGCCGACAGTGCCCGGCAACTGATCAACCTGCTTTGCGCGGAAACCAGCGGCGATGTGGAGGTTTTCCGTAAATTATGTTATGTGAAGCAAGGCATCGAAGCGGTCCGTCATTTGTTCTCAGTCGGCGCCGGGCTCGATTCCCAGATCCTGGGCGATTATGAGATCGTGGGGCAGCTTAAACTGGCAATCAGGTTTGCCAAAGAGCGCGGCGGTATCGGCGGCTTTACCGAACGCCTGTTCAATACCGTATTACAATCGTCCAAACAGATCAAAACAGAGACCGGACTCAGCGGCGGTACTATTTCCGTTGCATTTGCCGCTATCCGTTTTCTGCAGGAGCAACTGAAAGGCGATACTTCCAATAAAAAAATATTGTTGCTGGGCGCAGGCAAGATCGGCAGGAATACCTGCAGGAACCTGGTAGATTATATGGGCGATAACCAGATAACGCTGATCAACCGCACCGAAGAAAAAGCAACAGCGCTGGCGCTGGAGCTGGGCCTGCTGTCAACACCTTATGCTTTCCTTCAGCAGGAGCTGGATGCAGCGGATATCGTGATCGTAGCTACCGATGCAGACAAACCGGTTATTTGCACGCATCATCTTTCAGGCAACAGTCATAAAATACTGGTGGACCTTTCCATCCCCAACAATATCGAACCGGCGGCAGGCGGGCTTCCGCATATCACCCTGATCAATGTAGACGGCCTGTCTACCCTCAATGATGCTACGCTGCAGAACAGGCTGGCCGAGGTGCCGAAAGCTGAAGCCATCATTGTCGAACACATGCATGAGTTCTGTCAGTGGCTCCAGCTGCGCAACCATGTACCGGTATTGAAAGCGGTAAAGCAGAAATTAAAAGATATGTATTCCTGCAACATGTTCCTGGCATCTTCTCCGGACCGCTCAGGGACTATTGATCCGGAAGCCATCCAGAAAGTAGTGAATACAGTAGCCGTAAAAATGCGGCGCCGCCATCAGCCAGGTTGTTACTATATTGAGGCGATCAACGATTTTATGACCGCCAACTGATCATGAAAAAAAACATCCGGATAGGGACCCGCGACAGTCAGCTCGCTGTCTGGCAGGCTACGCTTGTGCAGGAGGAGTTGAAGCAGAATGGCATTGCGGCCGAACTGGTATACATCAAGAGCGATGGCGATATAGACCTGGTTACGCCGCTGTATGAAATGGGCGTACAGGGCGTATTCACCAAAGCGCTGGATGCCGCCCTGCTGAGCGACCGCATCGATATTGCCGTTCATTCCATGAAAGACGTGCCCACCCAACTTGCAAAAGGCCTGGCCCAGGCTGCCGTACTTCCCCGCGCATCTTACAAGGACCTGCTGGTGTTTAAGGGTGATGAAAAAAATATTTTCTCCGAACTCGGATTCTCCAATGGCGAATGGTCTGCATCTCATCCTTTTTCAAAACAATCCTCTTCATTCACCGTAGCGAGCAGCAGTGTAAGACGAAGGGCGCAATGGCTGAACCGGTATCCGCATCATAACACCGATAACCTCCGGGGCAATGTGAATACCAGATTGCAGAAGCTGCAGAACAATAACTGGAACGGCGCCATCTTTGCCGCGGCGGGCCTGGAGCGGATCGGGTTGCGTCCCGCGAATTCAATAGAGCTGGACTGGATGCTGCCCGCACCTACCCAGGGCGCGATCATGATCGCATGCAGGGAAAACGATAAAGACAGCATGGATGCCTGTGCGCCGCTGAACGATATAGCTACGGCTTTATGCACCGCTATCGAGAAAGATTTTCTGCGTGTATTGATGGGCGGATGTACCACACCCATCAGCGCACTGGCCCAGCTGAAAAATAATACAGTAGTTTTCAACGGAAATATTTTGTCGCCCGACGGGCAGGAAAAGATCGAGATCTCCCTGGAAGCGCCGGTGGATGGATCGGGCGCATTGGGTACGCGCGCGGCCCAGCAGGTACTGGAAAAAGGCGGCCGGAATATCATTACATCAATCAGGAATGCAGGCAGTTAAATCCATATTATCAACAAGGCCGGTAGATGAAGCGCTGGTGAGCAAAGCCCGGGAGCATAAGATCCTGCTCGAAGCGGTGTCTTTTATCGAAACCGAAGCGGTGCAGTCCATCGAAATACAGCAGGAAGTTGCGCTGGCCGCCACCGAACTCGCTACAATAGTATTCACCAGCATGAACGCCGTAAACGCGGTCATCGGAATGCTGAACGGTGAAATGCCGGACTGGCGGATCTATTGCATGGGCCAGCGCACGCAGGAACTCGTATCCGATTATTTTGGCCAGCATTCCATAGCGGGCATCGCCGACAATGCCAGCCAGCTGGCAGACCTGATCATCGAGGAAGAGGAAACCGAAAAAGTGATCTTTTTCTGCGGCAACCATCGCCGCGATGAACTTCCCGAAAAACTGGAAGCCAATGGGATCGGTGTAATTGAAATAACTGTATACGAAACCCTGATCAAACCCCACCGCCTGAGCGGTGTTTATGATGCCGTTTTGTTTTTTAGTCCGAGCGCAGTCGAAAGTTTTTTCATCAGCAATAAATTACCGGCATCCACCGTCGTGTTTGCCATCGGCAATACCACGGCTGAAACCGTGAAACGGTTTTGCAGCAATCATATCATCACAGCAAAGTCTCCGGGCAAATCACAGCTGGTAGAACAGGCTATTTCTTATTTCAACCAACTCAGGTCGGACCTGAGCAACCACCATGCTTAAGAACGACTTGATATTAAGAACACTCAGGGGAGAACCTACGGAAAGAACACCGGTTTGGATGATGCGTCAGGCAGGCCGTTACCTTCCCCAGTACATGGTATTGCGTGAAAAATATGGTTTCTTCGAACGCTGCCAGACGCCTGAACTGGCCTGCGAGATCACCATACAGCCGATCGATATTGTAGGTGTTGATGCAGCCATCCTGTTCTCCGATATTCTCGTGGTGCCCCAGGCGATGGGCCTCGAGGTACAGCTGATCGAAACCAAGGGCCCCGTGCTCCCCGATCCCATTAAAACAACAAACGATCTTTCAAGGGTGCGTATCCCCGATGTTGATGAAACCCTGGGTTATGTTTTCGATGCCATCAGGCTTATTAAACAGGAACTGAATGAGCGTGTACCGCTGATCGGATTTGCGGGAGCGCCATGGACACTGTTGTGTTATATGGTACAGGGAAAGGGCTCCAAGACATTTGATGAAGCCAAAGCGTTCTGCTACACGCAGCCTGTATTGGCCCATCAACTGCTGCAGATGATCACCGACACCACGATCGCTTACCTGCAGGGGCAGGTAAAAGCAGGCGCCGACCTGGTACAGATCTTCGATAGCTGGGGCGGCCTGCTGAGCAAAAAAGATTTTGAGGATTTTTCATTGCGTTATATCCGCCAGATCGTGGCTGCACTGAAAGACACCGTGCCCACGATCATTTTCGCCAAGGGCGCCTGGCATAGTCTCGAAGCCATGGCAGCCACCGGTGCACAGGGATTAGGCATCGACTGGTGCATTGAAGCTCCGGTGGCCCGGCAATTTGCGGGTGGGCAGGTAACGCTGCAGGGCAACTTCGATCCGGCGAAATTATTATCGCCCGTTAAGGTTATAGAGCAGGAGACCAAGGAAATGCTGGCAGCTTTCGGGCCGGGCAGGCATATTGCCAACCTGGGCCATGGCATTCTGCCCAATGTACCCGTAGATCATGCCCGTGCTTTTGTGGACGCTGTAAAAAATTACCGACATTAAGATGGAACTGACACAGACATATCCAACCGATACCACTGAATTTAAAGGCAGGTGGATCCATTTCGTGTACGAGCTGCAGGAAAGGATCTGCACTGCACTGGAACAGGCAGATGGTAAAGCTTTTTTCGGTATCGACGACTGGCAACGGGCAGAAGGCCGCGGCGGCGGGGGAAGAACGCGCACTGTCGAGAATGGAACCGTGTTTGAGAAAGGCGGCGTGAATGTGTCGGTGGTATATGGACATGTTACCGATACCATGCGCCGGCATCTCCAGATAGATGGCGCTTACTGGTTTGCCTGTGGATTATCGCTGGTACTGCACCCTAAAAATCCCTATGTGCCCACGGTGCATGCCAACTGGCGCTATTTTGAATTGTATGATGAAGCCAATGCTGTGACCGATCGCTGGTTCGGCGGCGGGGCCGATCTTACGCCGTATTATCTGTTCGAAGAAGATGCCAGGCATTTTCACGGAACTTTCAAAGATGCGATGGACCCATTCGGGAAAGAGCTATATCCCCGGTACAAAAAAGAATGTGATGACTATTTTGTGAACCGGCATCGCCACAGCGAAACAAGAGGCGTTGGCGGCGTATTCTTTGATCATTTGCGCGCCGGGGCAGAAACTGATATCGAGGATCTGCTTTCTTTCCAGCAGGCGAATGCGAATTCGTTTTTAGATGCTTATCTCCCTATCGTGAACCGCAGAAAGGATACCCTATACGGCGAACGTGAAACGGAATGGCAGGAGATCCGCCGCGGGCGTTATGTAGAATTCAACCTGCTGCACGACCGTGGTACCGTATTCGGATTGAAAACGAACGGCCGCACCGAGAGTATCCTGATGAGCTTACCGCCGCGTGCCAGATGGCAATACCAATACCAGCCTGAGCCGGGCAGTGCAGAAGATAAATTGCTGCAGGTTTGCCTGCATCCCATAGACTGGGTTTAACTTAGTACGATCAAATCTCACCAATGCAATTACCCAGAAGGAACCGCATATTACGCCGCTCGGCATCTATCCGGTCGATGGTAGCAGAGACCGTTCTTAGGCCGGCGGATTTTATCGCGCCGCTGTTCATCGACGAAGGCGAAAATACCGCTTCGCCCATTTTATCCATGCCGGGTTATTACCGCCGCTCGCTTGATCTTACTGTCAGAGAAGTGAAAGAACTGTATGGTATGGGCATCCGCAGTGTGCTGCTGTTCATCAAATGCAAAGACGAACTGAAAGACAATACCGGCAAAGAGGCCTGGAACAGGAATGGCCTGATGCAACGCAGCGTGAAAGCGATCAAAGATGCTGTTCCTGAAATGCTGGTGATGACGGATGTGGCCCTGGATCCCTATTCTTCTTACGGACATGATGGTATCGTGAAAGATGGTGAGATCGTGAACGATGAGACCGTGGAAGCACTGGTGAAAATGAGCGTAAGCCATGCGGCCGCCGGCGCCGATTTCGTAGCGCCCAGTGATATGATGGACGGCCGTATCGGCGCGATCCGTTCGGGGCTTGAGGAAGAAGGATTTACCCAAACCGGCATCATGAGTTATAGCGCCAAATACGCTTCCTGTTTTTATGGACCTTTCCGGGATGCGCTCGATAGCGCCCCTGGTTTTGGGGACAAGAAAACCTACCAGATGGATACGGCGAACCGGGTAGAAGCGATCAAAGAAACCCTGATGGATGTGGAAGAAGGCGCCGATATCGTGATGGTAAAGCCGGCGCTGGCTTATCTCGATATAATCCGCGAAGTAAAGAATGCAGTGGAGATACCTGTGAGCGCCTACCAGGTCAGCGGTGAATACGCGATGATCAAAGCAGCAGCGCAACAGGGATGGCTCAATGAAGAAAAAGCGATCATCGAAACACTGACCTCCATCAAACGCGCCGGCGCCGATCTGATCGCAACTTATTTTGCAAGGGAGGCGGTGAAGCTCATCAACTAATTTTGCCGCAGATTCGCAGAATGGCCGCTAATCTGCGAATCTGCGGCTTTTCAATTTCACACCATGTACGAAAACAGCAAGCTATTATTCGACCGCGCGCAACAATCTATCCCCGGGGGTGTCAATTCTCCGGTACGGGCTTTTAAAAGCGTCGGCGGAACGCCACTGTTCATCAAAAAAGCCCAAGGCGCTTATCTCTACGACGCAGACGGCAATCAGTACATCGACTATATCGCTTCCTGGGGGCCCATGATCCTCGGCCATGCGTATGAGCCCGTGGTCAATGCCATCCGCGAAAAAGCGCTGGACTCCACTTCTTATGGCGCTCCCACCGAACTGGAAATAGAAATGGCGGAGCTGATCAGAACCATGGCGCCGAATATCGACCTGGTGCGGATGGTGAGCAGCGGCACCGAAGCCTGCATGAGCGCATTGCGGCTTGCGCGCGGTTACACAGGCCGCAATAAATTCATCAAGTTCGAAGGATGTTACCATGGGCATGCAGATGCATTTCTGGTAAAAGCCGGCAGCGGTCTCGCCACTTTCAATATTCAGACCGTACCCGGCATCACCGGAGGCGTATCCAACGACACACTTACCTGCGCCTACAACGATCTGCCGGCAGTGGAAAAACTGGTGGCGGAAAACCCCGATCAGATCGCAGCCATCATCATTGAGCCGGTGGCTGGAAATATGGGCTGCATCTTACCCCAACCCGGATTTATCGAAGGCCTGCGCAGGATCTGCGACGATCATTCCATCGTTCTCATTTTCGATGAGGTAATGACCGGCTTCCGGCTTTCACCCGGCGGCGCCCAGCAAACCCTGGGGGTGGCGGCAGATCTTGTAACTTATGGCAAAGTGATCGGCGGTGGCATGCCCGTTGGCGCATTCGGCGGTAAGCGCGCGATCATGGAAAAAATAGCCCCGCTCGGCAATGTATACCAGGCCGGCACACTCAGCGGTAATCCCATTGCCATGATCGCCGGTTATACGATGCTGAAAGAACTGAAGAACAAGCCCGCCATCTACACTGAACTCGAACAAAAAACAGCATACCTGCACGCAGGGCTTGAAAAGGTTCTCCGGGCATCCGGAACGCCCTATACGATCAACCGCATGGGTTCCATGATCAGCGTGCATTTCAGCGATCGGCCGGTTACTGATTTTGCCACGGCCGCGGGTGCCAATAATGAGCTTTTCAAAAAGTATTTCCATGCCATGCTGAAAAGAGGGGTTTACCTCCCGCCCTCGGCTTTCGAAAGCTGGTTCCTGAACAACGCATTGAGTTATGATGACTTAGACCGGACGATCAGTGCTACGGCCGAAAGTCTGAAAGAAGTCCTTTCGAGCTAACACTCCGTTAAAACCCCCAGACTACCGGGAAAAAGACCTAATTTATCCCCGCAGGCAGCGCTGATTGTGTGAATTTTATCTGATATTCGAAGACCTAAGCATATGATACAGACCAATATTCGCAAACACGCCCCCCGTTTGGCCGTTTTTTTGGCCATTGTGGTCGCTTTTATGGGCTGCCAGAAAGAATTCAGTGTGGAAAACGGCGCTTTTGGCGGTGTAGCCCAGGGCGAACTGGTTGATTCTCTGGGTTATTGCAAGAATATCACCGTCTCGGGAACCTATAAGGTGGATACCCCCATGACCGCCAGCAACTACGTAACGGTCAACGTCAACTTCACTTCCGCCGGCAAATACAAGATTTATACGGACACCGTGAACGGGATGTGGTTCCTGGATTCGGGCTTTGTGGTAAGCGCCGGCCAGCAGAGCGTAAAGCTGAAAGGCAAGGGCACCCCTATTCTGGCCAAACAATCCGATTTCGCCGTTTTCTTCGGAAATAACCTTT
The DNA here is from genome assembly GCA_019247775.1 of Chitinophagaceae bacterium. Taxonomy (GTDB): domain Bacteria; phylum Bacteroidota; class Bacteroidia; order Chitinophagales; family Chitinophagaceae; genus Sediminibacterium. Next base: position 2,165 of record JAFBAN010000039.1, on the reverse strand, counting down.
GTGCTTTCTCCATCATTCCATCCGGCAGCGGCGGCAGTTCGGGCGGCGGCGGCACTACCGGTAATACCGACTATTTCCCTACTACTGCGGGCTCGAGCTGGGTTTATCAGTACAGTCCCAAGCTGGGTACCGTGGATACTTTTACGGTTAGAGTGGCAAACACAACCGTTCAGGTTACCGGCGATCCGCTGGTATATTCCCAGTTCGGCACCCAGATGAAGGATACTTTTTATTTTGCTAAAAGCAGTTCCGGAGATTTCTACGCACTCAGCACGGTCGATTTCGACTATACCTTGGTATTCGATTCCATTCCTAATTATTTTATTTCCTATCCCTTCCTGAAACCCAACGCCAATGTGGGTGATACATGGGAAACCGCGGAGTACGGCAAGGTGAAAGTTGTTGGGGTGAACAGCTCGGAGGTCGGTATGGCCAAAGCGGTGTTTACGATCATCACGAAGAACACGGTGCCATATACCATTGGCGGTAAGACCTACGATAATGTGATCAATGTGAAACGGGATATCATGTTCAAACCCGACAACGGAACCTACCGGGTATTGCTGTCGGGCAATTCCTACTATGCAAAAGGTTATGGACTGATAGACCAGGTGCTGGGCACATCGCCGAACACCCAGGCAGTCTCGCTGTATAAAACGCCAACGATCAAATAAACATAGTTATCAAAAATAAAAGCCCTCGCACTGAGGGCTTTTTTATTGAACATCGTATCGGATCATCCATCAGCTTACCTGGTTGCTGTCGTTTACCAGCGTATCTGTTTCAACCGTGGAATGGGTTTCGTGTTTATGTTTTTTGAAGAAGCGGTTCTGGAAAAGCAGAATGGTGATCACACCCGCCGAAATAGCGGCATCGGCAATATTGAACACAGGACGGAAAAACTCGAACTCGTCGCCACCCACAAAGGGTACCCATTTTGGATAATGCGAGTTGGTGATGATGGGGAAATAAAGCATATCCACCACCTTGCCATGGAAGAGCCCTGCATAACCGCCTCCCTTAGGAAACAGATGCGATACATTTTGTGAGAACGGGTTGCTGTTCTCGAAGATCAATCCATAGAAAAGACTGTCGATCAGGTTGCCCAATGCGCCGGCGTAGATCAAAGCCGCACAGATGATAAAACCGCGGTGATAATGTTTGCGGATAAAATCCTTTAGCAGAAAACTGCCCCAGATCACTGCCACCAGCCTGAACAGCGTCAATGCGATCTTACCGAAACCGCCGCCGAATTTCCAGCCCCAGGCCATGCCCTCGTTCTCAACAAAATGCAGCTTGAACCAGTTTCCGATCACCTTATGCTCTTCTCCCGCATAATAATGCAGTTTGATATAGAACTTCAATGCCTGGTCGGCAAAAATGATCAGGAAGATAAAAAGGACAACTTGTCTGGCTTTCACTGCAAGGTTTATTAGTGGGCAAATATAATGGATTGAGGCCGACCCTACTCTTCCAGGTACACCCTTTTAACCCGTTGACTGATGCCTGTTAACACTTCGTAAGCGATGGTATCTGCCCACTGTGCCACCTGCTGCACGGGCAACTGCCCGCCGAAGATCTCCACACTGTCGCCCTCTTCCACACCCGGAATATCCGTTACATCTATCATGGTCATATCCATGCAAACATTACCCGTAACCGGCGCCAGCTTACCCCTCACTACCATCGACCCTGCTCCATTGCCCAGTCTGCGGCTGAACCCGTCTGCATACCCGATCCGTACCGTAGCGATCAGGCTGTCTCGTGTCAGCACTCCCTTCCGGTTATACCCTACGGTTTCACCCGCTTTAACCTTTCTCAATTGTGCAATGGTGGAATTCAGGGTTGCAACGGTCTGCAATGAGATCTGCCCTTCATTGGCGCTATCCACTCCATACAAACCGATACCGAGCCGCACCATATCGAACTGGTACGCGGGATTGCGGATGATCGCTGCAGAATTGGCGACATGCCGGATAAAATCATACCCGAGCCGATCACGCAAAGCCCTGCATGCTTTTTCAAATAAACTTACCTGCTGCGCAGTGAAAGCATCGTGTTCGGGCGCTTCGCTGGCTGCCAGGTGACTGAATACAGACCGCACCGCCATCGAACTGCTCTCTTTCAGCCTTTGCCCGATCTGCTCCGCCTGATCCACTTCAAAA
>JAFBAN010000032.1 GCA_019247775.1 Chitinophagaceae bacterium | reverse complement strand
AAAAATCAGTGCTTGCTCCTTTCCTTGCTATTACCAGTACACATATCAATGATGTTTCAGGGTTTTCGCAACAGGCATATGCGGTAAAAGGCCCTATGCTTCCCGGGATGGTCCTCCGCCGCAGGCTATCCGCTGAACTGAACATTGTTGTTTGCGATTCGCCCGATTCGGAAAAAAAATGGCAGAAAAGCGCGGCTTTACTTGCGCCGCTGAACAATAAATGGAAATTATCCGCCGGATTGCTGCAACAACCTGCAAACGAAAAGCAGGCCGACCTCAAACAATTTTTATTGCAGGTAGCGGATATAGATGCGTTCCTGCAACAATGCAGACGAAATCCGGAAATAACCATCCTTTCCACAGATAAAAACACCGGAGCAGTACAGTTAAAAACCCGCGCAGCCTGGATCGATACCGCGATGAACGATCCGCTGGTATTATTCATTGCAGAAGCAAGGCGCCCGCTGGTGGAAAGAGAGCTGACCGGTTTCGATCTTTCAACCAATAAGGTAAACCTCACGCATCGCAACATGCCCGGACTCACCGGCGAAGGACTGGTAGTATCGCTCAAAGAGAACAGGCCCGATACGCTCGATATGGATCTCCGCGGACGCTATGTCTACTCTCCTGCCGCTTCTAAAGATATGCAGACCCATGCGACCACTATGGCCACGATCATTGCCGGCGGCGGCAATACTTATTACACCGGAAAAGGAGTTGCATGGGGCGCATCGCTCAGTTCATCGGATTTTGCAAACCTGCTGCCCGACAATATCAGCGAACTGCAACGGCTGAACGTGTCGGTGCAAAATCATTCCTATGGCGTAGGCATTGAAAATTATTACGGGGCCGACGCGGCAGCTTATGATGCGCAGGCATTTCAGAACAGCGCCTTACTCCATATTTTTTCAGCAGGGAATCTGGGAACGCAGGCTTCTGCCGCCGGCAACTATACCGGCATTGCAGCCTATGCAAACCTGAGCGGCAGTTTTAAAATGGCGAAGAACGATCTCACCGTGGGATCCATCGATTCATTCGGCACGGTCCCGGCACTGAGTTCGCGGGGGCCTGCTTACGATGGAAGACTGAAGCCCGAACTCGTAGCGCTCGGCGAAGATGGAAGTTCCGGGGCGGCAGCCATAGTATCGGGCGTTGCTTTATTGATACAGGATGCCTGGAAGCAGCGTAACAATATCCTTCCCTCTTCTGCTTTGGTTAAAGCGGTCCTGGTGAACAGCGCCAACGATGTGGAGCGCAGGGGCATCGATTTTGTTTCGGGATACGGCAGCGTGAACGCTTACCGCGCTTTACAAACGGTAGTGCTCGATCGCATCATCACCGGCACCGTGCAGCAGGGACAGATCAACAGGCATTCCATTTCCATCCCGGCCAATGCACGCAACCTGAAGATCAGTCTCTGCTGGACAGACCCGCCCGCACAGGCGAACACCTATAAAGCTTTGGTGAATGATCTTGACCTGGAACTGTATCGTCCGCTAAGCAATGAAAGCTGGAAACCATGGGTATTGAACAGCAACGCGAATATCGATTCACTCCAATTGCTGCCGGTGCGGCGCCGCGACAGTGTCAATACCATCGAGCAGGTAAGCATCGATGATCCGCAGGCTGGAAATTATGAATTGCGCGTCGGCGGCTTTGCCATGAGCGGCGCGCAGCCTTACGCGATCGCGTGGCAGTACGATACGCTGGAACATTTTATGCTGAGCTACCCGGTCAAAGGCGATCACCTGTTTGCCGGGCAAACACATGCCATCCGCTGGGAAACCACGTTAACCGGCAATGCAACCCTGCAGTACCGCATCAACAGTGGCAGCTGGCGTACGGTTTCAGCAACAGTGGCGCTCGACAAAAATTATTTCCGCTGGCAAACGCCGGATACCCTGGGCGCACTGCAATTGCGGATGCTGATCAATAACAGGGAATGGCTGTCCGATACGGTAAGCCTCTCTTCCACCCTTTCGGTCAATACGGGATTCAATTGTGCGGATTCGTTCCTGGTGTATTGGCAACGCGCCGCTGTAGACAGTTATCATGTGTACCGGCTGGGGCCGAAATACCTGGAGTTATTCAAAACGGTTGCAGATACCGCACTGCTGCAATACAAGACAGGCAATCCCTACCAGGTCTTTACCGTTGCACCTTTACTGCCTTTCCGGATCGAAGGCGCAAGATCCTATGCGTTCGATTATACGCAGCAGCAGGTCGGCTGTTATATCAGCGGCTTTATCGCCGACCCTGCCGGTGATGCCAGCGCCAACCTGAGCCTGCAGCTCGGTACTACCTATAATGTGTCGAAGGTCGTCTTCGAAAAACTCTCTCCCACCGGGTTCAGGCCGGTGCATGCATTTACGCCAGTGAGCAGCAGGCAGGTGCTGGGTACGGAACTGGCCGGCAAAGGACTGAACACCTACCGGGCCCGGGTAGAATTGAGTTCGGGTACGGTGTATTATACCAAGCCCGAACAGGTCTATATTTTTGCGGGACAACGCTACTATGTATTCCCCAATCCGGTGCGTCCGGGAATGCCTTTGCAATTACTGGCGGAGGATCCGGATGAGCTGGTGTTTGCGGTGTATGACCTGTATGGCCGGACCGTATTGAAATACCCGGTAACCGGTTTCCTGAGTACGATAAAACTTCCCCTCCTGCAGAAAGGCGTTTATTATTACAGCATCCTGAAAGCAGGCATGAAGCAGGAATCGCATTCGTTTATTGTGAGCGAATAAGCGCGCCAGTTTTCAGAAGCATTAAGTTCTGCTGAAGTTCCCCGATATTTTTCTGCAAGACCTCTTCAATCAGTACCTTTCCGGAAATATCCGTATGCCTGCTTACGATACATTGCTGGACGCGTTGGAAGGGCTGAGATCGCGCGGTTTTGCCACCGATTTTAACCTGGCATTCGACAATATCCAGTGCCGCAGTACCGGCACCTGCCTCAAGGCAGACGAATTCGAGATCGTAGAGCATTACCGTTTCGAAGGGGCAACAAATCCATCCGATTCAAGCATCGTTTATGCGATAGAATCTAAAGACGGAAAAATGAAGGGAGTGCTTGTAAGCGCTTACGGAATGTACAGCGAAGCCGCCAGTGACGAACTGATCAGCAAACTGCGTGTACATGAATTACCCGGACACTGATCTCCCCTAAACGAATATTATGCTTGCACGCCGCCGGTTCTTACAATTAGGTTCTCTCGGACTCAGCGCTTTTTCACTCAAATCTTTTGCTCAGTCGCCCATGCACAAACCCATCGTTATCTCTACCTGGGACGCAGGTATCGAGGCCAATAAAGCCGCCTGGAAAGTGTTGCGTGCAGGCGGCCGCGCGCTGGATGCCGTGGAGCAGGGCGTGATGGTAACGGAAGCATCGCAGAGCTGCTGCGTGGGACTGGGCGCCAATCCAGACCGCGACGGTCATGTAACGCTCGATGCCAGCATCATGGATGAGCATTTCAATTGCGGCAGCGTGGCTTTTCTGGAACGGATCAAACATCCGATATCCGTGGCGCGCAGGGTGATGGAAAAAACGCCGCATGTGATGCTGGTGGGCGCAGGCGCGCAGCAGTTCGCGCTGGAGCAGGGATTCCAGCTGGAGCCCGCCGTACTGTCGAAGGATGCAGAAAAAGCCTACCGCAACTGGCTGAAGAAAAGTGAATACAAACCCGTGATCAATATCGAGAACAGCAGAAAGCAGACTGCGTTTGTACCGAATAAGCTCGAGAACGGCGAGTGGAACCATGACACCATCGGCATGGTGGCGCTCGATAACGCGGGCAATGTCAGCGGCAGCTGCACCACCAGCGGAATGGGTTTTAAAATGCGGGGCCGGGTGGGCGATTCGCCGATCATCGGGGCGGGACTTTTTGTGGACAATGAAGCCGGCGCCGCAGTAGCTACCGGCCAGGGTGAAGACGTGATCCGTGTTGCAGGCGCGCACCTGGTGGTTGAACTGATGCGCCAGGGATTATCGCCCGAGGCCGCCTGCAAAAAAGCGATCGAACGGATCGTGAAGATCAAGGGCAATAAAGCGAAGGACATCCAGGTAGCTTTCATTGCCATCAACAAACGCGGCGAGCATGGGGCTTATGCTATCCAGAAAGGCTTCAATTATGCAGTGTGTTACGGCGACGCCGCAAATAATCTACTCGATTCCAAATTCCTAATCTAACTCCGCGTCTCTGCGTCTCTGCGGTTATTTTTACCGCGAAGACGCAGAGGCGTGGAGGAACCGCTATGTTAGAGATTGCTGTATTTAATATTGGGTCTGCACTGCAGGCCGCCAAAGCGGGCGCCGACCGGCTGGAGCTCTGTGAGAATCCGCAGGAAGGCGGCACAACGCCCTCCTATGGCACGTTGAAGCTTGTGAAAGAAAAGATCGGCATCCCTGTTTTTCCCATCATCCGTCCGCGGGGCGGTTATTTCCTGTACAGCGAAGCGGAATTTGAAGTGATGAAGCAGGATATCAGGCTGTGTAAGGAACTGGGCTTCGAAGGCGTGGTGATCGGGTTATTATTGGCCGATGGCAATATCGATCTTGCAAGGACCAGCGCACTGGCCGAACTGGCTTATCCGATGGATGTGAGTTTTCATCGCGCTTTCGATCGCTGCGTGGATGCATTTAAGGGACTGGAAGATATCATTGCAGCAGGTTGTACAAGGATACTCACCAGCGGACAGACGCCCAATGCAGGTGATGGCAAGGAACTGATCAGGCAACTCATCAGCAAGGCCGGCGACCGGATCGTTATCATGCCTGGCAGCGGGGTGCGCAGCAGCAATATCCGCGAACTGGCCGATTATACCGGGGCGAAGGAACTGCATTCTTCTGCCCGGCTGAACGTGAAATCGGGCATGCAATTCTCACCGGCCGGTATGAAGGAAAACCTGCAGCGCGTGGAAGTGGATGCTGAGGAGGTCAGGAAAATGAAAGAAATTTTGACCAGTATGTACGCATGAAACGATTGTTTTCAATATTGATCATTTTTTCATCCTGCACTGGTCTTCATGAAAAAAACAGCAAGGAGACAAAGCTAGTTAGCATCAAATCCCAAGCTGCTGCGCGGCATAATTTATCGGACTCAACAGACAAACTATCGGGCAAAATACAGGTGCTTGACTTAAACTATATTGTCTGGGGATGCGCGTGTGCCAATTGGATCACCCCGGAAGATTTTTCAAAATATCAAGATAGTAAGCTCAAAGATCACTGCATTTTTATAGAACCAGCAGCAGATAGTTTGGAACTTCCTATTTATTTTGAGGCTTCAAGACATAAGATCAGAGTTCAGGGACAATTCCATGATGCGCTTGGGTATCCGAAAGGGACATATAAATCCGAAGAGCCGCTTGAAAAAGCCAGGGTCTTTAACTATACCAAAATAGAAGTAATTCGAAAAGAGATAGACTATCCTGCGAAAGACAATATTACGCTGGCACTAAGCTATGGGCTTGATGCTTCCGGCTGTAGTCGGCCGCAATGGATAAACACTCGTCATTCCAATACAAAACCTGCAGAGCGATATTTTCTTGAACCCGCTAATCAGCATTTACTCAATGCAGATAGTTTTCAGTTAAGGCGTTTATTCGCTGCAGATGGTTCTCAATTAAAGAACTGGTCACCAATATCGATAATAGTAAAAGGCCAGTTTGTTAGTGAAAATGGATTCCCGTTTGGATTCAGACCTTCGAAAGAGGAGCCGCATGCCGGAAAAGTTTTTCGATATACCCATATTCAGTTGGTAAAGAGTTGAACCTCCGCGACGAAATATTAAAAGAACATTCCAAGAGCCAGGCGCTCAAGGTTGCGGCCTATGCCTGCAGTTCTCCCAAAAACTTCAAAGAACTGATGCAGTGTTTCATGGCCGATGAATACCGGCTCTCGCAGCGCGCAGCCTGGAGTGTGAGCTGGGCCGCGAAGAAAAAACCGGAAATGGTGAAACCTTACCTGAAAGACATTGTTGCACAACTCCAGCGTGAAGGGGTACATGATTCGGTAAAAAGAAATGCAGTGCGCATTCTCGAAGACATAGATATTCCCGAACCCTTACATGGCGAAGTAATGAATGCCTGCTTCGGGTTCATCGAAGATCCGGCAACGGCAGTTGCCATTAAAGCATTCTCGCTTACCACTTTATTCAACCTGTCTGAAATTTATCCGGAGATCAGACCCGAACTGAAGCTGTTGATCGAAGCCAACCTGGAAAATGAGACCGCCGCTTTCCGCAGCCGCGGCAAGAAAATACTGGGGAAGCTGGGATAGTGTCCTGTCGTGAGACGTGAGACGTCAGGCGTGAGAGGAGATACCAAAACGGGTTCGTAAGTGTGCCAACATCAGCCGTCATTTCTCGACTGCCGCCTCACGCCTCACGATTCACGTTAATACAGTATCCTCACTTTAATAGTATCCTTCACATCGCGAAGCAACTCAACCGCCTGTTTGGATAATTTCTTGTCTACATCGAGCACCACATAGCCGATCTCATCGTTGGTTTTGAGATACTGGCCGACGATATTGATATGGTTCTTCGACAACGCTGTGTTGATCGCGCTCAGTACGCCGGGAACATTTTTATGGATATGCAGGATCCGGTGCGCATTCTCAACCGGCGGCAGACCAATGGCCGGAACGGTATGCGAGCCGTTGGTGATACCCCGCTCCAGGTACTGGAACAATTTCAGGCTTACATCTTCGCCGATATTCTGCTGCGCTTCTTCGGTAGAGCCTCCGATATGCGGTGTAAGGATCACATTGGACAGGCCCTGCAGCGGCGTTTCGAACTTATCGCCATTCTTTTCGGGCTCCCATGGGTACACATCGATGGCTGCGCCTTTCAGATGGCCTTCCTGCAATGCGGCAGCCAGCGCTTTCAGGTCCACCACTTCTCCCCTTGCATAGTTGATCAGGATAGCGCCGGGCTTGAACGATTTCAGCAGGGTCTTATTGATAAGGTTCTTTGTCTGTGTGGTCTCAGGAACATGCAGCGTAACGATATCGGACTGCGATACGAGCTCTTTCATATTCTTCGCAGCTTCAGCATTGCCGAGCGGAA
>JAFBAN010000119.1 GCA_019247775.1 Chitinophagaceae bacterium | reverse complement strand
TACCAAATCGATAGCCATCGTTACCAACTATATCGTTGCAGCTATCGCTGAAGGACTGGCCGAGCGCCAAGCTTCCAAAGATGAGGAAGAATCAGAAGAGAGCAACAATGAGAACGAAACCAAAGCACGTCGTCTCGAAGCTGAAGCCCAGGCTGAAGCCGGTCGCGGCGGCCGTGGCCGCGGTGCTGGTGCCCCTGGCGCCGGTGGTCCTGGTGCAGGCGCGCCGAAGCGCCGGGTTCCGGGCAATCGCAGACCGGCTGGTGGCGGACCACGCTAGAAAAATTAATAATTAATAATTAGCAATTAATAATTGAGGGATCAATTGTTGAACTGATTATTAATTATTAATTGCTAATTATTAACTACTAATTATTCCTCCTATGTCAACGACAACAACTATAACCGCCGCAGACATCAATAAACTCCGCCAGGCAACCGGCGCGGGTATGATGGATTGCCGCAAAGCCCTTACAGAAACCAATGGTGATTTTGAAGCTGCTATCGACTGGCTGCGCAAGCAGGGTCAGAAAGTGGCTGCCAAACGCAGCGACCGTGAAGCGAAAGAGGGTGTGATCATCGCAAAAACCTCTGCAGATCATAAAACAGGTTTCGTAGTATGCATCAGTTGCGAAACTGATTTCGTATCGAAGAATGCTGATTTCGTTGCATTCGCCCAGAGCATCGCAGATGCAGCGGTAGCGAATAATGTGAAGAGCGCAGAAGAACTGAATGAAGTATCGATCAACGGCGCAAAAGTGGCTGACCTGATCAATGATAAACTGGCTGCTATCGGCGAAAAGATCGGTGTGGCCAAGTTTGAAAGGATCGAAGCGCCTTATGTAGCCTCCTATATCCACGGTGCTTACCGCATGGGTGTACTGGTAGGATTGAGCGCGGCTGCCGAAGAAGCCGGTAAAGACGTGGCCATGCAGATCGCTGCGATGAACCCGGTGGCTGTTGATGCAGCCAGCGTGCCTGCAGAAACCGTAGAACGTGAAAGAGCGATCGTGGTGGAGACCATGAAAGCAGATCCTAAGATGGCGGGCAAGCCAGAAGAGATGATCGCCAAGATCGCCGAAGGCAAACTGAACGCTTTCTTTAAAGAGCAGACCCTGCTGGCACAGGCTTTTGTGAAAGATGCCGGCCAGACGGTTGAAGCTTACCTGAAGAGCGTGAACCCCGAATTGAAAGTGACTGAATTCAAAAGAGTGGCGTTGGGATAATACAACCCTTCAATATTTGAAAGGCCCCGCTATTTCGCGGGGCTTTTTTATGCGATCATCTCCGGTCAAATCTCCATCCCTTTGCGTTCTCTGCGTTATTAATCCGCAACTCTATGGTATCGCAGGGGAGTAGCAAGGTCGCGAAATGATGAAATGGGCCGCCGCTTGCAATATTCCCGGAGATGCGCTAACTTTTTACGACGATTGTCAATCTCCCCGATGACCCCGGACAATATCATACTGGAAGAATACCGCGAAGTCTTCCGCAAATATGCGGCTGACGGCATTATCGATCTTGATAAGCGGCTGAAGCGAAAATTCAATTTCCGGATTTATTTACTGGAGGAATTTTTGTCCGCATTGGGCGGTGTGTTGCCGCTAACGAGGCTGTCGCAGCATTATGTTTCACTGATCACAGCAGGCAAAGGCGAGAAGACGATCGGCCGGTTCAGGTTCGCGCTCCAGAAAAACACTTTTTTCGTGATACCGGCCCGGGTGCCGCATTCGAGTATTTATGAGCCGGGGCCTTTTGCGGGTTATTCGGTTTCTTTCAACATGGACTTTTTCCTTCAGGCCGTTTTTCCGGTGAAGCACCTAGTAGACAGGAAACTTTTCAAAGCGAGTCATATTCCCTTTGTGATGCTCAACGAGGAGCAGGCTGCAAAAGTCACGGCCATCTTTAAAAACCTGGTGGAAGAGTATAATGCCGACAGGATCAATAAGGCTGAGCTGCTGGCTGTTAAGACCCTGGAATTGCTGATCATTTGCGACCGGTTCTGCGGCAATGCCGGGAAGGAGCCAGTGCATCCTTCCGGCGGACTGGTAGACAGGTTCCGTGAACTCGTGCAGCGTTATTTTCTGCGGGAAAGATCTGTGGGGTTTTACGCAGACAAGCTGCATGTACATGCCAATTACCTGAATTCGGTGGTGAAGCGCCAGACGGGCATTACCGCCAAGGAAATGATCAATGATCATATACTGCTCGAAGCGAAAACCATGCTCAGCACGTCTCCTATGTCTGTGAAACAGATCGCCTACGAACTGGGTTTTGATGAGCCTGACCTGTTCTCAGCCTTTTTCCGCAGAAGACTACATGTATCTCCCCTGCGCTACCGGCAGCAGCATTTGATTTAACCGTGTTTTGCTTTGATTACTACTGCTTGTGCGTACCAAATGTGTCGGAATTTTGTGTCTCCATCACCGACCGCTTCTGATCATTAATTTTTGATCACAGACACAAGCATCCCTTATGACTATGCCTTTCAGTGGCTTCATTACCCAATGCAGCTCGGCCATTATTGTACTTGACAGAACGGGTCGGATCATGTTCGCTTCCAAGCCTCTTCATCATCTGCTGGGGTACGATCCGAGAGATCTTCCGGGCGCCAGCTGCTTTGATCTGCTGATGGAATCCGATGCCATGCGTATCCGGCTGCGTTACGACCAGATGGTAAGCCGTCCCGGCGGGAATATGCATGCAGTAGTGCAGGCCCGGCACAGGAACGGCGCCACCGTATGGCTGGAGCTTACTGCGGTAAACCTCTTACAGCTTCCCGCCGTGCAGGCAGTGATCGTCAGCATTTGCCCGTTTACAGGCAAAGTTCAATCGAAAGACCGCAGTCTTTCCCATAAGATCGCGGCTGCCAGGGAAGAAGAACGGGCCAATCTTGCGGCCGAACTGCACGATAATGTGAACCAGATCCTCGCCATGTCGGTGGTCTTTGTTGAGACCGCCATGCGCGATGAAACAAAACGGCAGCGGCTGCTTACCGAATCTTCGGCATACTTGAAATCAGCCATGGACGAGATCCGCAAATTATCTTATAGCCTTAGCGGGAATGACGTTGCAGGATTGGGCCTTGTACCAAACATTGAAAAACTGGCAGCCGATATGCGCATAGCGGCATCGGCAAGGGTGGTGGTGAAGATACATCCACGCATGGAGTTTTTGCTTGTACCCGAACAGAAGCTGCATTTGCTGCGCATCGTTCAGGAACAAATGCAGAACATACTCAAACACGCGAGGTCAAGCCGGATCCTCATAAGCTTTTCGATGGTAAAAGAATTTCTGGTACTCAGGATCAAGGACAATGGGCGCGGCTTTGACGTGAATGCCGCCCGCGCCGGTATCGGTATTTCCAATATGATGCACCGGGCCCGGGCTTTGAATGGACGTTTTTATGTTGAGTCGGAACCTGGAAAAGGCAGCGCCGTTACGGTATACCTGCCGGCTGCAGTGCTGTTCAACTGAACCGGGTGTCTACATGATTATGCAGGAGGGTGTTCAAAAATAGCGTGGTTATTGATTATGGCGGGCTTTGTTTAAAGGGAGTACACAGTGCTCCCTTTTTTATTCCGCCTGTCAGCCGCACCGGCCGTTAGCGCAGCTATTCAGCCGCCGGCAAAGACGCATGTAACAGGAAAATCCGTTTTGCGTTTAAGTTGTCAATAAATTACAACATGAAAAAATATCTCTGGCTGCTCTGGCTTCTGGCAGCAACCATTCAACTGCAGGCACAGGTAAAAGTTTATGTACACCTGGATACCAGCATCCATTCATCTTTTAACGGCAGGCTGGTATTGCTTACCCAGAACGATACAACCAAATTCATCGGCCAGGGCGATGCGCCGCAGGCATCGTTCGCTATGAATGTTAAGAACTGGCAGCCCGGCCAGGTACAGGTCTTCGATGATCGCGCGGCAGCGCGTAACCTGCAGCTCCGCGATCTCGCTCCCGGCTATTACAGGCTGGCGGCAGTCATGCATGTGCAGTCTGACCTGCGGGCACAGACACCGAATCCCGGCAATGCGTACACACGCGGCGAATTCATCTTCCATATCCCTGAAAACAGAGCGGCGGAAGCGCATATCTATATCAATACCATTTTCAAAGAGCGTGTTTTTCGTGAGACCGACAGGATCAGGTTGCTCGAACTGAAGAGCCCGATGCTCTCGGCCTTCCACCATAAGGATATTTCCATGCAGGCGGCTGTGATCCTGCCGGACAGCATGACACCAGGTATAAAATATCCGGTTGTGTTCATCATTCCAGGCTGGGGCGGAACACACTACGATGCAATGAATGCGCAATCGAGGGCACGGTATGGAATGGGACAGGGCAAGCCGAAGATCTATGTTTACCTGAATCCCGAAACACAGACACGCTGGGGGCTGCATGCATTTGTAGATTCGGATGTGAATGGTCCATGGGGAAAGGCATTGGTGCAGGAATTGATCCCGTACCTGAAAAAAAATTATCCTGTTGCGGAAACGCCGGAGAAATATTTTGTGATGGGACAGAGTTCGGGAGGATATGGCTCGGCATGGCTGCAGATACATTACCCGGATGCGTTCAACGGCTGCTGGGCGGTTTCGCCCGATCCCGTGGATTTCAGCAATTTCACGGGGGTGGATCTTTATGCCCCGCATGCCAATATGCTTTTTAATGAAGATGGCAGCGAAAAAGGCCTTTACCTGAAAGACGGTAAACCGGTTTCTACCATCAGGAGGATGACGATGGATGACGAGTTTATCGGCGATGGCGGCCAGCAGCAATCGTTCGAGGCCGAATTCGGCCGCAGCGGACGCGATGGCAGACCGAAGCCACTGTTCAACAGAACTACCGGCCTGGTTGATCCTGCGGTTGTGAAGGAGTGGAGCCGGTATGATCTCGGATCCTATTTGCAACAGAATTGGCCCGCTTTATCCCATAGCCTTTCCGGTAAAGTGCATATTTATTCGGGCGCCGACGATAATTTTTACCTGAACAAAGCGGTGGAAGCGCTGGACCGGAAAATGAAACCGCTGCGTGCTGCAGTTGTTGCCGAAATCATCCCCAATGCCAATCACTGGTCTATCTGGTCGCCGGCATTTACCAAACGGGTACAGTCGGAGATCGATGCGCGGATCGATTAATTTGCGGTAAATACCTGATCAGAACGATCAAGGGCAGCGTAACTTTGGTAAAAGCCAGTTATGGGAATGATCTATGCCGATATCGAATTGATCAATGTAGAAGACCTGCTCATGGAGCGTAAGCGACTTATTGATCAGGATGAGATCAGGCGATTGCGGCTAAACATCCTGGTAGACACCGGCTCATACATGCTTGCCATTAATGAAAATATACAGGCGATACTACAACTGCCTGTAACAGACAAAAGGAAAGCGGGACTCGCCAACGGCCAGTCTATTTGGTGTGATGTGGTAAGTCCGATAGAGCTCAGATTTCAAAACCGGAAGACGATATGCAGCGCATTGGTCCTGCCAGGCGACGCAGAACCATTGCTTGGAGCTATACCTATGGAAGATCTTGATGTGCAGATCCATCCCTTACGTCAGGAGCTGGTGGTCAATCCCGACTCGCCGGATTATGCTTCTACCTCCCTCAAAAAAATCGCCTGAACGGAAAACTCGCTGTTTCAACGTTTGTCTTGGCATTTGCCCAAAAATTCAGGTTATTTGCATTCACAATAGCCTGCCCATGCTCCCTAAGTTCAAACGTATCCTGCTTAAACTGTCCGGCGAAGCTTTATTAGGTGATGAGCCCAATGGCGATCCGTTCAATCCCAAGATCATTGAACAGTATGCGCACGATATCAAACTGGTGACCGATCTGGGGGTACAGGTAGCCATCGTGATCGGCGGCGGCAATATCTACCGCGGCATGAACGAGGCCGACAGCGGCATCGAACGCGCTCATGGCGATTATATGGGGATGCTGGCCACCGTCATCAATGCCATGGCCATGCAGGCAATGCTGGAAAAGATCGGCGTTTATACCCGGCTGCAAAGTGCTATCAATATGGAACAGGTAGCAGAACCCTATATCCGCCGCAAGGCCCTGCGCCATCTTGAAAAAGGAAGGGTGGTGATCTTCGGAGCAGGTACCGGCAATCCCTATTTCACTACCGATACGGCAGGATCGCTGCGGGCCATCGAAATGAAAGCCGATGTGATCCTGAAAGGGACAAGGGTAGACGGGGTATACGATGCAGACCCGGAAAAATTCCCGGATGCAGTGAAATTTGAAAGGATCAGCTTCCAGGACTGCATTACGCAGAACCTGAAAGTGATGGATATGACTGCATTCACGCTTTGCATGGAAAATAAACTTCCCATCATCGTATTCGATATGAACAAGCAGGGAAACCTGCTGAAAGTGGTGGAGGGCATGAGTGTAGGGACGCTGGTGAGCTGATCGCCCGTTCGTCATAAAAAAAACAGCTAATAATTTCGGTGTCGGTAATTTCACGGAACATGAAGAAAATTCTGGTTGTGCTGCTCGGATTCTGTTGCCTGCAGGTGGCTGCCCAGCCCAGGCTCTCCCTCACGGATGCGATCAATACCGCGCTTAAGAACAGTTACGATATCCAGCTCGCAAAGAATAACCTCGAGATCGCCAACACCAACAACAATATCGGCATCGCCGGCGGTCTGCCCACCGTAACGGGCACCGCCAACGACCAGGAACAGATCACCACCATCAACCAGGCGTACACAGATGCGAGCCGCGATACCAAGCGCAGTAACGTGGGCGCCAACAACCTCACTGTAGGCGTTACCGGCAGTATGGTGCTCTTCAACGGCTGGCGTGTGGTGGCTACCAAAAAAAGACTGGAGGAGCTGGAAAAGTTGAACCAGCAATTGCTGAATGCCCAGATCCAGAATACGATCGCGGGCGTGATGGCAAAATATTACGATGTAGTGCGCCAGCAGACCTACCGTCAGACCATTATGCAATCGATCGACCTTTCCAAACAAAGACTGGACCTGATCCAGGTACGGAAAGATGTGGGCCTGGCCAATAATGCAGACCTTTTTCAGGCTCAGTTGGATCTGAACGCGCTGGTGCAGAGCCTGCAGAATCAGGACCTGGTGATAGGCCAGGCAAAGACCGACCTCCAGAGCCTGATCTTCGTACAGCCAGACACGACAATTATCCTTACCGATACGGTCATTACGATCGATCCGGCAATCAGTCTCGATGAGATCCGCGCCGGCATAAAAAATAATCCGCAACTGATAGCGGCGGGCATGCAGGTCAATATCAACGAACTGATCGAGCGCGAAACAGCTGCACAGCGTTATCCCACAGTGCGCGCTACCACCGGCTACAACTTTGTAAGTTCGAAAAGCGCGGCGGGTTTCAGTCTACTCAATCAGAGCTATGGTCCTTTTCTCGGGTTGAACGTTTCGGTGCCAATTTACAATGGAGGCGTGTTCAAACGACAGCAGAAAGTGGCGGAGATCAATACCCGCAATGCTGCCATTGCACGGGACAATATTTATTTCGATTTCGAGAACAGTGCAATGCGCAGTTATCAGGCTTATATTAATGCATTGCAGCAGCTGAAGACAGAACAGCAGAACTACGATCTCTCCAAGCAACTGGTGAATATTGTGCTCGAACGGTTCAAGCAAGGTGTGGGAACGATCGTGGATGTAAAACTGGCGCAGCAGACCTTTGAGAACGAAGGATACCGGCTCGTTAACCTGAACTATGCTGCCAAGGCTGCGGAAATAGAACTGAGAAGGGTTTCCGGTAAACTTGCCCCGCAACAATAGCTCCCCATGATCTCTTCCAAATTACCTACGGTTGGCACCACTATTTTCACCGTGATGAGCGTACTGGCCAATGAGCATCATGCCGTAAACCTGGGCCAGGGATTTCCCGATTTTCCGATGAGCGAGGAGCTGGTTTCGCTGGTGGATAAAGCCATGAAAGATGGTTTCAATCAATATGTGCACATGAATGGCTGGCCCCTGCTGCGCCAGCGACTGGCTGAAAAAGCAGCCCGACTATACCATGCAGCGATCGATCCTGAAACCCAGATCACCGTTACGCCGGGAGGTACCTATGCTATTTATACTGCGCTGACAACGGTATTGCAGCCGGGCGATGAAGTGATCGTATTCGAACCGGCATACGACAGCTATATCCCCAATATCGAGATCAATGGCGCTAAAGCCGTGCGTGTACCGCTGGAATTTCCTTCCTACTCCATTCCCTGGGACAGGGTGCGGGCCAGTATCAACAGCCGCACGCGGATGATCATGATCAATTCGCCGCACAATCCCACCGGCAGCGTACTGCAGGAAAACGATATTGAAGAATTGCGTAAGACCGTCGCCGGTACCCGCATCCTCATCTTAAGCGACGAAGTATACGAACACCTGATCTTCGATGATATTCCGCACCGGAGTATGCTGCGTTACCCGGATCTGCTGGAAAGAAGTTTTGTGTGTTTTTCTTTCGGTAAGACCTACCACTGCACCGGCTGGAAACTTGGATACTGCGTTTCGGCTCCGGATATGATGAAGGAGTTCAGGAAAGTGCATCAGTTCAATTGTTTCTCCTGCGATTCACCCAAACAGATCGCTGTTGCCGAATACCTGTCCAATGAAAATGCATATTTATCGCTCAGCGGCTTCATGCAGCAGAAGCGGGATTTTTTCAGGAAACTGATGGAAGCAACGCCTTTCAGGTGCATTCCTTCGCATGGCAGTTATTTCGAGTGCTATAGCTACGGGCATTTTTCAAACGAGTCCGACAAAGACCTTGCCATCCGCCTAACCAAAGAATACGGCATCGCCACTATTCCCGTATCGGCATTTTACCAGAACGGGGACGATAATAAAGTGCTCCGCTTCTGCTTCGCCAAAAAAGAGGAGACGCTTACCAAGGCTATTTCAAAATTGCGCAACCTCTCTGTGTAACTCTGTGCAATCTGTGTCTCTGTGGTAAAGTTTTAAGGCAACAGAGACGCGGAGGTTTCACCACAGAGACACAGATTGCACGGAGCTACACAGAGGTTATTGCCAGCCGTCGCCGTCGAGTAGATTACCAAGGCCGCCGAGTACGCTGCCTTCCTCGCGGCGGGAAGTAGTTGCATACTGGAGAATCCGCCCTGCGAGACGGCTTATCGGCAGGGTCTGTATCCATACCGTGCCCGGTCCGCGCAGCGTAGCAAAGAATAGTCCTTCACCGCCGAATAAAGTATTCTTGATGCCGCCCACGAACATGATGTCGTAATCGATGGTAGACGTAAATCCTACAATACATCCGGTATCGATCTTCAGCAACTCGCCAGGCTGCAGTTTCTTCTCGAGTACATGTCCGCCCGCATGCAGGAAAGCCATGCCGTCACCTTCCAGCTTTTCCATGATAAAACCTTCGCCGCCGAACAATCCGGTGCCCAGTTTTTTCTGGAACTCGATGCCTACACTCACGCCTTTGGCCGCACACAGAAAAGCATCTTTCTGACAGATGACGCGATTGCCCAGCTGCTGCAGGTCCAGCGGGATGATCTTGCCGGGATAAGGCGAGGCAAAACTTACATGGCGTTTTCCGGTGTCGATATTGGTGAAAGCGGTCATGAACAGATTTTCACCCACGAGCAAACGTTTGCCCGCACCCAGCAATTTTCCCAGCAGCCCGCTGCCCTGTTGCTGGCTGCCATCGCCAAAAATGGTTTCCATAGTAATGCCATCGTCCATCATCATGAAAGCGCCGGGCTCTGCAATGGCGGTTTCGTTGGGGTCGAGTTCGATCTCAACATATTGCATTTCTTCACCAACTATGCGGTAGTCTATCTCGTGGTTCTGTATCATAAACAATTCGGTTTTCGGTGAAATTAGTACAGATAACGGTAGATATATTACAGTTTGCAGGCCGCTCTTAACGGTTTTTTTGATTTTGGATTAACTTTCGGTACTCAACTAAAACATCTCCTATGAGCCTGCAACGCTTTCTTGCCGTGTGCTGCTGCCTGGTATTTGCCGGCATGCTGTCGGCACAACCTAAACTCATTGAAAAAGTAACCCGCAAAGGCAATGAGCTGATCATCCCTTATGAAAAATATGTATTGCCCAACGGACTCACCGTGGTAGTGCATGAAGACCATAGCGATCCGGTGGTGCATGTAGACGTTACCTACCATGTTGGATCGGCCCGCGAAGAGATCGGTAAAAGCGGTTTCGCGCATTTCTTCGAACACATGATGTTCCAGGGCAGCGACCATGTTGCCGATGAGCAGCATTTTAAAGTAGTGACTGAAGCGGGCGGTACCCTCAACGGTTCCACTAACCGCGACCGCACCAACTACTACGAAACTGTTCCCAGCAATCAACTTGAAAAAATGCTCTGGCTGGAAGCTGACCGCATGGGCTTTCTGCTCGACGCGGTTACCCAGCAGAAATTTGAAGTGCAGCGCGCCACTGTAAAAAACGAACGCGGGCAGAATTACGATAACCAGCCTTATGGACTGGCCGGCGAAGTGAGTGCGCGCAACCTGTACCCTTATGGTCACCCTTACTCCTGGCTTACCATCGGTTATATAGAGGAACTGAACAGCGTAAGCGTAAACGATCTCAAGAATTTTTTCCTTCGCTGGTATGGCCCCAACAATGCAACACTCACCGTCGGTGGCGATGTAAGCACTGCAGAAGTTGTGAAGCTGGCTGAAAAATATTTCGGCTCCATTCCCCGCTGCCCCGACGTGCAGCCTGTGAAACTCGCGCCGGTTGTTCTTGAAAAAGACCGCTATGCCAGCTTCACGGATAACTATGCCCGTGCGCCGCAATTACGGATCGTGTACCCGACAGTGCCCGAATACAATCCCGATATGGCGGCGCTGGCCTGCCTGGCACAGGTGCTTGGCGGCGGAGGCGGTGGTGGTGGCCGCGGTGGTGGTGGTGGAAGAGGAGGTGGCGGCGGCGGCAACCGCAATTCCGTGTTCTACCAGTTCCTGGTAAAGGATCAAAAAGCATTACAGGCAAGCGCCAGCAGCCAGCTGGCAGAACTGGCCGGCGAATTTTCGATCTCCGTAACCCCTTATCCCGGAAAAGGTCTGGCCGAGATGGAGCAACTGGTGAGCCAGGCATTGGGTGAATTTGAAAAAAGAGGCGTGACGGATGAGGACATCGAAAAATTCAAAAGCGCATATGAAAGCCGGACCATCAACAGCCTGGCCAGTGTATCGGGCAAAGTGAACCAGCTGGCGGCTTTCCAGACATTCGCAGGCAACCCGAACATGATCAGCACCCTGATCAAAATGTACCAGGGACTTACGAAAGAAGATGTAATGCGGGTTTACAATACCTATATCAAGAACAAACATCGTGTGGTGCTCAGCATTGTTACCAAAGGAAATGAGAACCAGAAAGCGGCCGAAGATAATTATGTGATCGACAAATCGCGTTATGTAAGGCCTAACTATGGCTATGATGCATTGAAATACGTTAAAGCGAAAGACAATTTCGACCGAAGCAAAGTTCCGGGCAATGGTCCTAACCCGGTGGTAAAAGTGCCTGCATTCTGGACGGCTACACTGCCGAACAAGATGCGGGTGATCGGAACGGAGAATACGGAGATCCCCACTGTTACGATGAGCATTTCATTGAAGGGGGGAACTTTCATGGAAGCCAACAATCTTTCCAAAGCCGGTTGGGTAAACCTGTTCGCGAGTATGATGAATGAAGACACGAAGAACTTCAGCAGCGAGCAGCTTTCGGCCGAACTGGAAAAACTTGGCAGTTCCGTAGGCGTAAGCAACACCAACGATGCGATCGTATTCACCATCCAGACACTCAAGAAAAATCTGGACCCCACGCTCAGGGTACTGGAAGAAAGAATGCTGAACCCGAAATTCACTGAAGAATCTTTCAATCGAATTAAACGTCAGCTTACGCAAAGGTTGCAGAACGGCCGGATACAGCCGGCAGGGGTGGCTACTAATGTTTATGCGCGGTTGAGCTATGGTGCGGATAATATCATGGGCATACCGGAAAGCGGTACAGCGGAAACGATCAATAACATTGCTTTTTCGGATATCCAGTCCTATTACGACAACTATATCGGATCCGAAGACGGCAAAGTAGTGGTGGTAGGTGATATCAGGGAATCGGAGATCGTTCCGAAACTCGCTTTCCTGAATAAACTTCCAGTGCGATCATTTTCAGTGCCCACACCTGCGGCGGCGCCGGCTATCAACAAAACCAGGATCTACCTGGTGAATATTCCCAAAGCCGCGCAAACGGAATTCAGGGTGGGGAGCGTAATGCCATTTAAATACGACGCCACGGGTGAATTCTACCGCGCCTCGCTGTCGAATTATAACCTGGGTGGCGGATTCAATGGCCGGGTAAATATCAACCTGCGCGAAGACAAGGGCTGGACCTATGGAGCCCGCACCACGGTGGCGGCTAATAAATATTCGGGCGCTTTCACTTTCAGCAGCGGTATCAAAGCCAGCGCTACAGACAGCGCCTTGTATGAAGTGATGCGCGAGATCAGGAATTATGCCGATAAAGGGGTATCTGAAGATGAAGTGGCATTCATGAAAAAATCGATCGGCCAGAGCGATGCAAGGAATTATGAGACCGGCATCCAGAAAGCCAGCTTTGTGGGGCGGATACTCGAGTATAACCTGCCCGCCGATTATGTGGCGCGGCAGAACCAGATCCTCAACGGGTTCACCAAAAAAGATATCGACGCCATAGCAAAAAAATATTTCGACGTGAACAAGATGAACATTCTCCTTGTAGGCGACAAGCAACTCATTCTCCCCGGTCTCAAACGCCTTGGCTACGAGATCATCGAGCTCGATGCGGATGGGAAGACGGTTGGGGTATTGTAACCTAAGAAAAAAGAACGGCTTTAAGCCGTTCTTTTTTCTTAGGGACTTTTTGATAATACTTAGGTTGCCTTGCAGGGTGCGGTATTTGTCGCTCGGGCCGCTGGGCCTCGTACCTGCTACCGGGCTACTTTTCTTCCTAAAAAAATGTGCTTCGCATCATTTTTTTCTGCTGCGCTTCGCTCGCACCGGAAGAAAAGAGGCCCGTCCGCAGGTACTGTTTAGATGTGCGGAGGTAAGGATACGCAGGCTGTGCTGCCAGATACCTTTTGCTTTATGCGTTTAGCCCTTACATTTAGCGCCCTGTATTTTCGATTCTATACAGTCCTTGTGGAGCGGCCTCTTTGTCTGCGGTGGCGAGCGAAGCGAAGCCAATCGAAACGATGCGAAGCACGTTTCGATAGCAGAGAAAGCAGCCGCGGAACAAGGACGGGGGCCCAGCGGCCCAGGAGCGCAAATGCCGCACATAGTGCAGTTGCTATTTAATAAACTGAATAAATGAAATACAATTGGCTGTTAGCCGTCGCGCGTCTTCCTGAAAAAGCAAAGCCGCCCGGAAAGGGCGGCTTTGTATTAAACCAGACTCAACTTAAACTTTAGCATCGCGCATGCGGCCCATCCAGACGCGTTTGCCCTGGATGCGTCTTACGAGGAACATGATACCGACCGTGATGAAGAAGAATGGCCCCAGGAATCCCAGCAGGGCCACGAACTTGGTGCCATAAAATTTCTCCATCGGCCTCCTCAGCCTTTCACTGATAAGGTACATGCTCGGCACCATCACCAGCGTTAAGAAGAACGCAAACAACAGACCGAAAATGATCGTCCAGCTCAATGGTCCCCAGAACACCACACTATCACCGCCGAGGAACAGATGCGGATTACCCGTCTGGAACAGCGATACGAAATTGATATTGAAACCAACCGCCAGCGGTAAAAGTCCCAGCATGGTAGCCAGCGCAGTAAGCATCACGGGAATGATCCGGATCTTGCCCGCTGCAATAGCCGCGGCCCTGGTCTTAAATCCTCTTCCGCGCAGCTCATCCGTGAATTCGATCAATAGGATACCGTTCTTGATCACGATACCTGCAAGACCGATAATGCCCACACCCACCATGATCATCGCCATCGACATACCGGTAAGCGCATAACCGATGAACACGCCGATGATGGAGAAGAAGATCTCCGTCAATACGATAAACGGTTTACTCAGGCTATTGAACTGCAGCACCAGGATCAGGAAGATCAGCAGCAACGCGCTCAACAGCGCCATTCCCAGAAAGCTCATGGTCTCGGCCTGCTGCTCGCTTTCACCCGTTTGCCTGATGGTTACATCGGCAGGTATTTTCGTTTTCGCTTTGAACTCGTCGATCTTGTCTGCAAGCTGTTTGTTAACAGGCCCTACCAGAGCGGGATCGGTTACATTAGACTGCAGCTGGATCGTCCGCTTTACATTCTTCCGTTTAATACCGCCGGAAGTATTCGTATAGTCAACCGTAGCCACAGCATTCAAAGGAACCTGTTTGATGCCCATGGTAGCCATATCGCGGAAAGTGATACGCATGTTCATCAGGTCGTTGATATTGTTCCTTTCGAGCATGTTGTAACGCACCTGTATTTTATATTCATCTTCCCCCTGTTTCAGTTTGCTGGCTTCTTTACCGAATACTGCAGAACGGATCTCCATGCCGATCTGTGCCGTACTGATGCCTTCACGCAAAGCGCGCTCGCGATCGATATTGATGGTGATCTCGGGGTTCTGGATATCTACATCCAGCTTCAGGTTCTCGATGCCGAAGATCCGGTTGGTATCGAGATGGTTCTGCAGGTCGTACGCCACTTTGGCGATCTCTTCAAAATTATCGCCGCTGATCTCGATGTTAACCGGCGGTTCTGTGGGCGGGCCGGCATCTTCCTGACCCACTTCAATGTTTGCGCCGGGTATGCCTTTCATCTGCTCGCGGATCGCTCTCAATATCGGACCGGTAGACTTGCCATGACGTTCTTCATACTGCACAAATGAAACCTGGATCCGGCCCAGGTTGCTCTGGGTACTCCGGTTATTGTCGCGCGGGTTATTGGCGCTGACGGCCACATTCGCGATCACACTTTCTACCACAGAGCCTGGTACGCCCGGTTTTTCGTTACCCAGTACATTGTATACCCTTCCTTCCAGGATACGCAATACCGAATCGGTAGTGGACGTCTTTGTTCCGATCGGCATTTTCAGGTATACATATACGAAATGCGGATCGCCGCTGGGGAAGAATGGCTTTGGGTTATTGCGGACCATCAGCATGATCAGTGAGAAAGGGAACAGCAGGAACATTGCCCAGAGCAAACGCACCGGCCTTTTTCCTTTCAATACCCAGTGCAGTAATTTTTCATACCTGTTCATCAGGTTAGGCAGCACTCTTTCCTGGAAATAGTGAATGATGCCGCGCAGCACATACCGGTTCAGCACCATCAGCACGGCCATGAACAAGAGGAAATTCCCGAATCCATGCCCGCCGGCGAGATTGAACAGCAGTCCGAACGCGATCACGGTCCAGAACAAAGGCGTTCTGAAGATCTGGTTCTTTGGTTTTTCATATTCCCTGCCCTCAGGCTTCATAAAGCTTACGGCAAATACAGGGTTAATGAAGAACGCAACGATCAGTGATGCGGCCAGCGTAAGGATCAGCATTGTGGGGAGATAGATCATGAACTTACCGATCAGTCCTTTCCACAACAACAGCGGGAAGAATGGTGCGAGCGTTGTAAGCGTACCCGCCAGCACCGGCACAAATACCTCACCCGCCGCTTCCTTGGCCGAGCGGGTGATCTTGACCCTGCCGTTATCATAAATCCGGTGTGTATTCTCAATTACCACGATCGCATCGTCCACGATAATACCGAGGCCGAACAGCAGTGCAAAGAGCACGATAAAGTTCAGCGTTACATGCGTTCCGATGATGCCGTCTGCCAGCGGCAGAAAGAGGAATGCAACGAACACGCTCAGGGGTACGCTCAATGCCACGAAGAAGGCATTGGTAACGCCCATAAAGAACATCAGTACCAGCAATACCAGCACAAAGCCGATCACAATGGTATTTACCAGGTCGTTGAACGAGGTCTTGGTCTGCACACTCTGGTCGCCCGTGATCACGATGTTCAGGTTGGGCGGCAGCTCCTGTTTTTCCTTCATATCGGCCACAATGCCTTTGATCTTATCGGCGGCATTGATCAGGTTCTCGCCGCTTCTTTTTACGATATTGAGGGTTACTACATTCTTGCCGTCGAGCCGTGCATAGTTTTCGGTCTCTTTAACGGTATCGATGATCTGTGCAACATCGCGCAGGTAAATCGGGGCGCCCTGTAAATTGCGCACCACGATATTCTGCATATCGAATGCGGTGGCGAACTGCCCTTTTACGCGGATCGTCCTTTTCATCTCACCCACTTCTACCAGGCCCCCGCTGATATCCCTGTTCTCATAGTTGATGGCGTTACCGATATCGGTGAACGATAATTTCGCCACCTGCATTTTATAAGGATCCACATTGATCTGGATCTCGCGCTCCGGCGCGCCCACAATATCGGCCCGGTTGATCTCGGTCAGTTCTTCAAAGCGGTCCTGCATTTTATCGGCATACCGTTTCAGGGTCATACCGTCGTAGTCGCCGCTCACATTCACATACATGATGGGCATTTCACTGAAATCGAACTCCTGTACATTGGGCTGCTGGGTAAGATCGTTCGGGAGATCCGTCTGGGCCTTATCGATCGCATCCTTAACCTTTGTTTTGGCGATATCGGTTTTCACATCCGTATCGAACTCCACAATGATCAGCGAGAAATCCTGCTGCGAAGTAGACTGGATCTTTTTTACCTTGGCCCCGCTGATGCCTTTCAGTTGTTTCTCGATAGGCCGGGTAACCAGGTTCTCCATATCCTTGGGAGAGGTGCCGAAATAAACGGTGCTTACGCTGATCGTAGGCACCACGATATCGGGAAACTGCTCCTTGGGCATCGTTGTGAACTTGAACAGTCCATACAAGGATACCAGGATGGTAATAACATAGACAGCCGTACGATTGTCAACAGCCCAGCTGGTAGGCCGGAACTGTTTGAATTTTTTGGCTATTCCTTCTAAGATTTGCATAAAGTATTTTTTTCAGCTTGTTAGTTTTGGTTTTCGTGAAACGTGAGTCGTGAAACGTGAGTCGTGAGAAGATGCTCAAACTCATGCTTTTCACCAATCACCATTCACATCTCACGTCTCACGCCTCACGCCTCACGCCTCACGCCTGCCGCCTCACGCTTTCCTCAACACCTGCCCATCATAAATATTCTGGAAGCCTTCGGTGATCAGTTGTTCGCCGGCGCTCAGTCCGCTTTTTACTTCTATCAGTTGCTGGTAGAGTTCACCGACAATGATCTGCCGTTTGCGGGCGATCAGCCTGCCGCCTTCTGTAGCAGCCACATAAACGAATTTCCCTTTCTCATCCGTACCTACCGTATTCACCGGGATGGCGATGGCATTGGCTGCGGCATAATCGAGGATGCGTACCTGGGCGATCTGATTGGGACGGATACCCGCCGCCTCCGGTAACCGCGCTTCGGCGCGGAAAGAACGGTTGGTGGGGTCGATCAGCTGACCGGACAGGTTGATCCGGGCATTGAAAGTTTTATTGATATCCGGCAGTGTTACCAGAACGCTAGACCCCTGCCTTACTTTGCCGCTGTAGTTCTCCGGAACATCGGTGATCACCTTCAGGGTACTGGTGTTCACGATCCTGATCTGCGGAGCAGCGCCGACTGCGCCACTGAAGATCTCGCCGGGGCGGATATTCACTTCATCGGCAATACCGTTCACGTCGCTGTATACATTGTAGCTATTCAGCTGTTCCTGTTGTACTTTGATATTTTCGTTCGCTGCGGCCAGTTGTTTTTCGAGTGTTTCCACGTTGGTGCGCGCGGTGATCAGTTCCACTTCCGTACCGATACCCTGCTTCCACAGGTTATTGCGGCGGTTGTAGATATCCCTGGCCAGATTGATCTGGCTCTTGATCGTTTCTGTACTCTGCCTGGAAGCGGCCACCTGCTGCCTTACGATGGCATCGTCCAGTTTCAGCAGCAGTTGCCCTTTGCGAACGTAAGCGCCCTTGGTCACGTATACCGCTTTTACCTGCGCGGGTCCCATACGCGGGGCTACATAAGAAATGTTCTCCGCATCCACCCGTCCCTGCAGATCGATATAATGGGTAAAGTTCTGCGCGATCACCGGCGTGGTGCTCACCAGTTTGGCCACGTTCTCTTTTGCAGCGGAAGTATCCATTTTGGCGATCTCTATTTCCAGCGCCTTGATCTTATCAGCAGTAACCTGTTGTTCTTTTTTCAGTTTTTCCAGTTCCTGTTTTTTAACGGCAACCGTTACCTTCTCAGTCTTAGTTCCGCAGGCTGCAAGGCTAAGGGCTGATGCGATAAAGATCACGTGTACTATCTTTTGCATATACTTGTTTTTTTGAGTTTTGGTTAAAGTTTGCCGGTGGCTTTTAAATAATCGACCCTGGCAACGATCGCACTATAAAGTGCATTGATATAATTGGTTTGTGCTGCGATCAGATCGGTCTGGGCGGCGTTGATCTCCGTATTGGAACCCGTTCCTGCCTCAAATTTTTTCTTGGTCTGGTTGTATACGTTTTCCGCCAGCACCATGTTCTGTTTCTGGAAATCCATGGTGGTAAGCGCACTCCTGAAATTCAACCGGGCCTGTTCCACTTCGTTGTCAATAGAGAGCCGCAGATTGTCGAGCTGGTTCTCTGTCTGCTTCATTTCAAGCGTTGCTTTTTTGATGCGGGCATCTTTGGCAAAGCCATCGAAAATGGGGATCGCGAGGTTGAGACCTATATAAGAAGTCGTGAACCAGTCGCCCTTTCCGAAGAAGGAGAATGTATTCCGCTGCGCATTCTTGCTGTAGTTGCCGTTAAGCGAGAGCGTAGGAAAGTACGCCAGTTTATACCGGCGGATATTGAACTCATTCAGTTTTTTGCCGAGCTGCAGGTACTGGTACTCCTTTCTGTCGGTATAAGAGTAAGCTGTATCCGTTAGCAGGTCCATCTTTATCTGGTCGGCGCTGATCTTTTCGGTAAGGACCAGGGTGTCTTTTGCAGGCATACCCATCAGGGTCTTCAGCCCGTAATAACCAACATCGATGCTGTTCAGCGCTTTTATGCGTTCGCTCTGGAGATTGGCCAGCTGCACCGTTACTTTATCTACATCCAGTTTTTCAGCAAACCCGTTCTTGTACAGTTCATTGGCGTCGTGCTGCAGCTTTACCAGGCGGGCAATATTCGCATCCAGCAGGTCTATCTGGTTCTTGCTGGCCGCCAGCTGGTAATAGATCTTGTAGATATTGGTCTTTACCATTTCTTCCGTTACTTCCGCATTCTTCGCTTGGAATTCGATGGAAGTTTTCCTGGCCTGCAGCCCGATGAACACCTGTCCGTCGAACAGCAGCTGGCTCAGCTGGATGCTCGCGGTAGAATTGTACTTGGTACCGAACTGCACGGGAATATATGTGCCGGGCTGTCCGAATATCTCACCTGGGATCAGGGATGTGGGGATCTTCAGGTAATCCGTCATACCCACGCTGCCGTTGATATTCGGCAGTGCCGCTGAAGTGATATCGCGGTTGGTCTGTTGCTGGATCTGGATGTTCAGCAATGCATTTTTGACCTGCACATTGTTGCTGCGTGCGTAGTCGACAGCCTGCATCACCGTAAATTCATGCCGGGTTGCCGTTTGTGCCTGCACGGCAGCCGCCAGCAGTAAACAGCTCAACAGCATCCATCCGGTCATTCGTCTTTTACTCATACGTGTATGGTTTTTTGTCGTTGTTGCTTGTATTTCTGAATCAGTTTCTGGCCCTTGGGCGTAGCCAGTCCGTATAAAAAGTTATCGGTTATCTCCTTGATCACCGCCGGCAGGGCATGTTTGCCGCAATTCAACGATTCCGGGTTAAACACCAGGAAGATCGATGCCAGCCGGAAACGCGCCATGATATCCGTATTGATCTCTTCACGGTATAATCCTTCGGCCTTGCCCAGGTCCAGGTTCTCGCGGATGATCGAATACAGGAACTTATTCTTGTACTCGCTGTATTTGCGGAATGCTTTGGGATGGTATCGTTCCAGATCGAAGATCACCGTCGGGTTCATCTGCGTCAGCATTTCAAGCAGCATATCCACCGCCATGAAAATTTCATGGATGGGGTTCTCACTGCGCTGTTTGTGCATCGCGCATTCCCGTTCACTCTTGCTCAGCTCGATGTCGATCACATCTTCTACGAGCGCATCCTTGTCGGTATAGAACTGGTAAATTGTCTTCTTGCTGATACCCAGCTGGTTAGCTACTTCATCCATGCTCACGCTGCGGATGCCGTAACGCATAAACAGTTCGTGCGCCTTGCCTACTATTCGTTCCTGTGCTTCCATAATGAGGCGCAAAACTATGGAAACTTATTTAGTGACCAAAGTTTCCATGTAAAATTTTTATGATTTTGTGTTGAACGGCTGAACAGTGTGATAAATGTGAATCGTGCTAAATGCTTACTCCTGTTAGCTTTAAATCGATTGCACCAATAAGTGTGTGAAATACAATTACAAGTGCTGATTTCTTGCGTACTTTGCCGTAAATCCGAAGGATGAATTCCAGCAACCGGCTAACTGTTCGCGCCTATCTCAGGCGATTACTCCAGTATTTTTTCCAGGGAATGATCGTGCTGGCCCCGATCGGTATAACCATTTGGGTGGTATTTGGCCTCTTTAATTTTGTAGATGATATCCTACCCAATATCGTGCACTCGTTTGCCCCGACCTACCTGCCGCGGGATTCGGAAGGGCATCTGAATAAGATACCGGGACTGGGTTTCGTAGTGGTAGTTGGCCTCGTGCTTATTGTGGGTTGGATCTCTTCGCTATATATGATGGGCAGGGTAGTGTCGCTGCTGGATAAAGTGCTGGAGAAGACGCCTGGCATCAAGTTCATTTATTCTTCCGTAAAAGATTTTCTGGAAGCGTTTGCGGGCAACAAGAAAAAATTCGATAAGCCGGTGCTGGTGAATGTGGATGCTCCAGATGTATGGCGTATCGGTTTCATCACTCAGCCCAATGCGCATGAGTTTGGAATGCCCGAGCATGTAACCGTATATGTGCCTCATTCCTACGCGATCTCCGGCATCACTTATATCGTTCCGCGCGACCGCATCAAGCTCCTCACCAACCTCGGCGCCGCGGACGCGATGAAGTACACGGTGTCGGGAGGAGTAACAGATGTGCATGAATAGGTGTTTGGCGTTTGGTGTTTGGGGTTTGCAGTTCATAAATAGATCACCAAACCCCAAACCTCAAACCCCAAACTCCAAACTCCAAACAACCACAGACTACAGACCACTATGTTGCACAACTTCAACTCCGGCCCCTCCGTTCTTCCGCAGCCTGTAATGGAAGCGGCGTCCAAAGCTATTTTCGATTTTAACGGATCGGGATTGTCCATTCTCGAGATCGGGCACCGCACACCGCTGTTCCAGGAGGTATTGCAGGAAGCGATCGCTTCTGTTAAAAAACTGATGGAGCTGGATGAACAGTACGAGGTACTTTTTCTTCACGGCGGAGCTACCACCCAGTTTATGCAGGTTCCGATGAACCTGCTGGACGACGCCGGAAAGGCGGCTTATCATATAAACGGGATCTGGGGCAAGAAAGCCGCCGCCGAAGCCTCGCTGTTTGGCCAGGTGGATATTGTTGCCGACTCGTCTGACCGCGACAATACATATATAAGTAAGGAATTTTCCGTACCGGCCGATGCGAGCTATCTCCATATCACTACCAACAATACGGTGGAAGGAACACAATGGCAGCAATACCCCGAAGTACCCGTTCCGCTGGTGGCCGATATGAGCAGTGATATCTTCAGTCGCCCGGCCGATTTCAAAAAATTCTCCCTGATCTATGCCGGCGCCCAGAAAAATATGGGCGCTGCCGGGGTAAACCTGGTGGTGGTAAAAAAAGAAGTGCTCGGCAGGGTAAAACGCCGGATACCGACCATCATGAACTACCAGAAACATATCGAAGCAGCATCCCTGATGAACACTCCGCCGGTTTTTTCCGTATATGTGAGCATGCTTACCCTGCGCTGGATACTGGAGCAGGGAGGATTGGCGGAAATGGGGAAGAGAAGCCTTGCAAAATCGCAACTGCTGTACCAGACACTTGATAAACTGCCGGTGTTCACCACCCGGGTAGCCAGGGAAGACCGCAGCCAGATGAATGCCGTTTTTTTCCTGACCGATCCGGCGCTCGAAGCCCCCTTTCTCGAGCGCTGCAAAAAAGAAGGTATGGTGGGCGTAAAAGGCTACCGCACCATCGGCGGTCTCCGCGTGAGCATGTACAATGCTTTGGAGCTGGAAAGCGTGGAGATATTTTGCGCGCTGATGACCGATTTTGCCGCCAAACACGGATAATCTATGAACGGTTGAATGCGGGGATGCAAATTCCCCTACTTTTGGACCGAAAAACGATTTTGGTCGAATTATGCTGATGACGAAAGACGATATGATCCGCGAGGAGATCCTCCGTGAAGCCCAGAAACTGTTCCAGCAGTATGGGCTGCGCAAGACTACCATGGAGGATATTGCCAAAGCCATGGGCAAGGGTAAAAGCACCCTGTACTACTACTATTCCAGCAAGGAAGAGATCTTCGATGCCGTGGTGATGAAAGAGATGGAGGAAGTGTTCCGTAATGTGCAGCAGGCAGTGCAAAAAGCAGGATCAGCGGAAGACAAGCTGAAAGCCTTTACGCTTACCAAGATCCGGTCGGTGCAGAAAAAACTGAATCTCTGCAAACTGGTCAGGGGCGAAATGCAGGACAACATGCGTTGCATGAAACACCTGCATGCCCAGTACGATACCCGGGAGACCCAGCTGGTGAAGGAAATATTGTCGTACGGCGTGAGCAATGGCGAGTTCACCAAACAGATCGGCAAGGAGCTGGATATCCTCCCATCCGTGATGGTAAGTTCGCTGCGCGGACTGGAGCGGGATATGTTCACCGAGAGCAAATATGCGAAACTGGAACCGCGGATGGAATCGATCATGTCGATCATGATCCGCGGCCTTCAGAATAATCAGCCGAATGGTAAAAAACATCCGGCCCCTCATTTAAAAACTCAAGAACAACGATAAAAAAAACCAACATGAAAGAACAGATTCAAGCTGCTGATGGAAAACTGGGGATACTGCTGCCCGGCATGGGCGCAGTGGGCACTACCCTGATCGCGGGCGTGATAGCCGTCAACAAAGGGTTGTCGCAACCGATCGGGGCGCTGACCCAGATGGGCAATATCCGCCTGGGAAAACGTACCGAGAACAGGTATCCGCTCATCAAAGATTTTGTGCCCCTGGCTGAGCTCAGCGATATCGTATTCGGCGGTTGGGATGTATATGCAGACAATGTATACGAAGCGGCCAGCAAGGCAAAAGTGCTGGAGCCGGGATTGCTCAATGCGATCAGACCCGAACTGGAAGCGATCGTTCCCATGAAAGCGGTGTTCGATAAATCCTATATCAAAAATCTCGATGGGGAGAACATAAAAAAAGCAGGCACCAAATGGGACCTGGCTATTGCGGTGATGGACGATATCGAAAATTTCCGCGACGCAAATGATTGCAGTCGCGTGGTGATCGTATGGTGCGGATCTACTGAAAAATATATCGAGGAATCGGAAGTGCACCAAAGCCTGGAAGCATTCGAGGACGGACTGCGCAACAATGACCCCGCTATTTCTCCAAGTATGATCTATGCTTATGCGGCATTGAAGCTGGGTGTTCCTTTCGCCAATGGCGCACCCAATCTCACCTGTGATATCCCTGCGCTGATCCAGTTATCGAAGGATACCAATACGCCGATAGGCGGCAAGGATTTCAAAACAGGACAGACCCTGATGAAGACCATTCTCGCTCCCGGCCTCCATGCGCGTGCCCTGGGTGTGCGTGGCTGGTTCTCGACAAATATCCTCGGCAACCGGGATGGACTGGTGCTCGATGATCCTGATAATTTCAAAACAAAAGAAGTATCGAAACTGAGCGTACTGGAAGATATACTGCAGCCCGATATCAATCCCGAACTGTATGGCGAACTGTACCATAAAGTGCGGATCAACTATTACCCGCCGCATGGCGATAATAAAGAGAGCTGGGATAATATCGACATTTTCGGCTGGCTGGGATACTCGATGCAGATCAAGATCAATTTTCTCTGCCGCGATTCCATCCTGGCAGCGCCTATCGTGCTCGATCTCGCGCTTTTCATGGACCTGGCGAAGCGGGCGAATATGAGCGGGATCCAGGAATGGCTGTCGTTCTATTTCAAATCGCCACAGACCGCACCCGGGCTGAGGCCGGAACATGATATTTTCAAACAGCTGATCAAGCTGCAGAATACACTGCGGCATATCATGGGCGAAGACCTGATCACACATCTGGGATTGGATTATTACCAGGACCTGGTGGAAGCATTATGATGCGGCTGCACCAATGGCTGGCAAGCTGCCTGGGCATCGGCTATATGAAAGGCGGCGGAACGGTTGCGGCTGCGCTGGTTGCAGTGCTCTGGTATTTTTTGTTAAGGAATACCGGAGCCGACAATATAATGCTGCTTGTTACGTCACTTATAACGGCAGCAGGCATCTGGAGTTCTTATAAAGTAGAGCCGAATTGGGGCAAAGACAGCAGCAGGGTGGTGATCGATGAGGCAGCGGGCATGTGTATCAGCCTGCTCTTTGTGCCGGTAAGCTGGCAGCACGGGCTGATAGCGCTGGTACTGTTCCGGTTCTTCGATATCCTGAAACCGCTGTTCATCCGCAGGATGGAATCATTGCCCGGCGGGTGGGGTGTGATGATGGATGATGTGCTGGCGGGCGTGTACAGCAATATCGTATTGCAGGTGATGATCTATAATAGTATTGTATAAATGACTTTTTTTAAAGCGCAGGCGGCATCATTAACAGCTACGGCTGTTGATTTTTCAACCACGGTGATCCTCAAAGAGGCGCTGGGCTGCTGGTACCTGCTGGCCAGCATGCTGGGAACCATCTGCGGAGGCATCGTGAACTTTTCCATGAACCGCAGATGGGTATTCAGTGCGCGGGATAAAAAAATGCATTTCCAGGCGGTGAAATATGTGCTGGTATGGGTAGGTAACCTGGCATTGGTATCGTCCGGGGTTTTCCTGCTCACCCATTACTGCGGTCTAACTTACCTGGTGTCGAAAGTGACAGTGTCTATTTTCGTTGGTTTTTTTTACAACTATACACTGCAGAAAAGATTTGTTTTTAAATAGATGGAACTGATAATGATAAACAGAAAAATAAGGCGGGTGTGGATGGGCTTTGTACTGGTTCTTGGCATGGTACCGGCGATGGCGCAGACAGTAGTGCAGGGTGTGGTAACAGATGCGATCAGCCAGCGGCCGTTGCAATACGTGAGTGTGGTATTCAAAGGAGGACGAGGCACCGTTACAGACAGCACGGGACATTATACATTGCGTTCTTCAGGAAATAATCCGACCGTCCAGGTTTCCTATGTTGGTTATAAGACGATACTAAAAACGATCGTTCCAGGCACCACGCAGACCGTGGATTTCTCATTGGAAACCGATCCGAAAGCGGTGAACAATGTAACGGTTACCACCAATAAGCGTGCACCGTACCGCAACAAGGGCAATTCTGCCGTAGAGCTGATCAAGCGTGTGATCGAGAACAAGCCCATCAACCGGATGGAGCATTACGACTATGTGCAATACGACCAGTACGAAAAAATGGAAGTATCGCTCAGTAATGTTTCGGAAAAGCTCACCAATTCAAAACTGCTCAAGAAATACCAGTTCATGTTCGAGAACCGGGATACCACCAAGCTGGAGGGCAAGTCTTTGCTGCCCGTATACCTCGAAGAAACGCTGAGCAAGAAATATTTCCGCAAAAAGCCGGAGAAGATGAAAACCATTGTTACCGGTGAGAAGCAGGTGAACTACGGGGAGTACATCGATAATGCCGGCGTAAGCAGTTATCTCAACCGGCTGTATATGGATATCGATATTTACGATAACGATATCCCGCTGTTCACCTACCAGTTCCTGAGCCCGATAGCGGACCTGGCGCCTACTTTTTACATGTATTATATCCGCGATACGGTAACGGATGCGAGCGGTATGAAGCTCATCAAACTTTATTTTACGCCGCGTAATACCAATGACCTGCTGTTCCGCGGAAATATGTGGATCACCCTGGATGGTAACTATTCCGTTCAGAAGATCAATATGTTCCTCAGCAAGAACGCCAACCTCAACTGGGTGCGCGAACTGCATATCGACCTGGATTTCGAGAAAAGTGAAGACAGCCGTTACCATCTCAGCAAGAGCAATATCATGGCCGATGCGAGTATTACCAAGAACTCGGGCGGCGGATTTTTTGGCGAGCGGACCGTTTCATTCAGAAATTACCGGATCAATGTGCCGCAGCCAGACAGTGTGTATGATGGTCCGGCGCTGGTAAAACTGGAAAACTCGAACCAGCACCCCGATTCTTTCTGGACCACCAGTCGCCACGATACCCTCACCAGAACGGAAGCGAAAGTGTACAGCAATGTAGACAGCCTCGAGAAGATGCCTTCATTCCGCAGGACGATGGCCATCGCCACCTTTCTGTTCTCGGGCTATACTTCTGTGGGACCGTATTTTGAAGTAGGTCCTGCGGCTGCTTTTTACAGCTTCAACCCGATAGAGGGTTTCAAACTGCGCTTTGGCGGACGCACCACGCCTAAATTCAACAAGCGGCTCTATTTCGAGACCTATGGGGCCTATGGTTTCAAGGATGAGCGATGGAAGGGATTCCTGAGTACCACCTATTCGCTCAACAACAAGTCGATCTATGTTTACCCGCTGAATTATATCCGCGCCAGTTACCAACATGACACCAAAATACCCGGCCAGGAACTGCAGTTCGTTGCTGAGGATAATTTCCTGCTCTCTTTCAAGCGGGGCCAGAACGACAAATGGCTGTACAACAGTAAACTCAAACTGGAGTATGTGCATGA
The DNA here is from genome assembly GCA_019247775.1 of Chitinophagaceae bacterium. Taxonomy (GTDB): domain Bacteria; phylum Bacteroidota; class Bacteroidia; order Chitinophagales; family Chitinophagaceae; genus Sediminibacterium. The sequence goes on along the minus strand of JAFBAN010000119.1, from coordinate 14,923 downwards.
GCTGCCCAATCATTTGTCATACACTTTCGGGTTCATGAACTGGAAGCAGGAACCTGCCGGCTCTATTGTGTATAGCAAACTGGTGAATGGCGCCACTGTCAATGTCAATAAGATCATTACCTCGGAGTTTTCGGGCGAGTTACGCTGGGCGCCGCATGAACAATTCTACCAAGGTAAAGTGTATCGGATCCCCATTATCAACAAGTATCCGATCTTCACCTTCCGGCTGATCGCAGGGTTGAAAAACCTGATGAACAGCCAGTACAATTACCAGAACATCAATGCACGCTATGAGCAGCGCATTTTCCTGTCGCAGCTGGGGTACAGCGATGTGGTGGTGGAAGGCGGATATATTTTCGGCAGGCTTCCCTATCCGCTGATGACGATCCATCGCGCCAACCAGACCTATGCCTACCAGCTGAATTCATTCAACCTGATGAATTTCCAGGAATTCGTGAGCGATCATTTCATGAGTTTCAATATCGATCATCATTTCAACGGGCTGTTCTTTAACCGGGTTCCCCTGTTAAAAAAGCTGAAACTCCGTGAAGTGATATCGGCCAAAATATTATATGGAGGAGTAAGGGATGAGAACAACCCGTACAAGGATCCCGAGCTGATCAAATATCCGACAGTGGATGGATTGCCAACTACTTTTGCACTGGATAGAACGCCTTATATCGAGGGCAGTGTGGGCATCACGAATATTTTCAAGCTGATACGGGTAGACCTGGTGAAGCGGTTCAATTATCTCGATCACCAGTATGTTGCATCGCTGGGTGTGAGGGCCCGGTTTAAATTCGATTTTTAATTACTTTGAGGGCGGAAAATAAATTGATGGAGCAGGTTACGCTAAGAATTCGGTTGCAGCGCGGGATCTACAGGATCATAGACCCGTTCGTAAAGCTTTTGATCAAACTTGGACTTACGCCCAATGCCGTTACCACTATCGGGTTCCTGCTGAACATTGGAGTGGCGGTGATTTTCGTGGTGGGCGCCGAAGAAGGCAACCGCGGCGATCTTTCCTATGTAGGCTGGGCCGGTGCACTTATCCTGTTTGCGGGATTATTCGATATGCTTGACGGGCAGGTGGCCCGGCTTGGGAATATGAGTTCTTCATTTGGTGCATTGTACGACTCCGTGCTGGACCGGTACAGCGAACTGGTGATGTTCCTCGGCATCTGTTATTACCTGGTGGCACATCATTATTTTCTGAGCTCCATATTCGCGTTCATTGCGCTGATCGGTTCGATGATGGTCAGCTATACCAGGGCCCGGGCTGAAGGGCTGGGTATTCAGTGCAAGGACGGACTGATGCAACGGCCAGAACGCGTGATCACGATCGGCGTTGCGGCGATGGCCTGCGGTATCACGGGTCATTATGTTGGGGGCGATCATAAATGGTATCTTCCGGGCGTTTCATTCCATATCCTGGAGACCATGTCCATTTTTACCATACCCATTGCGTTGATGGCGATACTCAATAATATTACTGCGATCAAAAGACTGCTCGATGCCAGGAAAACACTGGATGCCCGCGATCAGTTAGGTGGAAAGAGCACAAAAATGATGGTGGCGCTCGCACTGGTTCTGATCACCGGCATGTCTTTCACCGGCCCGAAGCTGATTCAAAAATCGCCCCCGGCGCCGGCATCCCATGCTGCTGCTGCCATGGACCCGCAGGACACATTCCCGGTACCAGCCGGTAATGCCAACCAGTTGTTTTACCTGCAGCGCACCACCAATACCAATACGATCGTGTGCGAACTGAACCTGAATTCCAAAGGACAACTGAATGAGGAAACGCCTGTTCATGTGTTCTGGATCCGGTACCAGGAAGGCGGTATCAAAAAAGAGCTGAGCTATATTCAACGCGTGTTTGCTTATGGCATCAAAACGCAGCCTGCAGGCAACGGTTCTTATAACATGCATTTTGTTTCGTACAAAAAGCAGCAGATGGTATTAGCCCGGTCGCCGAAAGATAACCGGTATCATGTATATGCCACGATCAACCAGCGCCCGGCCCTGCTGCGTAGGATATTCGTAAAAGTGGATGGTGGTTCGTTCTGGTCGCCCAATGTGGTGTATATGGAAATGAAGGGCACCGATCCCGTCACGGGCAAAGAAGTGATGGAAAGAGTTAAGCCCTGATATGCAAAATCCCGAAACAAGATCGCTTTACCTGCCGCGGCACCTGCTGATGGCTGCGGCTATTTCGATCGGGTACCTGTTATTGTCGTGGGTGCTGATCGGGTTCAAGTTCGAGCAGCTGTACCTGGTAATTTTCTTCAACAGTTTTTATTTCATTTCAAGGACCACGCGAAAATTCATTATCGGGTTTTCCATCTTTCTTGTTTTCTGGATACTGTTCGATTACATGAAAGCTTTCCCGAATTACAGATACCAGTCCGTCCATATCGGCGATCTCTACAATGCCGAGAAGCACTGGTTTGGGATACATGATCAGGGTCGGGTGATAACGCCCAATGAGTACTGGCAGGCGAACGGCAACACTTTCCTGGATATCCTCACAGGTTTTTTTTATCTCTGCTGGGTACCGGTACCGCTGGCCTTTGCTACCTATCTTTTTTTCAAGAACAGGACAGGCTTCCTGCAGTTTTCATTGAATTTTTTATTGGTGAACCTGCTGGGCTTTGTGATTTATTACCTGTATCCCGCCGCTCCGCCCTGGTATGTGCAGCAGCATCATTTTGAATTCATTGCCAATACGCCGGGAAATACGGCAGGGCTTGGTAAATTCGATCTTTTTTTCGGGGGCGGGATATTTAAATCCCTGTACAGCAAAAGCTCCAATGTATTTGCGGCCATGCCTTCGCTGCATGCCGCCTATCCGGCGATCGTTTTGTTCTATGGATTGAAATACCGGATGAAATGGTTCAACCTGCTGTTTGCCGCGATCATGATCGGGATCTGGTTTGCGGCTGTTTACAATAGCCATCACTATGTGCTCGACGTGCTGGCCGGCATCGGCTGTGCGGTGGCCGGCATTGCTGTTTTTCAACTCGCGCTGAAAAGAAATCCGTTGATCCAGAGATGGATAGCGGGTTTTGTGCAAGTAATTTCCTGAGCACAAGATCAACCTGCCTCATCCCGCTTTCTAACGTTTGTTTAATTTTTATTTACTGATATTTGTTTCATGGCAATCGTAAAACCGTTTAAAGCGCTCAGACCGCAGGCGCAACTCGCAAAACAGGTAGCAAGCCGGCCCTACGATGTGTTAAGCAGTTCCGAGGCCAAGACAGAAGCTCAGGGTAATCCAAATTCCTTTCTGCATATCACCAAAAGCGAGATCGATCTTCCGGATACAACGGATGTGCACAGCGATGCCGTGTATGAACAGGCGAAAGAGAACCTGGCAGCTTTTATGCAACGTGACATACTGTTCCGCGAATCAAAACCCTGCTACTATATTTATCAGCTGATCATGAATGGCAATAGCCAGACCGGGCTGGTGGGCGTTAGCAGCGTGGACGATTATGAGAACGGTATTATCAAGAAACACGAATTTACCCGGCCCGAAAAGGAACAGGACCGGATCAACCATATCCGCATCTCCGGCGCACAAACAGGGAATGTGTTCCTTGCCTATCGCAGCAATGCGGCGCTGGACGACCTGATCGGGAAATGGAAGAAGACCAAATCTCCGGTATACGATTTTACTGCAGATGATGGCATCCAGCACACGGTATGGATCGTGAATGATGACAAGACTATCCAGAAGATCAGCTCCGTTTTTGAAAAAGAAGTTCCCTGTACCTATATCGCCGACGGGCATCATCGCGCAGCTTCGGCTGCCAAAGTAAGGCAGTCGGTAAGCACAGAAGGGGCAGGTTATTTCCTGACCACTTTGTTCCCGTCTGATCAGTTGCATATCATGGATTACAATCGGGTGGTAAAGGACCTGAATGGACTAACGCCCAAGAGTTTTGTAAAGGAGCTCTCGAAGCAATTCAAGGTAGAGCTGGTAACGAAAGGCGCTTATCGCCCCGGGCAGCCGCACGAGTTCGGTCTCTATATGGATAAGAACTGGTATAAGCTCAGTGCAAAACCGGGAACCTTCACGAATGATCCGATCGGGATACTCGATGTTACGGTGCTGCAGAATAATGTGTTTGACAAGCTGCTTGGCATTAAGGACCAGCGTACCGACAAACGGATCGATTTTGTAGGCGGCATCCGCGGGCTGGAAGAGCTGGAACGCAGGGTAGACAGCGGTGAAATGGCTGCAGCGTTCAGCATATATCCCGTGAGCATCGACCAGTTGTTCAACATCGCCGACAGCGGTAATGTGATGCCGCCGAAAAGCACCTGGTTCGAACCGAAACTGCGGGATGGATTACTGACGCACCTGATAGATGAATGATCTACGGCATGATTTTTTAAGTAATATGCCGCCAGTTGTCATGCAGACAACTGGTTTATTATAACCAAACGGTAACAGGACCGGCACCTGAAACCAGATACTATGAAAAAAATTACAGTGATCCTTTTAGGGATCTTGATCGCTGGAAGCGTTTACGCCCAGTCTGGTTCTCCCAAACAATTACAGGCCAACGCCAGGACGCTGATGCAGCAGGGCGATTTCGACAATGCGGTGAAAGCGCTGGAAAGCGCCAGGCAGCAGGACCCTAACAGCCTTGAGCTGCTGCGCGATCTGGCATACGCGAATTTCCTTAAACGCGATTTTGCCCGTTCTATCGAGATAGGTAAGATGATGATAGACCGGCCCGATGCCGACGAGCAGTCTTACCAGGTACTGGGAATGGCTTATAAAGGGATCGCTTCGTACAAAGAGGCCGGCAAGCTGTACCGTGCCGCGCTCAAAAAGTTTCCGAATAGCGGCGTGATCTACAATGAGTATGCAGAGATGTCTGCTATGGATAAGGATATGGACCAGGCCATCAGTCTCTGGGAAAAAGGCATCGAGATGGATGCCAGCTACAGCAGCAACTACTATAACGCCGCCATGTATTATGCCCGTAACCAGAACTGGATCCGGGCCATCCTGTACGGCGAGGTTTTCCTGAACCTTGAGAGCTATACCGGCAGAACCGCTGAGGTTAAGCCGGTCCTGTACAACGCCTACAAAAATCTGCTGGCTCCGGGTATGCTCAGCGCGCTGCAAAATGCAAAGAGCAGTACGGTATTCGAAAAAGATGTGCTGGCTTCTTTTGCCAAAGCCGCCGCTTCTACCAAAGAGATCACCAGCGTAGAATCGCTTACAGCACTGCGTACGCAGTTCCTGCAGGACTGGGCACAGGAGAAGCAAAAAAAATATCCTTTCCGGCTTTTCGAGCACCAGCAGTCTTTACTTAAAGACGGTCTGTTCGAAGCGTATAATTATTGGCTGTTTAGTCCGGCAGTAAATGCCGACAACCTGAAAAACTGGGAGAACAGCCATCCCAAAGAAGCGGCCGGATTCAAGAAATTCCAGGACAGCCGTGTATTCAGGGTGCCTGCAGGACAATATTACTTCGCCAGTTAGCAATTAATTCAAACAAGAAACGAGAAACGCGGAACGGTGTACTGTTCCGCGTTTCTCGTTTCTTGTTCGTTCCATTCAGGTTTTTTTCGCTATTTTGATACTCCTAAACTACCTGTATGGAACCCAAAGATGAAAGGCTCTGGCGCATAGCCCGTAAAAGGGCCGGTTTCCGGAAATCATTATTCAGCTGCATGGTCATCTCCGCCTTTCTATGGGGCGTCTGGTGGTTTACCGATGGGCATCGAGGAGGCAGTCACAGGTATCCCTGGCCGGTTTGGGTGATGCTGGTGTGGGGTATCGCCATCGGGTTCCAGTATTTCGATGCCTACAGCGGGGATAGGGACGAGATGACACACCAGGAATATGAGAAATTAAAGCGCAACTCCAACCAATAGCGGATACTGTTTTACTGAACGACGATTGCCATGACCATCAAACGACTCTTTGATTGCCTGGATTACCAGTTGCAGCATTTTCCCAAAGAAGACATGCTGAACGCCAAGGAACGCGGCAACTGGGTGCATTATAGTACGGCGCATGTGGCCGACAGCGTCAATAAACTGAGCGCCGGTTTACTCAAACTCGGGGTTAGCGGAAATGATATGACGCCTGATGGCAGCGATAAGATCGCTATCATGAGCAATAACCGTCCCGAATGGCTGATCGCCGACATGGCCGTGCAGCAACTGGGAGCCATCCTGGTACCTGTGTATCCGACCACCAATCCGCTGGAACTGGAATTCATTCTCAAAGATGCGGCTGTTAAATACATGTTTGTGAGCAGCCAGGAACTGCTCGATAAGGTAAAAAGCATTGCGCCCAATATTCCCTCACTGAAAACGATTTACACTTTCGACCAGGTAGCGGGTGCACCGCACTGGCTCGAAGTGCTGCAAATGGCAGATGAGGCATCGCTGCAGCAGATGAATATGATCAAAGCCGCCATACCCGTATCACATCTTGCTACCATTATTTATACCTCGGGCACTACCGGTACGCCGAAAGGAGTGATGTTGAGCCACCGGAATATTTACAGCAACCTCTATTATTCAAAAGAAAGTTTTCCGTTCGAAGATGCGCCCCAGACCAAGGTGCTGAGCTTTCTGCCGCTGAACCATATTTTCGAGAAGCTGGTAACCTATATCTATCTCTTCAGCGGTATCAGTATCTACTATGCCGAAAGCCTGGAAACCATCGGCGATAACCTGCGGGAAGTAAAGCCCGATGGATTTACTACCGTGCCTCGCCTGCTGGAAAAAGTATTCGAACGTATCATGCTCAAAGGCAGCGAGCTTACCGGCATTAAACGCAAACTGTTTTTCTGGGCCGTTGCGCTGGGCGAGAAATACGATAACCGTGTTAGCCGCGGCGCATGGTACAATATGCAGCTGGCCCTCGCCAACAAACTTATTTTCAGCAAATGGCGCGAAGCGCTGGGAGGTAATGTATCCTATGTTGTTACTGGCGGCGCGGCCTGCCAGGTAAAACTGTTGCGCATCTTCAATGCAGCAGGAGTTCCGGTCTATGAGGGCTATGGTCCTACGGAGAACAGCCCGGTGATCTGCGTAAACCGAAAAGAAAAAGGCGGCACCAAATTCGGAACGGTTGGTCCTCCGATCAACGGGATACAGGTTAAACTGGCGGATGACGGGGAGATCTGCGTGGCCGGACCTTCTGTAATGGAAGGCTATTACAAGCGTCCCGATCTGACTGCTGAAACAATCGTCGATGGCTGGCTGCATACCGGCGATATCGGGGTATGGGATGAAGGGAAATTCCTCAAGATCACCGATCGGAAAAAGGAACTGTTCAAGACCAGCGGCGGCAAATATGTGGCGCCGCAACCTATCGAGAATAAGCTGAAGGAAAATCCCTTTATAGAGCAGGTTATGGTAGTAGGCGCCGAAAGAAAATTCGTGGGCGCATTGATCGTGCCGTCTTTCCCGGCACTTACCGAATGGGCGCGTGAAAAAAATATTACCTACAGCACCAACCAGGAACTGATCCGACATCCACTGGTGCTGGCCAAATACAAGGAACTGGTAGAAGAAAATAATAACCTCTTCAATCATGTGGAGCAGATCAAAAAATTTGAGCTCTTACCAAGGGAATGGACGCTTGAAACGGGTGAGATGACCCCCAAGATGAGCCTCAAACGCAAAGTGGTGATGGAGAAATTCAGGGATGCTATAGACCGTATCTACGACTGATAAAAAATCTGCGTCGATTGGTTTTTCTGGTTCTTCCGATTATCTTGTGTGCAAACTGCTTCTATGAATGCATCAACTGCCTGTGCTCCCCCTGTGCAGTTCCTGTCAGCATTGCCCGTATGCTGTTTATTGGAAAGGAAAAATAAACAAACAACTACCATATGAGAAAAATTGTCAGAGCCCTTGTGGTGATCGTATTCCTGCTCGTGATCATTGCCGGGGCTGCGGCGGCCTATGTGTATTTTTTCCTGCCTAATGTGGGGCCTGCCGCGAATGTAAAAATTGAAGCAACGCCCCAGCGGATCGAAAGAGGAAAATACCTGGCAGAACATGTGGCTGTATGCATCGACTGCCATTCTACCCGCGACTGGTCCCAATTCTCGGGCCCTATGGTGGACGGCAGTTACGGCAAAGGCGGAGATTCTTTCCCCCGGCAATTCGGTTTCCCCGGAACTTTCTATGCACGCAATATTACACCGTATGGCATCGGCAGCTGGACCGATGGCGAAGTGCTGCGTGCAGTCTCGAGCGGGGTAAGCAAAGACGGATCTGCGTTGTTTCCACTCATGCCTTACCAGCATTATGGCGTATCCGACCAGGAAGACGTATACAGCATCATCGCTTATATCCGCAGCCTGCCGCCGGTAAAGAATGATGTGCCAAGGTCGAAAGCCGATTTCCCTGTCAATGTATTGATGCACCTGACGCCGGCAAAACCCAAATTCGCGACCAGGCCAATGCCTTCTGATTCCGTACAGTATGGCCAGTACCTCGCAACCATGGCAAGTTGTATCGACTGTCACTCGATGGCGGATAAAGGGGAAGTGGTGAAAGGAACCGAGTATGGCGGCGGAAGGGAATTTCTGTTTCCAGGCGGCACTGTACGCTCCGCAAATATCACAACGGATGCAACGGGGATCAGGGATTGGACACGTGCTGCATTTATCAGCAGGTTCAAAGCCTATGTTGACAGTTCTTATCATTCCCCTAAACTGGGCATGACTGATTTCAATTCGCCTATGCCCTGGACCATGTATGCGGGGATGACGGAAGCCGATCTTGCCGCAATCTATACTTACCTGAGAACGGTGAAGCCGATCGGGAATAAAGTAGAAAAATTCACGCCCAAAAAAATATGAGCCGCGGGCAAAAATGGATGACCGCCGGTTTTAACGGAGGTCTGCCATTTTTTGGTCAATTGCGCAACTAATCTTGGTCATTCCCCAAATACTAACGAAATTGGACAATTTCCAAAGAGGCAGCGCATGACTGCCCTGGCAAAATCAGATATCCCTCCGATGCCATTATTGGTAAGCATAGACGCATATAAAGAACTCTTCGAACATTCGGTCGAAGCTTTTTTCTTAGCCGATCCGAAGACGACCAGATTGTTCCATGCCAATAAAGCAGCCTGCGTTATGTTCGGATATACCGCGGAAGAAATACTGCAGCTGGGCCGCGATGCCGTGATTGACACCACCGGTCCGCATTTCAACCTGATGCTGAACGAGCGCCTGGAGCAAAGAAAATTCAAAGGCCTTGTTACCGGTGTTCGCAAAAATGGTGAACGGTTCCCGGTAGAGATATCTTCTGTTATCGTGGAGGATTCCGAAGGCGGACTGGTGGCCGCCACGCTTGCAACGGATCTGTCCGACCAGCAGGCAGAAACCCTTAAGGCGGTAAAAGATGTCCGCATCATCCACCAGCGCGAGGAAGACAGTCGCGCCCTGCTCGAAAGCGTATTGAACAGCCTTGGCGATGGATTTTTTATCGTAAACCGGAATTTCACGGTGCTTTTCTGGAATACCGCTGTGGAAAAACTGCTGCATCGTAAAGCCGAGGAAGTGGTTGGCAAGAATATCTGGGAAGAATTCCCCGACCTGATCATGCTGAAGCAGTATGATGATTTCGAGAAACTTTATAATCAGAATAAATCGATCCGGTTCCGCGATTATTTCCCGCAATACAAGATGTGGGCGGATGTGAACGTTTACCCTTCTGAAAAATACATTTCAGTTTATATCAAGGATGTAACGGAGGTCAAGAACCTGCGGGCGCTCGAAAAGATCGAGCGCGATGTGCTGGAGATGAATGCCCGGCCCGACAGCATTCTTGAACATACCCTGGATTTTTACCTGCGCGCCATCGAGAATATCCATCCTGAAATGATCGTTTCCGTACTGCGGTTAAAAAATAACCGCCTGTATAATTGGTCGGCCCCAAGTCTGGCGGCAGGCTTTCGCGATGCCATAGAAGGTGCGGAGATCGGGGAGAATGTGGGTTCCTGCGGATCGGCGGCTTTCAGAAAGGAAAAAGTGGTGGTCACGGATGTGATGACCGATCCGCTCTGGAAGGACTTCAGGGACCTGGCATCGGAGCATGGTCTGCGCGCCTGCTGGTCTTTTCCGCTGATGGATGCCTACAATAATGTGATGGGCACTTTCGCTGTGTACTACAAAGAGCCAAAATTTCCCGGTAAGGACGAAGAGTATACGGTGGAAAGAGCGAAGAATATGCTCACGATCATCCTTGAGAACAAATTGTCGGTAGAAGCCGTAAAGATGAGTAACCAGAGTTACGATATGGTGGCGCTGGCTACGAACGATGCGATCTGGGATTGGGATACCGGAACCAATATGGTGCACCGCCGCGGTAAAGGTCTCAAAATGCTTTTCGGGTATGAGCTGGAAGAATCGGAGCAGGAGGAGAATTTCTGGTACAAACGCATCCATCCGGATGATCTCGATGCTGTATTTGAAAAACAGCGGAAGATCCTCGGCGACCCGGCTGAGATCTATTGGGAAGATGAATACCGTTTCCTGAAGAAGAATGGCCAGTATGCTTATGTACATGACAAAGGCTATATCATTCGCGATGCCGCCGGCCGCGCCATCCGTTTGCTGGGCGCTACCCGGGATATTACCGAGCGTAAGGAAAGCGAAGCGTTGCTGCTGGAGCTGAACAATCGCCTCAAGCAGCGGGCCGATGAACTGGCCGCTTCCAATGTGGAGCTGGAACGTTTTGCATATATCGCTTCACACGATATGCAGGAGCCGCTGAGGATGATCACCAGTTTTCTGCAGTTGTTCAAGAAAAGATATGAAGATCAGATCGATGAAACTGCCGAGCAGTATATCCATTTCGCCGTCGACGGCGCAGATCGGATGAAAAAGCTGATCATGGACCTGCTGCAGTATTCGAGAGTGGGTTCTAACAAAGATGATTTCGAGGATATACATACCAATGGACTGGTAAATGAAGTGGTGAGCGTATTTTTGGCAGCCGCTGAAGAAAGTAAAGCGATCATTACGGTTGATGAACTGCCCGATGTGCGGGCCAACCGTACCCAGTTGTTCCAATTGTTCCAGAACCTGATCGGTAATGCATTGAAATACCAGAGCGATGCGCCGCCGAGGATCCATGTGAGCGGTAAGGAAGAAGAAAAGCATTTTGTGTTCAGCGTGCGGGATAACGGGATCGGCATTAAACCGCTGTTTTTTGAAAAGATATTCGTGCTGTTCCAGCGGCTGCATCACAAGAGTGAATACAGTGGTACTGGTATCGGCCTGGCCATTTGCAAAAAGATCGTCGAGCGGCATCATGGGAAGATCTGGGTGGAATCCGAACCCGGCAAAGGCAGCTGTTTTTATTTTAGCATAGCAAAGGAATTAGAAGATAAGTTCAGTTAAACAACGTAACAGCAGGACACTACAACGATGAATGAACAACCGATGGCTATCCAGGAAAACAATAACCTGTTGACAGTTTTGATCGTGGAGGACAATCCAGGCGATCTTTTCCTGCTGGAGGAAACGCTGCGTATGACGCGCCTGCCATTCGACAGCATTCTCAAAGCTACCAGCGCAGCAGCCGCCATAGATATGCTGCGCCAGCGGCCCATCAGCGTAGTGCTGCTCGATCTTTCCCTGCCCGACAGTTCAGGCTTTAACTCTTATGAACAGGTAAACGAGTATGCATCGGCCATCCCCATTATCGTGCTCACCGGTCTGGCAGATATGGATCTAGCACTCGAGACCATGGCAAGCGGAGCGCAGGACTACCTGATCAAAGGAGAGTTCGATGAACGGCTGCTGGCCAAATCGATCCAGTACAGTATTGAGCGTAACCGGATCCGCGAAAGCCTGCGGGAGAGCAATGAGAGCTATCGGAACCTTTTTTACAATAACCCGCTGCCCATTTTTATCTGGGATATCAATACTTTCCAGATCCTGGAAGTGAATGATGTGGCCCAGGAAGAGTATGGTTATACCCGCGACGAGCTGCTCGGGATGAGCATGTTCGATCTCCGGCCCGAAGACGATCACGAGCGCACCCGGATCTTCGTGAGGGAGTTCGTCGAAACCGGCATTACGCGCAAAACCGGCATCTGGCATCACAGGAAAAGAGATGGTGAGATGATGGTGCTTGACATTTCTTCGCATAAGATCGAGTACAAAGGCCGTACGGCCATTCTCGCCATACATAATAATATCACTGAAAAAGTGCGGCTGGAGGAGAAACTGGAAGAAGAGCGGCTGATGAAGCAGAAAGAGATCACCGAAGCCACCATCCAGGTGCAGGAGAAAGAGCGGTACGAGATCAGTACCGAGCTGCACGATAATGTAAACCAGCAGCTGACCGTGGCGATGATGTACATCGCTTCAGCCCAGCAGAAACTGCCCGAAGGTTCAGAATTGCTGAAGCAGTCCTCCGGGTTTATCCTGAATGCCATCGAAGAGATCAGGAAGCTCTCGCAAAATCTGGTAACGCCGCTGATCAAACATTTCGGTCTGAGCAAGGCCGTAGAAGGCCTGCTCGATGATGTTTCTGCAGTAAACACCCTGCAGATAGAATTAACAGCAGATACTTTTTACGAGGAAGATATCATCTACGATTTCAAACTAAGCCTGTTCCGGATCGTACAGGAGCAGATGAATAATATCCTGAAGCATGCCCATGCCAGCAATGTGAATATAGAACTGGCCCGCACCGACAAAAATATTTTCCTCCGCATCATCGACGACGGTATCGGCTTCAATCCAAAACAACAACGAAAAGGCATCGGCATCTACAATATCATCAGCCGCGCCGATCTGTACAATGGACTGGTAGATATACAGTCATCGCCGGGTAAGGGATGCAGTATTAGTATTAGTTTTCCGTTAGAAGAGAACATATTAGTATAGTCTGGAGTTTGGAGTCTGGAGTCTGGAGTATAAGTTGTAAGTTCTTTACTCCAGACTCCAAACTAACGCTAGTTTCCTGGTTGTTTCAACTGCCACCCTGTTTTCTTTTTCTCCTCATCTACCATTCTTTTCACATCGGATAATAATTGTTTTGCGTCGTAGACGATTCCGTCTTTGATGGTATAGAGTACGCCGCCTTTGCGGATCACTTTGTTGTCGGCGGTGAGTTCGATGGCGCCGGTGCCGTAGAGTACCTGCAGGTTTTTGAGCGGGTTGGCGTCGATGATCACGATGTCGGCCAGCTTACCGGTTTCAATGCTGCCGATCTCCTTGTCCATGCCCAGCGCCTGAGCGCCATACAATGTGGCGGAACGGATCACTTCCAGCGGATGGAACCCGGCTTCGCGCAGCAGCTCCAGTTCGCGGATATAGCCAAAGCCATAGGTCTGGTAAATAAAGCCGTTGTCGAACCCGGCAGTTACCCGCCCTCCCCGGTTCTTGTATTCATTGATAAAGCTCATCCAGAGCCGGTAATTGTTTTTCCATTCCACTTCCTGCTCCGTTCCCCAGCTATGCCAGTAAGATCCATGCGACTGTAAACTGGGTTCATAGAATTTCCAAAGCGAAGGCATCGTGTATGTTTCATGCCATTCTGCACGGCGGGCGCGTTGCAGGTCGCGGTTGGCATCGTAAATATTGAATGTGGGGTCGAGCGTAAAATCGAGCGATAGCAGTTCATTCATCACTTTGTTCCAATGTTCACTATAGGGAGCGGCCGCCTGCTTCCATAATTTCCCCGCTTCTTCAAACCGATGCTGTTCATCGTTGTAATTGTAATCGGGCGGAAAGTTCTGGATCGTTTTATCGGTGAACAGCGCTTCGGGCAAGCCGTACCAGTGTTCCATGCTCGTCATACCGGCCCTTGCCGAATTGAGCACATTCCATCTCGCCACATCGGTTTGTGCATGGTGGCAGCAGGAACGGAGTCCGAGCTTTTTGTTCTCCCTGATAGCGGCGTCCATCACCTCGGGCGATGCGCCGAAGAACTTGATGCCATCGGCTCCTTTCTTAGCATTCTCCTGTACCCAGGCCCTGGCCTGTTCTGCATTGGTAATGGGTGAACTACTTCCCTGTCCGAATGCAGTATACGCAAATATTCTTGGCGCTGTTATTTTGTTGGCTGCGCTTTTCGCTTTCTGATCGAGTGTCCAGGCAAGACCGTTGCCGGCTGAGGGGTCGCGGATGGTGGTAATGCCATGCGCCATCCATAGTTTGTAAACATATTCCGCTGTAACACCCTGCGGCGTTCCGCCAATATGTCCATGCATATCGATGAAGCCAGGCAGCGCATACATGCCTTCGCAGTTCATTTCTTTTCCACCATCTTTTAATCTGGGACGACGTGCAGGGTCGATCGACGCGCCCGGACTGCCGAGGGAACTGATCTGTACGATCCTGTTCTGTTCGATCACGATATCTACAGGACCCATCGGCGGCGCCCCTGTTCCATTGATCAGTACAACGCCGCGGAGGATCAATTGTGAGTAAGGGCCGGAACCTTCTTTTCGGTCGGGTGCGCCGGGGATTTGGGCGATAGTCAGCAGCGAAGCTGACAGCAGGCTTAATGCAGCCAGTAGCTTTTTCATAAGCAGCAATTGGACACTAAGATAGTCTGTAGTCGGTTATACTGCTTATCCGGCGCCATCTGCATTCCGGGAATTTGCAGGTATGCCGGGAAACCGGCCGTCGGACAACACAACCACTAGCCCATTTCGTGCGCCGTTTATACTCCCGGCTCAAAGGCTCTGCGCGTATTTTGTATGTTTACAGACAGGCGTTTGACCTGCCATCATGCTTAACTAAACGAATAACCGTCGGATGTTTTTTATTTTCGGTATCAGCATTGCTTTTTTTCTTGGCCTGGTGTTGATCGGCAAGAGGAGAAAGACCGTGTCTGATATCATTCTGGCATGCTGGTTATTTTTCATAGGCCTGCATCTGCTGCTTTATTATCTTTTGAT
>JAFBAN010000104.1 GCA_019247775.1 Chitinophagaceae bacterium | reverse complement strand
GAGCATGCCAAGGTACAGCCTGTCTTCTTTCTACTGCAGGTATACACAGCCTGCCGGTTGGCCCTTTTCATCCAGGTATTTCAGAATGGTATTGCCGGCAGCGGAGATCATTTCCCGGAGTGTAGCTTCATCGGTGCGCTGGCCTCCGAGCAGGTCGGCTTCGGTGGTCCAGCCTTTTTTAGAACCCTCGCCCCGATAAGCGCTGTTCACCAGCACCGATAATGCAGCGGCATCGGTTGGTGTGGCAGGTAGTATTTCGAAAGAAGCTGGCATGCTTTAAATATATCGAGGAATCGCTCCACCACAAAAAAAGGACCCCGCCTGGAAAGGCAGGGTCGTAGTTACTATCAATTGTTCAACTATCAAAAACTTGGATCGGCAGGCGTATTGGTATTGCCATCCCTTTCCCTGAACGGATAAGGAAGGAAATTCCGTTTACGTTCTGTCAGCGGCCGCGCAAACCGGCGCATATCTTCCAGCTTCAATCCTGAAAGATAAAGTTCGATGCAACGGTTGCGATAGATCTGCGTCAGCAGCTCCGCAATAGTAAGCGGCGCCACGGGAGGCAGATCGGCGCCAATGCCCAGCGGATCGGCAGACGGTTTTTTCGTCACCACTTTATTCAGCTCGAGCGTTCCAAGCGCCAGGTCCGGTGTGGACTGGCGGGCATAAGCTTCCGCTTTGATCAGCGTCATCTCGCCGGGGAAATACAAAGGAATAGGAGTGGTGGCAGCGATCCAGAACCCGTTCAGCCTGAATCTGGGATTGATCGTTGCATTGATCAGCGTATAGAAAGGTATACGCTTGTCGTTCGGATCGGGCGCTATCGATGCAGGCAATCCCAGCGTTGAATCCAGGGGCTGGTACACATTATTGGTAGATGTTACCGAAGCGTAGATCGGGTTTGCATTGGCCGCTTCAAAATTCATCGTCGATTTTTTGGTGAGGTCAACCGCATTGGCGGCCGCCAGTGCAGCGGAGTAGTTGCCTGTAAACAAAGAGTACCGCGCTTTCAGTGCATTCAGGGTATTGACGATATCGATGCCGGCAGGTATATCGCTCAAAAAAGTACTGCTGATGGCATTGGCGCTGATAGCGGCCAACGCTTTATCGATAGCCGCGATAGCCCTTGTATAACCCACGGTACGGTCTGAAAAAGCCACGCCAGTAATGCCAACGGTATCCGGCACTTTTTCCCAGAGCTCAGCTTCCGCGCCGATAGACAGCGCTTTGAAAATAGTCACATACCCGATCAGCCCGCTCGCATAACCTTTGTCTGAAAGGGTAGCGGCGTTGTTGATCACGTTATTGGCGTCGTAAATAACCTTATTGGCTGAGCTCCATACATTGCCCAGCAGCGCATTGGTTCCATCCACCGCAGTTCCGCCTGTAGAGAATTGCAGCTCGGAACCATTACCTGCATTCAGCAGCATGGTTTCGTTGGTGAGCAGCCCGTTGGCATCGGACAGGCCATACGCCACATTTGCGGCATAGGTGCGCTGCAGTCCTACTGCAACGCCTGCCAGACCCTTGGCAGCCGCCAGTACCTGCGCCGAGGTAGCGGCGCTGGGATTTGTATAGTCTTTTTTACAGCCTGCCGTTAAGAGCAATGCTGCAAGACTGGTATATAGGATCGGTTGAATTATCTTTTTCATATTCTTCTGTTTAGGAGGATTAAAATTTAGCCTGGATTCCTATGCTGAATGTTCTGGGGATCGGTGTCGGACCGAAGTCGATACCGCGAAGTATCGTGCTTTGTCCGCCCGCATTCATTTCAGGATCATAGCCGTTATAATTATCCCAACTGATCAGATTGCGTCCGCTCACACTTACAGTCAGATCACTGAATCCCCTGAGCTTGCCGAAGCGGTAGCTCAGCGAAATCTCGCGCAGTTTGGTGAAAGAGCCATCGCTCACCCGCCATTGTTCGATGGCATAGATGCCGGCCACATAACCGCGCGGCACCTGGCCCAGGTCTTCCTGTTCTGCTACCTTGCCATTACCTACGCCCTGCCGGGTACGGAAATCGGCATTGAACACATCAACGCCACGGGTGGCATCGATCTGCACACGCAGGCTGAATTTTTTATAGCTGATCTCGTTTACCAGGCTTGCGGTATAATCCGGGTTCGGATTACCGATCACTTTGCGCAATGTACCGCCGCTGGGCAGGCCGGAAGCATTTCTGCCGGGGGTATACACCAGTGTGCTGTTCTGCACACCTGCTTCCTGCTGCGGAATGCCGCTGGTATTTTTCAGCAATGCGCCATTATTATCCGTTGCGAAGAATGTTCCGTAGAACACACCGATCGGCAATCCTTCGATGATAGCGACCGGAGCGCCTGAATTGGTGCTAAGCAATGTCAGCGACTGACCGATGCTCACGGCCTTGTTGCGGTTATGGTTGTAGATACCGGTGATATCCCATTTGAAATCCCTTTTGGAAACCGGTGTACCTGTAAGCACGATCTCATAACCTTTATTCTCCAGCGATCCGAAATTATCCAGCAGGCTCGAGAAGCCGGTGGTAGGGGCGATGAAACGGTTGATCAACAGATCCTTCACTTTTTTGTTGTACACGTTAAGGGTTAAACCCAGGCGGCTTTTAAAGAACTGCAGATCCGCACCAAATTCTATCTCCTGCTGTCTTTCCGGTTTCACGTTCTCATTGGCCAGCGTACTGCTCGAGTTGAGTGCTGTTCTGCCGAGATAGGAAGAAGTGCTGTAGGTATTGAAGCGCGAGTAAGCCCCGATACCGGTAAGGTTACCGCTTTCGCCATAGGCCAGCCTGAGCTTGAACAGGTCCCACCAGGCAGACATTCCGCTCTTGCCCCAGAAATCCGCGCCCGAGATCACATAACTGCCGCTGGCTTTATAATAGGTCTGGTTGCGCTGGTTCTGGCCGAACACCGAAGAACCATCCACACGTACCGCTCCTGTGAGGAAGAACTGGTTGCGGTATTTAAAATTCTGCTGAATGAATACGCCAGACATGGATATCTCGCTCCGGTCGTCAACTCCGGGCAGGATGGTACTTGCACCGTTCACGGTCTGCACAAAAGGTGCAAGACCCCGTCCCTGTAGCAATGCATAATTATTCTTTTCATACTGCTGCGAAAACCCGACCTGTGTTACGGAATTGATCTTTGGAGTGATATCGATACTGTAGGTAGCATTCAGGTCGTGGTTGATCGCGAAGAAATTGTCGCTGGCTGTGCTCGCGTATCCATTCTGTGTGGGATCGAGTGTTGAACCGCCGCCATAGAACGCTGTATTTACATTGTATGCGAAGGGTGGGATATAGGTGGTGCCATTCTGCGCATAGTTATCGATACCCATCGTATAGTCGATGCTGAGATGATTGATCGGCCGCAATTTCAGACCAACATTAGCGATCAGCCGGTTGGTCGTTTGCCGCTGTTTGATATCCTCGATGATCGATACCGGATTTACCCTGCCGCGCTCGCCCACGGCCTGGATATTACCCAGCGCATCACGCTGCCAGATATTATGAAAATTGCCGATGATCGTAACGCCATTCATCGGTGAGAAGAAAGAGTTGCCATCCGGTTTTTCATTGGAACTGCTGTTGGTATAATTCAATCCCAGGTTAAAGCTGATCCATTTGTTCAGCGTCTGATCGATATTGCTGCGGAAACTGTAACGCTGGAAATCGGTATTGGCGATAATGCCCTGGTTGAAATAGTAAGAACCCGAGAGATAATACTTTGTCTTATCCGTTCCGCCGCTCACCGAAACCGTATTGTCCGTACCGTTGGCGTGCTGGAAAATATAATCCTGGTAATCGTAGCGTGTTACCGGGGTGGTAGTGGTCAGTGCAGGAGTAAGAATATCCTGCGTAACGGCGCCGGGGCCATCGGTTGGTCCGCCGAACTTGACAGGCGCGCGGTTCACATCCAGTTTTTTGCGCAGGCTGCTGCTGATATAACTGGTGCTGAAGCTGACCTGGGGCGCGCCGCTTTTTCCTTTTTTGGTGAAGATCTGGATAACGCCTGCATTGGCACGGCTTCCGTAGATCGCTGCCGCAGCTGCGCCGTTCAGTACTTCTACACGTTCGATATCCTGTGGATTGATATCCACCAGCCTGCTCTGACCGATCGTTCCCACGAATGAACTTCCGTCGTAGTTGCCGGATGTATTCGTAACGCGGTTGGTGGCGTTGTTCACGATCACACCGTCGATGATATACAATGGCTCAGACGAAGACGAAATGGAGCTGATACCGCGAAGCCTTACGCTCATCCCGCCGGCAGGATCGCCGGAGTTCTGCGTGATCTGCGCGCCGGCGGTCTTGCCCTGCAATGCGGCCAGCACGTTGCCGGTAGCGCCTTGGGTAAGTTCGTCTGCTTTCACCGAGCTGATATAACTGCCCAGTTGCCTTCGCGTGGTGCCCTGTGTGGTGCCGGTAACGATCACTTCATCAAGCTTCGATACCTGGTCGCCGAGCTGAACATTTACGGTATAGGTTTTATCGGTTCCTACAACCAGCGGCGATTCTGTTTCCTGGAAGCCTACACCGGCAAACACCAGTGTATACCGGCCCGCGGTAAGCGGTGCATTGAAACTGTAGGAGCCATTGTTATCGGCGATACCGCCATAACGGGTGCCCTTGACAGTGACCGAAACAGATTCCGTTGATGCGCCCGATGCGCTGGTGATCCTGCCCGAAACGCGGACCTGCGCATCACTGAACGCGGTCAGCATCGTAATGGCCAGCAGCAAACAGAATTGTCTCCATTTGCCCGGACCCATGATAACATTTCTGGTCATAGCGTGGTTTTTATAGTGAACGATTATAAGATCGTAAGGCCTTCGATCCGGAACGGGTCCAGCTGCGCATTTGCGGGGTTCAGTTCCGTGATCAGCACGTCTACTTCCTCCACCCCGCAGATCCGTACCCGCTGCGAAGAATTCAGTTTTTCCGAAATGGACATCACTACCGTCTGCGATGAGGATTCGATCATCGCTTTTTTCATCTGCACGATATCCCAGTCGTTATCTGTGATCCCATGATCCAGGTCAATGGCATTGATGCCCAGGAAACAGAGATCCGCTTTGATATGCTTGATCTTGCTGATGGCCTCGCCGCCTACGGCGATCTGCGATTTCTTGGATATCTTGTCGCCGATAAAAATCACTTCGATATTGGGATGCTGGGAATATTCGTAAGCTGCCGGGATACTTCCTGTAAAGAAAGTGGCTTTCAGGTGCTCAGGCAACAGCCGGGCCAGTTCAATGATAGTGGTACCGCCGCCGGTGAGTACGAACATTCCATCGCGGATCAACGATACCGCTTTTTCGGCAATAAGCTGTTTATTGTCTACATTGTAAATATCGGAGCGGAGGTAAAAGCTGTTGAAGGAGCGCGACAATGCGCCGCCATGTACTTTGATCACTTTGCCATGATCGGCAAGTTCGTTCAGGTCGCGACGGATCGTATCTTCAGATACGTTGATCGCATTGCTCAGGTCGGTAGACAGCACGCTGTTGTGCAAACTTACCTGGTGAAGAATATAAGCCTGTCGTTCTTTTTTAAGCATGATAAGCAGTCTGACGCCAAATTCTGGAATTTTCAGGAAAAAACCAACAAAAAACCGCAAATTGTCGCACGACAGCGTCGGAAAAATGTCAAAA
>JAFBAN010000089.1 GCA_019247775.1 Chitinophagaceae bacterium | reverse complement strand
TCACGCCTCACGATTCACGCCTCACGATTCACGCCTGCCGCCTCACGATTCATTACCTTTGCCGTATGATAACCACCCTCACTGCCAGCCTGCCTGTTATGGAAGCATTCTACACCCTGCAGGGGGAAGGCTTTCACCAGGGGCGTGCTGCGTACTTTATCAGGCTGGGCGGATGCGATGTCGGTTGTTTCTGGTGTGATGTGAAGGAGAGCTGGGATGCAGACGCGCACCCGCAGGTGCCGCTGGAGCAGATCGTTTCACTGGCAGGAGAACATCCCGGCAGACTGGCCGTGATAACAGGCGGCGAACCGCTGCTGCATAACCTTGACGAACTCACCAACCTCCTGCATGAAGCAGGTTTTGAAACGAATATCGAAACCTCGGGCTCATCGCCGCTGAGCGGGCATTGGGACTGGATCTGTCTGTCGCCCAAAAAGTTCAAAGCGCCGCTTCCGGAAATAATGCCGCTGGCCAATGAGCTGAAGGTGGTGATCCATAACAAACACGATTTCAAATGGGCTGAAACCTATGCATCGATGGTAAGCCCTTCCTGCAAATTATACCTGCAACCCGAATGGGATAAAGCCGCGGAAATGACCCCGTTGATCATCGACTATATCAAAGACAACCCGCAATGGGAACTGAGCCTGCAGATCCACAAATACATCAACGTACCCTGATGGGTTGCTGCGATGGTTCAAGCTAAATTTTAACACCCGTCTTCCTGCGTTTTTGGCGAACTTGGCGGTCCTATGCGTATCGTAAAAATCTCTCTGCTGCTTGCCGGCATTTTCCTGTTCAATTCCGGGTTTTCGCAGTCTTACGATCCCGAACATGTGAAAGCGAAAGCAGTGAAATTGTACGAGCAGGCGCTGGATCTGCTTAAAGACGAACAGGTGAGCGCCGCCATCCCTTTGCTGATGCAGAGTGTTAAGGAAGATACCGGTTTTGTAGACGCTTATCTTTCACTGGCCGGCGCGCTGGGGCAGCTGAAAAAATATGATCAGTCGGTACGGATGTATGAACGAGCCCGGATCAAAGACACTGCTTATTTTAGGATATACGCACTGCCCTATTCGATCAATCTCGCCGGCCTGGGAAGATTTGAGGATGCACTGGCGGCGGTCAATCTTTTTCTTACCTATCCGAGGCTGAATGAGCGCAGCATCAAGAGCGGCGAATACAGGAAGAAGACCTACGAGTTTGCGATCAATTATGCGCGTACGCATGCTTCGCAGGACTATGTTTTCAATCCCATCAATCTTGGCGACAGCGTCAATACTGCCAGCCCGGAATATTATCCTTCGGTAACGGTTAACGACAGTCTGCTGGTCTTTACGCGCAAAACCACTCCCCGCCGGGAAGATTTTATCGAGAGCCGGATCACGCCGCATGGTTATGCAAAGTCTACTCCGATAGATGGGGATATCAATCTCGAGACCAACAAGGGCGCGATCTCAGTATCGCAGGATGGGAACTGGATGGTATTTGCCGGACAATTCTCCAACCAGGCACATATCAGTTTCGATATCTACATGTCGTATTATACGCCCAACGGCTGGAGCGATCCGGTAAAAATGGGTGATGGGATCAATACAGATTTTTATGAAAGCGGACCTACGCTTAGTCCTGATAAGAGCGCGCTTTATTTCTGCAGCGATCGTCCGGGCGGCTTCGGCGGTCTCGATCTGTATGTGAGTTACCGCAAACCGAACGGGCGCTGGTCTGAGCCCATGAATATGGGACCGAAGATAAATTCTGCGGGTGACGAGCAGGCCCCGTATATCCATGCCGATAATCAGACTTTATATTACACGTCGAACGGGTTGCCGGGTTATGGCAATTCCGATCTGTTCGTGATCCGTAAAAATGATAAAGGCGAATGGAGTGCGCCCGAGAATCTTGGCTACCCGATCAACACGATCGAAAATGAAGGCAGCCTTGCCGTATCCGCAGATGGGCTCACCGCTTATTATGCCAGCGACCGCAGCGATAGCAGGGGCAGTCTCGATATCTACAAATTTGCGTTGCGTCCGGACATACGGCCGTTCCGTACCCTTTATGTAAAAGGACATGTAACGGATCAGAAAACGGGCAAACCGTTGCCTTCAACTGTAGAGTTGATCGATAACAGTACCAACCGTGCATTGATGAACGTTCAGACCGATGAATTGGGTGAATATCTGGTGACCCTTCCTGCCGGCAAAGACTACACATTTACAGTAAACCGAAAGGGCTACTTATTCTACAGCGAACTGTATCCACTTTCGGGCCGGCTTCCCGACAGCGTTTATAAAAAGGATATCGCCCTTCAACCCGTAACACTGAATGCCGTGATAACCTTCCGCAATATCGAGTTCGCGAACAACTCGGCGGAAATACCGGTTGCCGGTTTTGTAGAACTGGACAAATTACTGGGAGTGCTGAATGAGAATCCTTCGCTCAGGGTGGAGATCAGCGGGCATACCGACAATGTTGGCAAGCCGGAAGACAACCTGAAATTATCTACCAGCCGCGCCAAATCCATCGTAGATTACCTGATCGGCAAGGGCATTGCGGCCGGCAGGCTGAGCTATAAAGGATATGGCGCCAGTCAGCCCGTAGCAGACAACAGTTCCGAGGCAGGCCGTGCGAAGAACCGGCGGACCACGTTCACAGTTACCGGACTTTAGCGTATAAATACGGTATCGCCGTTTCGCAGTTTTTCAGACATTGGCAGTTCATGAAACTGTCTGCATGAACGACGAGGAGCTGTTGTACCGCATTGCACTAACGATGATCCCCGAATTGGGTCCTGTATGCGCCCGCTCGCTGGTGGAGCATTTTGGTTCTGCCGAAAATATATTCAAAGCGAAAAAGAAAGAACTCAGCGCCGTGGAAGGCATGGGTGAAGCCAGGGCCAGGCAACTGAAGGGCTGGATAGATTTCGACGATGCATTGAAAGAGATCAGCTTTCTGGAAAAACACCAGATCCGTCCCTTGTTCCTCACAGACGCGTTCTATCCGCAGCGTTTACTTCATTGTTATGATCCGCCTACGCTTTTGTATCACCGCGGTGAGGCCGATCTCAACAACCCGCATATCATTAGTATTATCGGCACCCGCAACCATACCGAATACGGCCGGCAGGTTACCGAACAGCTTGTAACCACACTGCAGTCGCAGCAGGCGCTGATCGTGAGCGGGCTTGCATTTGGCATCGATGCGGTGGCGCACCGGGCGGCATTGCAGCATGGACTGAATACGGTGGGGGTACTGGCGCATGGTATGGATACGATCTATCCGTCGCAGCATAAATCGCTGGCCAGGGAAATGATGGAACAAGGCGGTCTGCTGACCGAGTTCAGGAAAAATACCAAACCGGACAAACATAATTTTCCGCGGCGCAACCGCATTGTAGCGGGCATGTCGGATGCAACCGTGGTGATAGAGACCGCGGTAAAAGGCGGCAGTATGATCACGGCGGAATTGGCGCACAATTATAACCGGGATGTGTTTGCCGTTCCGGGAAAGATCACCGATCATAAAAGCGGCGGCTGTCTTAAGCTGATCATGCAGAACAAAGCCATGCTTTTTTCCAGCGGTGAAGAACTGATCGAGACCATGGGCTGGCAGGAAAAGAAAAGAACTGCGCCCTCGCGACAGAAGGAACTATTTGTAGAGCTCAGCGCAGATCAGCAGCTTATTGTGAACCTGCTGCAGGGAAAAGACAGCATATCGGTGGATGAGATCTATGCCCGCAGTCATCTCAGCAGCAGCACGGTAGCTGCGGCGATGCTGCATCTCGAACTGCAGAACCTGGTGGCCTCGCTGCCGGGAAAGATGTACCGCCTGCTTTGAGTATGCCTACTCTGTAAATTCCAGGATGGCCAGATCGGACGCGGCTTTCATTCTTTCCTTGCGCTTCCATAATAACAGCAGCAATAAGGAGAACAGCGAAAGCGCAGCCGTGAGCAGGAATGCATACATCAGGTTGGGCAGATGGTTATTGTATATCCAGGCCGATAAGATAGCGCCGCTGCCGATGCCCAACTCAAGTGCAATGTATACCGAAGCCACTGCGCGGCCACGATTGGCAGCCGTGCAGAGATCGACCGCCCAGGCCATCAGCGTTGGTCCGTTCATGCCCATACCCAGGCCGAAAATAATGGCGCTGATGATCACCATGGTGGAATCGTGTGCGAAAGCGAGAAAGATAAAACCGATGGTCTGCACCAGCGAGGTCCAGATCAGTACGATCACCCGACCGTATTTATCGGAAGATTTACCTGCAACGAGCCGGATAGCGAGTGAGGCCACCGTGTAGCAGGCGTAAAAAAATCCTTTGTTATGGAGTCCTACTGCCACGCTCAGATCCGGCGTAAGGGTAAGCACGGCGCCTATCGAAAAACAGAGCAGGAACATGACCACGGCCGGTTTAATGGAACTGCGTTCGAATACATCGGAGCGGCTGATGCGGATATGCCTGAATGCAAATTTCTGCGGATGCGGCAGGGTTTCCTTTACGTTATAAAGGATGATCACCGAACCGAGTGCAAAACATGCAGACACATAGAACATGATATTGTAAGAGTAGGCCCCCACGAGGTAACTTCCGCCTACAGGACCAACAGAAGAACCGAGCGTATACCCGATGGCCAGTGCTCCGAGCGCTTCGCCCCGGCGCGATTCGTGTACTACATCGGCGCCATAGGCAGAGGTTGCGGTCGGTTTAAATCCCGTTGAAAATCCATGAAAAAAACGGAGCAGCAGAAACCCGCTCACGGTGGTGAGTACGGGATACAGCAGGCTGCAGATCACGCAGACCAGTGAGCCGAAGATCATTACCGGTACCCGGCCAACGGTATCAGTGAGTTTACCGCTGAATGGCCTCGAGATGCCCGCCATCAATGTAAACAGTGCGATGATCAATCCTTTGTATTGCGCTCCGCCTAATTGCGTGAGATAGGCTGGCAGCTCGGGTATCATCATGCTGAAACTGCAACTGAACAAAAAATTGCTGAAGCAAAGCAGGCCGAACTGAAAATTGAAATAAGAGGTATTCTGCGCCTGTGATCTGTTTGTCATCTTTGCAAAAATAATGAACCTGTTGGGGAGGGTGGGTTAAATTGGTTGAAGGGGTTAAATAGGTTAAAGAGGGTAAATTAAACGAGGTATAATAGGCGGTATTGATGTGTTAAAAACTTTTTGGAGGACTAGGGCCGGCTCAACTATCTTTGCACATGGCAACAAGAAATAATTCTTCCTCCTCCACTTCCGGCAGATCCAGGGTCTCCGGCGAGGGTCTCACCTTCGATGATGTACTGCTTGTACCTGCTTACAGCGCCATTCTTCCCCGCGAAGTGGATATCCGTTCAAAGCTTACCAGAAACATCGTACTGAACATTCCTATGCTCTCGGCTGCTATGGATACGGTTACAGAAGCCAATCTCGCCATAGCCCTGGCGCGTGAGGGCGGGCTGGGCATCCTGCACAAGAACATGAGCATAGAAAAACAGGCAGACCAGGTTCGCAAAGTAAAGCGCAGCGAGAGCGGCATGATCATCGATCCGGTGACCCTGCTGGTAGATGCCACCATCGGCGATGCGTTAAGGCTGATGAAAGAAAACAAGATCGGAGGCATCCCTATTGTTGATAAAGACCAGAAACTGGTAGGTATCCTTACCAACCGTGACCTTCGTTTTGAGGACGACAAACGGCGCAAGGTAAAAGAAGTGATGACCAAAGAAAACCTGATCATTGCTCCCGAAGGCACCGACCTGAAAAAAGCGGAAACGATCCTGCGCCGCCATAAGATCGAAAAACTCCCGGTAGTTAACAAACAGGGCAGGCTGATCGGCCTGATCACCTATCGCGATATCCTGCAGCTGCGGAATTATCCCAACGCCGTAAAGGACAATCTGGGCAGGTTACTGGTAGGCGCTGCACTCGGCATTACCCAGGACCTGCTCGACAGGGCTTCAGCGCTGCAGTCGGTGGGTGTGGATGTAGTAACGCTCGACAGCGCCCATGGTCATAGTCGTGGTGTGATAGAAGCATTGAAAGTGTTGCGTAAAAATTTTAAACAGTTACAGATCATCGCAGGCAATGTAGGCACGGCGGCGGGCGCCAAAGCGCTGGCCGATGCGGGAGCCGATTGTGTAAAAGTGGGTATCGGCCCGGGCTCCATCTGCACTACGCGTATCGTAGCGGGTGCGGGCGTTCCCCAACTCACTGCAGTGATGGAAGCCAGCCAGGCGCTGAAAGCGAAAGGCATTCCGGTGATTGCCGACGGAGGCATCCGTTATACAGGCGATATGGTGAAAGCGCTGGCCGCAGGCGCCAACGTTGTGATGATGGGCAGCGTATTTGCAGGCGTGGAAGAAAGCCCGGGCGATACGATCATTTACGAAGGGCGCAAGTTCAAGGAATACCGCGGCATGGGCAGCCTTGGCGCAATGAGCCAGGGCAGCGGCGACCGCTATTTCCAGGACGTAGAAGAAGATCTGAAAAAATATGTTCCCGAAGGTATTGAAGGCCGCGTGGCCTATAAAGGATTCGTGAGCGAGATCGTATACCAGTATGTGGGCGGACTCCGCTCGGGAATGGGTTATTGCGGCGCGAAAAATATCGAGGCATTACAGCAGTCGAGCTTTGTGAAGATCACGAATGCGGGCATGAATGAAAGTCATGCACATGATATCGATATCACCAAGGAGGCGCCTAATTACAGCCGGAGATAGCCTGTGAACGCCCGGCGCTTAATTCTGTATCTTTCACGAAAATTGCTGTGAGAAAAATCTGCGGGCTTTTCGTTTTCATTTTTTCACTCTGTACATTTTCATTTGCACAGAATAGTGGCGGTCGTTTTAGGATCAGCCTGCTCACCTGTGCGCCGGGCGATGAGCTTTACAGTATTTTCGGCCATACCGCGTTGCGCATTACCGACAGCGCTGCCAACAGCGATCTTGTCTACAACTACGGCACTTTCAATTTCGACGACCCCGATTTTTACAGCAAATTCGTGCGCGGCAAACTCGATTACTCTTTGTCGGTAGCTTCTTTCCCCGATTTCATTTCGGAATTTCAGGCTACGCATCGCGATGTGACAGAGCAGGTGCTGAATTTAAGCGATATCCAGAGAACTGCGATCAGCAATGCCCTTCGTGTAAATATGGAAGGCAGCAATCGTTATTACAAATACGATTTCCTGCGCGACAACTGCACGTCAAGGGTCCGGAATCTATTGCTCAATTATGGAAACCTGCACATAACGAGACCGTTGGTACCAGCCGGCACCTCCTACCGCAACCTGATCCACGAATACCTGGACCGCAGCAATATGAACTGGACCAAGTTAGGAATGGATCTGCTGATGGGCGCACCCGCCGATCAGCCGCTATCGATCCGTGAATCCATGTTCCTGCCCGATTACCTGATGCATGGCGCGGATAGCTCAGGCGGCCTGGTGGCGGAACGGCAGGTCATGCGCTTCGGCAGTGCACCTGAAAAAAAAGGCTGGCCCTGGCCCCTCATCACGCTCAGCTTTGCGGCGGCTTTTATTTTAATCATTTCTTTTTCGCGCAATAAGAAAGCGGTCGCATTTACCCGGATAGCCGATACCGTTCTGTACCTGATCACCGGCCTGATCGGCTGCCTGTTGCTGTTTACCTGGTTCGGCACCGATCATGCCTCATTCAAATCGAATTATAACCTGTTCTGGGCGCTGCCCACGAATCTCCCGGCGGCCCTGCTGATGCTGTCGAGGCCCGCTCTGCTGCGAAAATATTTTGTGGTCACATCGCTGGTATACGGATTGTTGCTGATAAGCTGGTACTGGCTGCCGCAGCAACTGAACCCGGCGCTGGTACCGTTGGTGCTGTTGCTGTTCCTGCGTTCGGTGCAACGTCTAAAACCCTGATATGCTCAAGACGATCCCGTATGACGATGCCGTGATTTCCTACCGGACGGAGGGCAATGGCCATGCTGTGGTGCTGTTGCATGGCTTTGGTGAGGACAGCCGGATCTGGGACCAGCAGATCGGATTTTTAAGTCCGCATTGCAGGCTGCTGGCGCCTGATCTTCCGGGGTCGGGGCGATCCTCGTTCTGGGAGGCCGGCAACAATGCGGGGATCGATGGCTATGCAGCGATCCTTCATTCAGTGCTGCAACAGGAGAATATCAGGCGCTGCACGATGCTTGGGCATAGTATGGGCGGCTATATCATGCTGGCATTCGCGGAAAAATTTCCTGAATTGCTGGACGCGATCGGACTGATCAATTCCACCGCTTTTGCCGATAGCGAAGAAAAAAAGCAGACCAGGGCCCGGGCCATCGAAACGATCGGCGACTATGGCGCCGCAGCTTTTCTCAAGACCACTATCCCTACTCTTTTTGCTACTGAATTTCGTGAAAAATATCCGGAAAAAGTTGCGGCGCTGGTAGCAGCGGGCAGCAGTTTTGAAGCCAGGGCGCTCCAGCAATATTACAGGGCAATGATGGGCCGTCCGGACCGGACCGGGATATTGAAAAGCAACCCGCTTCCGACGCTGTTCGTTATGGGTACCGAGGATACGCCCGCGCCGATGAATGATGTGTTAAAGCAGACCCACCTGCCCGACAAATCGTATATTCATGTGTTGCAGGGTGTCGGGCATATGAGCATGTGGGAAGCTCCGGATGCCCTGAACAATATCCTGCTCGACTTTATCAACCAATCTTAAGTGGCCGGGATGCGGAGATGGTTTTTTATAGTGTTGCTCAGTTGCTGCTGTATCCCTGCAGTGGCCAGGCATGTGGCCGGTGGGGAGCTTTATTATGAATACCTTGGTCGCGGCGATATTGCGGCCAGCAGTACTTATAAGATCACGCTTCGCCTTTTCAGGGACTGCATCTCTACAGGCCCTTTGCTTGAAAATGAAAAACCTTTTGTGGGTGTGTATGAGAACAACTCGCTCATTAAAAGCATCAGCATGCCGTTGACCGAGCCCGTAACTACCATTTCGCTCAATACCGGTTCATTTCCATGTTTGGTTGGCGCAGTTACTGTTTGTTATGAGGTAGCCTATTACAGTGTTACAGTAGTGCTACAGGACAATGTTGCGGGATATACCTTATCACGGATTGGTTGCTGCCGGGTAGATAGCATTTCCAATTTATCCCAGAGAACCAATGTAGGCAGCAATTATGTTACAAGAATACCCGGATCGGGAACGTTGGGCACGCAGCATAATAGTAGTCCGCAATTCAATGTTCGCGACACCGCTTTGGTATGTGCCAATAGATCCTTCAGGCTTGATTTTGGTGCGGTTGACGCCGACGGCGATTCGCTTACCTATAGTTTTTGCGATGCTTACACTTCTCCCGGTGCAACCAATAACAGCGTTCCCACGCCAGGCCTGACCCTGT
Source organism: Chitinophagaceae bacterium (assembly GCA_019247775.1). Taxonomy (GTDB): domain Bacteria; phylum Bacteroidota; class Bacteroidia; order Chitinophagales; family Chitinophagaceae; genus Sediminibacterium. The sequence goes on along the minus strand of JAFBAN010000089.1, from coordinate 12,402 downwards.
TGCAATTGCCTTATGCCGCACCTTACAACGGGAGCTCCCCACTGGGTTCGCGCGTTTCGATCAATCAGGTCACCGGCATTATCAGCGGCATTGCTCCTCCCCAGGGGAAATATGTGGTAAGCGTCTGCATAACGGAATGGCGCAATGGCAGAGCTTTCACCGAGCACCGGAAAGATTTTATCCTTAAAGTGCAGGACTGCGATATCATAGAAGCGGTTTTGCCAGACAAAATCGTGCAGTGTAAGGATTTCACAGTGCATTTCGAAAATCAGTCCACTTCCTCTTCTATCATTTCGTATACATGGGATTTTGGCAACACCGGCGCGCCGAACAATAGTTCAACGAATCCCACGGCTGACTACACCTATCCCGATACCGGCAGTTACAACGCATCTTTGCATGTAACAGGGCCGCGGGGTTGCCAGGGAGACGCTTTTACCACTGTGATCGTATATCCCGGATTTACGGCTGCATTTTCTATTACGGGAAGCTGCTACCAGAACCCTTACCTTTTCACCGATGCTACTGTTACCAAATATGGGTTCGTTAACAGCTGGCGCTGGAATTTCGGCGATGACACCACAATGGCCGATACCTCCAATCTGAAAACAGCTTCCTATAAATACGGGTATTCTTCAACCAAGAACATCAGCCTGGTGACTACGAGCAGCAAAGGCTGCATCGACAGTGTGCGCCAGGACCTGGTGGTGCGCGATAAGCCAAGCCTGCTGCTTCCTTTCAAAGACACCTTGATCTGCAGCATTGATACGCTGCCGATACCGGTGGGTAATTCAGGAACGGTATCCTGGCTTCCCAATAAAAATATCATCGGCGCCAATACCTCGAGGCCGCTGGTCTTTCCAAAGGATACGACCAGGTACATGGTAACAGTGAATGATAACGGTTGCATCAATACGGATACCGTAACAGTGAATGTGCTGCCCTTTATCACCGTGGATGCCGGCAAGGATACGGTCATCTGTACAACCGATACCGTAAGACTGCGGCCGGTGAGTTATGCACTTGCCTACCAATGGACGAGTTCTTCCGGTGAGATCGTTGCCTCGCAAAAATTCCCGTTGGTGCGACCACTGGTAAACACGACGTATTCGGTGATCGCCAATCTCGGCAAATGCCAGGACCATGATACGGTCAGGATCAGGGTAGTGAAATATCCGACAGCTGCTGCGGGGCCCGATACTACGATCTGTTTTGGCGACCGGGTGCAATTACGGGGAACGATCAAAGCCTCCTCATTTTCATGGTCGCCGGCGGCTTCTTTGACATCGGCAAATATCCTCAACCCTATCGCCGGGCCGTCGAGAACCACGGCTTATGTACTGCGGGTAACCGACACGCTGGGTTGTCCAAAGCAGGTGACCGATACCGTGATCGTGACTGTTGCTCCCACTGTGGTCCCGAATGCGGGCCGTGATACTTCCGTTGCGCCCAACCAGCCGCTACAACTGGTAGCCACCGGCGGTTTGCAGTATAGCTGGACGCCGCCTACCGGTCTCAGTGATCCGAATATCGCCAACCCCATAGTGACCCTGGGCGAAGATGTAGATTCAATCAAATACAGGGTGCGGGTGTACAACAGCGGCTCCTGTTTTGCAGACGATGAAGTTATGGTGAGGGTATTCAAATCCGGGCCCGATATCCTGGTGCCCTCCGCATTCACACCCAATGGTGATGGGCGTAACGACGTGCTCAGGCCCTATGCGATCGGGATCACCGATTTCCATTTCTTTAAAGTGTATAACCGCTGGGGGCAACTGCTGTTCAGTACGAGCGAGCTTGGCAAAGGTTGGGATGGCACATTTAACGGGGCCAGTCAGCCAAGCACTACCTATGTATACCAGGCCGAAGGCATCGACTATTCGGGCAAGCGGGTATTCCGGAAAGGGACGGCAGTACTGATCCGATAATTTAATATAAAAAAAATGAATATAATTTAAAATAAATATTAAATTAGTGTAATAAATCTTTTCCTATGAAAAATTTTACACTAACTGCGATTATCGCATCGGTGCTGCTATTGCTATTGCAGCCCGAGACCTCGGCCCAAAAAACGCGGCCCCAACTACCCAAAAAAAATCCTTTGATCTTAACCCCGATCCGGCCTCCGGTGGTAAAAAAACAAATTAACAGCGGAGGAGGTGGAGGTGGAGGCGAAGAAGATCCCGGACCGATTGAATGCGTTGAAGCGGATCCCGGACCTAATAAGACCATCTCTTGTGGCAATTCAACAACTATTGGCGGAACTTATAACAGCAATTATTCCTACTCCTGGTCGCCATCCACCAACTTAAGTTCTGCCTTCGCCGTCAATCCGACGGCTAATCCCAAAAAAACGACTACCTATACGCTCACAATGACGCCGATCCCTAACCTGATAACCAACGGTAGTTTTGAAAGCGGTAACTCAGGCTTTTCTTCCGATTATTCCAATGGTATAAGTACCGGCAATTATACGTCTTACGCAATCTCAAGCGCGCCAACCGCTATTTACAACTGGTGGTGCATGACACCACCTACAGATGGCAATAATATGCTGGTGGCGGACGGTGCGACATCTGCAAACCAACGTGTGTGGTATCAGACCATCTCTATAACCCCAAATACCTACTATGCTTTTTCAGGGCAATTCCTTAACATTTTTAATAATAATGGGATTAACGATCCCAATATAGTTGTTAAGGTAAACGGTACTACGGTAGTAAATTCCTCTTTGCCTTTTGATGGATGCAACTGGTCCGTTCTTAGTGGCGGATGGCTCTCCGGTGCGTCAGACTATTCGGCCACGATTGCCATATACAGCAATCCAAGCGGGAGCGATGGATATGGCAACGATTTTGCGATCGACAATTTGATGTTCAGTGTGGCTTATTGCCCGATCACGTCGGAGCAGGTTACGGTAACCGTGACAGACGTGCCAACGATAAGCCCCGCCGGCCCGGTAAACGTTTGCTATTATTGGGAGCCCGGGTTCACTCAAACTTTAACTGCGAGCATTTCATCCAATTTACGTTGGAATATTAACGGCAACGAAATACCCAACCAGGCAGGAAGCGTTCAATCAGGAAGTACAATTGACATCACTACGAATACCTTTGCCCTGGATCACTCGCAAAGTCCCAAATTGTTTCCGGTAAAACAATTTTCAGTAACCGATCTGACAACCGGTTGTACTTCCGACCCGGTAACAATAAATGCCATCATGATGCCGGAGTTTGACTGGTGGGATAATCCTCCTAGAGCTTCAGCATCATTGTATGGAACCGGTTTTAGCTTTACCAATTATAGCATTACTGATAGCTGGGTAGGCAACCCATTGGGATACGGAAGCGGTTCGAGCCTTTCCTGGGCTATTGTATCGCCATCCTCAGTTACGGCTCTCAGTTCCACCTCGCAAAGCCCGTTGTCTGTCTATTTTCCGAATATTGCAAGTTATCCCGACGCTGGTGCCGCTGGCTATTTTACCTACTCGCTTACGATGAGCGGCTCAGATTATGGATGTGTCAACACCACGGATGTTGAAGGCTTTTACATTGAAGATCTGGCCACTATCAAACACCTTTTTCAGAAACTGCCAGTTACACCTATAACTACAACCACTCTCCTGGCGGACCCGATCTCCATACCTTTGGATCTGCTCGTGTTCCCTAATCCCACCAGGAGGCAGTTCACGATTTCATCGATCGATGATTTTGAAAAAGTGCAGGTAATAGCACCTTCAGGACAACTGCTAAAAACGATAAATGCAAAGGGCAGGACCAGCCAGCTAAACGCCGAAAATTGGCCTCCAGGAACGTATCTTTTAAAGATATTTTACCCTAAATCGGTTAAAATCCGAAAACTGGTAGTTGTCAAATAGTAATTCAATAAAAAGCCCCGGATTACCGGGGCTTTTTATTGAAGCAGCGATTGTTCTTTTTTCCGGCTCTATAACTTGTTGTTAACACGTTAAATAAGGTATTTGTTGTTGATCAAATCATTAACAACTGTATTTTCACGTCCTGGGGAGCCGAGTTGAACATGAAGAAACTGATACTGTTTTTCGCAGTTGCCTTTTTCTGCGGGCAAGCTTCGTTTGGGGCACACCTGAAGGGGGGATGGATTCAGTATACTTACCTGGGGCCCGGCGCTTCGGCCAACACTTCCAAATACCAGATCACAGTAAGGCAATATCTGTCATGTAACTCCACCGCCATGCAGCGTGATGCGGATGTTTACTTAGGCATCTTCAACGGTTCCACCAACCAGCTGATCACCACACTTACGGTCAACAGGACCAGCACGGAAACCACCAATAAAACAACGTATAGTCCCTGCCTGAGTACCAAGCCGCCTGTTTGCTACATTATCGATGTCTATTCGACCACTATCGACCTTCCCAATACGGCCGGAGGCTACACCTTAACGGTACAGCGCTGCTGCCGTATAGTAAATATTGCAAACCTCAGTTCGCCCTCCGATGACTATGGCATCAGTTATACGGCCAGGATACCGGGCACCATCAGCGGCAATACCTATTTCAATAACTCAAGCCCGGTGTTTGCCCAGAAGGATACGGTAGTGGTATGCTATAGTTCGCCCTTCTCGCTCGACTTTAGCGCAAAGGATGCGGATGGCGATAGCCTTTCCTACATGTTCTGCAGCGGGCTGCATGGCGGCTTCAATAACAGGAACGACCCTTCGGATCCGCAGGCATCCCGCCCTAATCCACCAGCCAATCCACCTTATACCGAGATCGTTTACTCAAACGGATACAGCGGTTCTTCACCGCTGGGATCCCGGGTATCTATTGATGTGAATACAGGCATTATTTCAGGAATCGCACCGGATATAACCGGTGATTATGTAATTGCGGTCTGTGTAAACGAATTCCGCAATGGCATCCAGATAAGTTCAACGAAGAAAGAGATCCATGTGGCCGTGGCCAACTGCACGGTATCCGCGGCCTCACTGAAGCCGACCTATATTACCTGTAATGGAACTAAATTGACCTTCGAGAACCAATCCACCAGCTCAAATATCATTTCGTATGCATGGGATTTCGGGGTTCCTAACCTGACCTCGGATACCTCCTCCAGTCCTTCGCCAACCTACGACTTCCTGCAGAGTGGCAAAGACAGCGGCACTTACACAGTAAAACTTAAAGTAGCATCTGCATCCGGATGCCAGGATTCTACAACTGCAAGGGTATTGGTTTACCCCGGCTTCAAAGCAGATTTCACCGTTACGGGTACCTGCTTTTTAAATGCCTACCTTTTCAAAGACGCGACCACATCCAAATACGGCACAGTGAACAGCTGGCGCTGGAACTTCGGCGATAGTACTACGCTCGCAGACACGGCCCGCAGTAAGGATTCTGCCTGGAAATATGCCTCTGCCCGCAATGTGCAGGCTACTTTGATCACAACGAACAGCAAGGGTTGTATCGATACTGCGGTCAAAACACTTTCGGTGCTCGACCGGCCGAAATTGAATCTTCCATTCAAGGATACCCTCATCTGCAGTATCGACACGCTGATGCTGAAAGTGAATATCGCCAGCGGTACCGTGCTATGGACGCCGGCGAGCGGTCCAAACCAGAACCGGATCCTGAATGCCACCACCGCTACCCCGCTGGTCTTTCCCACAGATACCACCAAGTATTATGTAGCCATCAACGACAATGGCTGCGCAAATACCGATACCGTTACGGTGAATGTGCTGAAACTCATTTCCGTGGATGTGCGGGATACCGGCATCTGCCGTACCGACACGTTTCGCCTGAGACCCACCAGCGATGCATTGAGTTACAAATGGAGTTCTTCGAACCTGAACGAGAAGATCGATAATACCAAGAACCCGCTGGTACAGCCCATGGTCAATACACAATATAATGTGCTCGCCAACCTCGGCAAGTGCCAGGCCAGGGATTCGATGCAGGTAACAGTACAGCCTTACCCCACTGCTTCGGCCGGGTCGGACGTAACGATCTGTTACGGCACCCGCGTGCAGCTTGGCGCTTCGATCGTAGGTTCGGTGTTCTTCTGGTCGCCCACCAGCTCGTTGATGAACGAAAACACGCTGACCCCGATCGCCGGTCCTACAAAGACCACCGCATATGTTCTTACTGCAACCAACAATGTAGGTTGCCTCAAACCTAAAACCGATACGATCGTCGTAACCGTTATCCCCCCTGTGAATGCAAATGCGGGGCATGACACTACTGTTTTACCGGGTCAGCCGGTGCAATTGCAGGCATCCGGTGGGGTGGATTATGCCTGGCGGCCTGTTACGGGACTGAACAATCCATTCGTCGATAACCCGATCGCCACACTGGATAATACGATCGACTCCATTGTGTACACGGTGCGCGTGAACGATGGCGCCTGTTATGCCGAAGACCAGGTTACAGTACATGTGCTCCGCTCGGGTTCCGACATCCTCGTGCCTTCCGGCTTTACACCGAATGGAGATGGTAAGAACGATGTGATCAGGCCTGCCCTATTCGGTATTTCCAAATTCGGCTATTTCAGTGTGTACAACCGCTGGGGACAATTGCTGTACAGCACGCCCGAGATCGGTAAGGGCTGGGATGGAAATTTTGCCGGCATTGCGCAGGCGCCGGGCACTTATGTGTACCAGACCCTCGGGTATGATCTCCAGGGCAATCGGGTGTATCGCAAGGGAACTTTTGTGCTGATCCGGTAAACAAAGAAACCAGGACACATCCTGGTTTCTTTGCGTTATAGCGCCGATCAGAACGCCTTCGGCAGTTTCTACTTGGTGATGATCAACTTTTGCGTACGGATCGCATCTGCCATAATTACCGTCACGAAATATATGCCTGTTGGCAACCCCGCCACATCGAGCGTCGTAAACGTAGCCCTCTTGTTCGACAACCTTTGCAGGCTTCCTGCTGAATTGTACAACTGGACCTTTTCAAATTGCTTACTCGACCAAACGGCAACGCTTGTCTTTGCCGGATTGGGGTATATGACTACGCCAGAGGTATTTTCCCTGGTGGCCATGCCTTGCACCGGCATTTCAACCTTCTTAGCGACCTTTACCCAGTTATTGTTCGAAAAAGTACTGTTTACACAAGCGTATCTGGTATTGTTAACCGTTAGTTCGATCTGCGTTGTAACCAGCGGGCCATTGTTGGGCAGGTAAAATTGAGTGGGGTGATAGTTTGACGGAAAAGTGAACTGGAGAGTTCGCTGGTTAGTAGGAGTTAGATAGATCACATTCGGATCGAGTACATTCCATGAGTATTGTGGTATCCATGGCGAGCTGGGGCCGCCGGTGCTGTAATCGAAAGTTTCCACCGTAAAAACATTATTCGAAGGCGTTGTTGTAAGAAGCATTTCAGGCAGCGGTACGAATGTAATGCGCCGGGATGGGGTAAGACATCCTGAACTTACTTCCGATACGGTATAGAGATGACTTTCAGGGCCATCGATAATCTGCTTGGCGAATTGCAATGTGGCGCCATTGTAGATGAAATTGCCATCTTCATACCAGTTCAGGTTGCTGGAGCTTGAGTTCGTGGTAAGTTGTATGCGCTGCCACCACTCATATTTATCACAGCTTATCACCTCGCCGTCAGTATTTTCTGTAATCGAATTTGTAGCTGTTCCTCCGGGAGGATCCCAGGTAGTTACTGAAATAACCGGCGGGTTGGGGTCTACAGTTACTGTTACCTGGGCCGTGCTAACCGGGCAATCACCCGCATTAAAAGTCAGATTATCGATAGCAATATCATTACCGCTCAAACTATTGGTTGCCGGGTTACTGTATATAGCGATAGTTGCAGTGTAATCTGAACTACCGGAATGCCAGGCCTTGGTTACTGTAACCCAGTTGCCTCCATTATAGGTCAGCGTCTGGCTTCCAAGACTGCCATTTATATCAATAACAACATGGGGATCATTGCTTCCGCTGGTACTGTAAATGTTCATGAACTGGCCCGAGAATTTATACCATGTATTGGGCGTAACAGTTACGGTCTGATACCACACCCGCTGACCACTCGTCAGTGCACCATCCGCCACAAGGGCACTGTTGCCGCTAGCCGCTGGTGTGTTGCTCCACCAATTGTAGACGTTGGATGGCCTGTACGCGATTCCGTATACCTGTGGTGTGTAAGGAACAAATCCATAGCTATAGTCGGAAGAAAAATCTGTATTGCCGGCTTCAAAATCGCCATTCGAAATCAGGTTTGGCTGCGGCATTATTGTGAGAGTATACGTTGTCGTTTGCTTAGGGCTGGCTACCGGATTGGCTGATGTCGGATTGCTAAGGCCGTCGGCCGGAGACCATGTGTAGTAGTAATTATTATTGTAACTGCCTCCAAGCGTTGTTGATCCGCCACAATTTATCGTAACATTACTGCCCGCGTCGGCAAAGTCACAGGTATAACTCTCACTTCCTCCACCGCCTCCCGAATTCATTTTTTTAGCCGGTGGCGGCGGTTGTTGCTGGCCAGGCGTTTCACGAATAGGTTTTTTTACCTGTTGCGCGTTAAGACCACCGACGAGCGCCGCTGACAGCAGGCCGCATGTAAATACCCCTAGAAACTGTTTCATACGATATGATTTTAATGTTAAAAAACATTTCATCAGGCAGCAAAGAGATTGCGGCCTAGTCGAATAACAGCGGGAGGAAAGACTTGATTCAGAATAAATCGGGGACAAATGGAGGTGGTATAAAGAAACAGAAAAAAACAACATTATTGCATTAAAATTGAAATTGAGGGCAAGCCCGCATATAATAGGTTGCATGACAAATATTTAGCGCCGGGTATTTTTTTTGCCACAGACGATTGGCAACGACTTGCGGGGCAATATGGTATAACTGCAGGAAAACCTTTGTCTTGGTCCGGCACTGGTTATTTTTTGCATCCATCACTGCAGTTCTGCTAAATTCGTGTCCTGATCTCACCGTTATGAGCCAAACTATACTGATCACCGGCGCCACATCCGGCTTCGGAAAAGCTATTGCCGAGAAATTCGCCGCCGCAAAATGGAATTGCATCCTCACAGGCCGCCGGGAAGACCGTTTACAGTCGCTGTCGAAAGAATTACTAAAGAATCATGGCATCAAAACGCTGCCCCTGGTTTTCGATGTACGCGATCGCGAAGCGGTTTTTGCAGCGTTTAAAAACCTGCCTGCTGAGTGGAATGCCATCGATGTGCTGGTGAATAATGCCGGACTGGCGCTTGGCCGGGACAGCTTTGAGAACGCCAATCTCGACGACTGGGATGTGATGATGGATACCAATGTGAAAGGCATGATGTATGTGACAAAAGCCCTGCTCCCCTATCTGATCGCGCAGAAAAAAGGCCATATCATCAACCTGGGATCCGTTGCGGGTAAGGAAGTCTATAAAGACGGGAACGGCTATTGTGCCAGCAAGTTTGCCGTGGATGCGCTAAGCCGCTCCATGCGCATAGACCTGTTGCAGCATCGGATCAAAGTGACCGCTATCCACCCGGGCGCCGCGGAAACGGAATTCTCTCTCGTGCGGTTCAAAGGAGACCGGGATAAAGCCAGCGCTATCTATGATGGATTCAAACCGCTTCATGCCAACGATATTGCAGACATCGCTTATTATTGTGCCACACTACCGGAAAACGTCTGCATCAATGAGCTGACCGTCACCTGTACCGCCCAGGCCGATGCGATCTATTTCCATAAAACCGTTTAAACTACTGCCATGATACTCACCATCGAACAATTCCTCGGCATCTGGGACCAGGAAACCGAATCCACACTTGCTGTTTTCAAACATCTTACGGATGAAGCCCTTTCGAAAAATCTTTTGCATGGCTACCGCACCATCGAACGCACGGTGAACCATATCACCGATTGCGCCATCAGCATTCCGCATGCCGCTACCGTGCCGGTAGCGTACACCAAGCAACATTATACAACTGTCAAACAGCTGCTCGATGCCTATTCAAAGAATACTGAGGCAGTGAGAGCGGCAGTCAGCGGCTGGACCGATACCACCCTCCAGGAAAAAACGCCGATGTATGGAGAAAGCTGGACAAAAGCTTTTGCCTTGTGGGTGACCATCGTTCACCAGATCCATCACCGCGGACAGTTAACAGTATTGATGCGCATGGCCGGATTAAAAGTGCATGGCGTGTATGGACCGGCGAAAGAGGAATGGGAGGCGATGAACTTTCCGCAAGCAGACTGAGGAAAGTCTGGAGTCTGGAGTCTGGAGTTTGGAGTCTGGAGTAGTTGGTGGTGGATGAAAGATCTGAAATTGAAATAATTTACTCCAGACTCCAAACTCCAGACTCCAGACTCGCACTGTATTCTCTTAACATATCCACCACTATTTCCGCCGCGGGTTTGATCTCGTGTATCAGCGCGCTCGCCTGGCCTATTTCCAGTTCGCCTTCCTCAAGGTTTCCTTCGAACATGCCTTTTTTGGCGCGGCCGCGGCCCAGAAGTTGTTTGAGTTCTTCTTCGGTTGCGCCCTTGGCTTCGGCGGTGCGGACTTCTTCGGCGAAATGATTTTTGAGAAGCCGGACCGGCATTAATTTTTTCAGCGACAACATCGTATCGCCTTCCGTGGCTTTTACTATTGCCTTTTTGAAATTCAGGTGCGAGGATGCTTCCGGTGTGCATACGAAACGGGAGCCCACCTGTACACCATCCGCCCCAAGCACCATGGCTGCGAGCATCTGGCGGCCCGTTGCAATGCCGCCTGCTGCGATCAGGGGTATATCGACCACCGCACGAACAGTAGGGATCAGGATCATGGAAGTGGTTTCTTCGCGGCCATTGTGTCCGCCGGCTTCAAAGCCTTCAGCTACCACAGCATCGCAGCCGGCTTCCGCAGCCTTCGTTGCGAATTTGCTGCTGCTGACCACATGCACCACTGTAATTCCTTTTTCTTTTAACGCAGCTGTCCAAAGCTTCGGGTTTCCCGCGCTGGTGAAAACGATAGGCACCTTTTCATCGGTGATGATCTGCATGATCTTGTCGATATCGGGATACATCAGCGGCACATTTACACCGAATGGCTTTGAAGTGGCGGCTTTGCACTGAACAATATGCTGACGTAAAATATCGGGGTACATGCTGCCGGCGCCGATCAATCCCAGCCCCCCGGCATTACTCACTGCGCTCGCAAGTTTCCATCCGCTCGCCCATACCATTCCGGCTTGGATAAGGGGATAGTCTATTCCAAACAGGCGTGTAATTCGATTTTGGTTAAAAACTTTCATGATGGAGGTTTATCGGTCCATAGTCCATGGCCCATGGCGGTTTCCGAGTTTGCAGGACGCTACATTTACATTAGTGCCTGACGCATTTTTGTGATCATTTTGCATAGACTCTCGTACGCTGAATAGAATTTTTGAAACTCCAGATCCGAAATATATTTTTTCTTCCGTGCAATAAAAAGACATGCTACAACTTCTATCCCGGATCGCAGCGAATAGCCGAGAAATCTTTTAAACTCCGGACTTGATTGGCCAGTACTGCCTTCGGCAATGTTCAGCACAACCGAGTCTGCAGCTCTTCGCATCTGATTCGCTAAATTATACAATTCAAAAGACGGGAATGTGGAGATCAGTGTATTTATTTCAACACTCAGGTCAAGTGCTCGATGCCAAATGGCCAATTCCTCAAATTTAAACGCCATCTATAAAAATAATGGAAGCGCCAGATTTATACAACGGGCGAAGATTTGCTATTTGATACGTAGCGGGTGGTCGATGGTCTATAGTTGGCAAACAGTAACCTATAGAACAGTAGTCACATTCAGAATCAGCTATGGACTATGGACCCTCGACTATGGAGCGCGGACCGACCGCTATCCAAAATCTATCTCTGTATTGTCCCCGATATTCAAACTCCTGCTCAATCCTTTCACTGAGGCATCACTTCCGATCAAGGAGTTGTCGAGCACCACTTCATACAAGTTGGTGTAGGAACCGATAATACTGTCACGAACGATGGAATGCCGGATAGACGTGTTGGCGCCGATAGCCACATGCGGTCCGATGATGGAATTGGAAATATCGCAACCCGGTGCAATGCTTACCGGAGGAATAATGATCGTGTCTTTGAAATTGTGATGGTCAGTTGTATTACCGCCGAATTTCTTAAGCAGGGTAGCATTGCTTTCCAGCAGGGATTCTTTTTTGCCGCAATCGAACCAGTTCTTCACCTTCAGGGGTTTGAAACGTGCGCCGCGTTTGATCATGCAATCGAGCGCATCGGTTAGGTTGTATTCGCCGAAGGTTTTGATATCCTGCGCGAAAATATGATGCAGGCATTCGAACAGGAAATGCGTTTCCTTGATCTTGTATAATCCTACCAATGCCATATTGCTTTTAGGGATCGCCGGCTTCTCCACTACCTGCTCGATAAAACCATCTTCGG
>JAFBAN010000131.1 GCA_019247775.1 Chitinophagaceae bacterium | reverse complement strand
CTGATACATGACTATGAGTTTATTAGCAATCGACTGGGCGAGTACAGGCATCAAAGCCGGGCAGTTCATTTTATCCTTTTCCATATTGGTGGTCCTGCATGAGCTGGGGCACTTTATTCCCGCGCGGATCTTCAAATGCCGGGTGGAAAAATTCTACCTGTTCTTCAATCCCTGGTTCAGCCTCTGGAAGAAAAAGATCGGCGAAACGGAATACGGCATTGGCTGGGTGCCTTTCGGCGGTTTTGTAAAGATCGCGGGGATGATCGATGAGAGCATGGACAAAGAGCAGATGAAACTGCCGCCACAGCCTTATGAGTTCAGGTCGAAGCCGGCCTGGCAACGGCTCATCATCATGACCGGCGGCGTGATCGTAAATATTTTGCTGGCGATCGTGATCTTTATCGGCATCACCTGGGTATGGGATGAAGAGAACCTGCCGGTGAAGAACCTGAAATACGGCGTGTATGCAGATTCACTCGCCAAAAGCATCGGCATCCGCGACGGCGATGTGGTGGTTGGATATGACGGCAAAAAGATCGAGAATTTTGCGCCGCTGGAGAAGCAGATCATCCTGAAAGAGGCGAAAACAATAGATGTGGTGCGTGATGGACAGGAAATGCATATTGCAGTGCCGGATGGGTTTGGAAAAAAAGTAACGAAGAATAAGAACATGGGCAACCTGGTGTTCCCACGGTATCCCGTGATCATCGATTCTGTTTCGAGTATAGCGGTATTCAGCGAAGGGCGATTACAGCCCGGCGATCAGCTGGTATCGATCAACGACCAGCCCTTCCAGTTCTATGATGAATTCGACAGGCTGAAAAAGCAATACAAGGGAACTACGGTAAATGTGAAAGCCTTGCGCAATGGCGATACGGTGCTGGTAAAAGTGCTCGACAATAAAGACGGCAAGCTTGGATTCCAATCGAAGGCGCCGGGCGATATCCTTGGTGTACAGGTAAAAAAATACACCCTGCTCGAAGCGATCCCTACCGGTTTTACGCGTTGCTGGGAAACCCTGCAGAACTATATTATCGGACTGAAGCAGTTATTTAACGGCAAACAGGATGCGAATGATTCGCTCGGCAGTGTGATCAGTATCGGAAATACTTTCCCCGGCGTCTGGGACTGGGAAAAGTTCTGGACCCTTACCGGTATTTTCTCGATCATCCTAGCCTTTATGAATATCCTGCCCATCCCTGCGCTCGATGGCGGTCATGCCCTGTTCACCCTCTACGAAATGATCACCGGCCGCAAACCCGGCGACAAGTTCATGGAGTACGCCCAGCTGGCGGGAATGATTTTGTTGTTAGGATTGATGGCGTATGCGTTGGGGTTGGATTTTTGGAGACTGTTTAAGAAATAGGAGAATGTCTTTTTGAGGAAAGTCTGTGGTCTGGGGTTTGTAGTCTGTGGTTGTTCGGGGTTACGTGTTTTTGGTGAAGAAAGAGAGTGTTTATACCTTGGAAAGGGTTTGCGAACTGGCTTAGCTTTGTTCTATGGCCACGATCACAAAGCTGGAGGAATTGGAAATATGGCAACTGGCCCGTGTGTATTCGAAGAATATTGCATCGCTATTGAAGAGTGATTCTTTTGACACTGAGTATGGATTGAAACAGCAAATGAGAAATGCGTCCGGCTCCGTGATGGACAACATTGCGGAAGGTTTCGGCCGCGGGAGTAAGAATGAGTTTATAAATCATCTGACAATAGCAAAAGGTTCACTGGAAGAGTCGCGCTCGCAATTATACCGCTGTGTGGATTGTGGATTTATTGCGGATCGAACATTTTCAGCATTGCTGAATGATTCTGAGATTTTAGTCAAGCGTATAACCGGCCTGATCAACTATCTGAATCAGTCCACGACAAAGGGCAGCAAATTCAAAAATCGGCAATAACGATAGACAAAAAACTACAAACAACCACAGACTACAGACCACAGACCACAAACAGTTGTTGATAGTTTCCGGGGTCGTATTGGTTTTGACAGCATAGGCAACGGTTGGTGTAAGCATGCAGTGCGTTGGGTTATTAGCACTTTAATCTGAAGACTCAAACTTCAAATGGCAATACTCAGTATGCCATGGCTGCTTAATCAGTGATTAAGTAACCATTAGGGCCGCCGCACAGGTTCGCTTCTTTCCACGTGCCGCCGCCGACTCAAAACAAAAGAAGCTGCTGCAACCGAAGGCTGTGACGGTTGCCTAAGACCATACAGCTAAGCGTTCGGTTGGTCTGTTCATGTCCTGCCGGATGCCGACAACCAATCATGAAATAAGCATGTAGAAAGCCAATGGTAGCGATGTTTGGACAGGGGTTCGACTCCCCTCGACTCCACTCGTCCGCCCAAGCCGAAAGGCGAAGGAGGACTGATTTTGCAAAATGCCGGTCGTCTGACCGGCATTGTTGTATAGCAAACTTTAATCAGAATGAGATGAATGTCAGCTCTGCTATGATTTTGCAAGTATGTCTAATTTGAGTTCACAAGTTGTAGCACTTCACATTTTCCAGTAGCAATATCCTCTTCGACACAATAAAAATTCCTGCAACTGTTAAAGGAACGCAAACGGCATTGGATTTTTTATTGTAACAACCTAAATCCGTAGAGATTACGGGTGCCATCAGTTGAAAAAAATCAACAATCTGGGGAATATATGCAAGCAAGGGGGTGGCAGCAAATTTGACTAGTCAGAAAAGGAAGAAGAAGAGTTATTGAGATGAAGAAGGTGTTATTGATATGTGTGAGTTGGGTGCTGATCATTTCCGTTTCTGCGCAGCAAGAATTGACCGTTCCGGCCACACTCCAATCCAATGAAGGTATCAAGGTCGCCAAAGAAAGGGTTGGGGTGAAAGAAAAACGGCAGGAACAGGATAATATTTTTAGTTACCTCAGAAATCACCCTAAACATCCCTCTGCAGACAGTCTTATCATAGTCGCTGCTTTCCGAAACCCGGATGCTTTATACAATTATGCTGCTGTCGGTGATGACCTGTCCAGGAAGATCAGGTCCTCCGAGCATCCGCTGGTTAAGACCATTGCAGCGATGGCTGGCATGAAAACCGGACGCATGTACTTTCCATTTCTTGACCAGATTTATCGCGGGGAGTTAACTATGGAAACCATCAAGCCGCTTGTCGCCAACGAGAACAGCCGTGGCTATTTTTCCTTGTTGGTAAAAACCAGGATAAGTTATGCCGAGCGCATGCAGAACGGCGATACACCGATGGCTGTACATGTATTAACCAGTAAACTGCAGTCAAAGGCAATAGAGTTGTTTATTAACGAAATCAATGCGCTGCATGATGAGCGGGATCTCTCGGTACGTTTCAGAAGGCTGGAGGGACTTTCAGTACAGGAACTATACTACCTGGCGGTAATGGGGGAAGAAGAGATGTATACATCCAGCTTCGTTAGCGGCGTGTATCCGCGCATTATGAAAGGCCTGCATGGGAGTAAATCAGATAAGCTCATGCAGCTGGTTCATAAAGATTATTACCGCAAATTTGTCAAAATGTGCGCCGCCTATAATACCCTGGATCACTTCCTTAAAAATATGGATGATCCCAGGAAAGAAGAGTTGATGACTACATTTGTAACCGGGCTGGAAAAAACCGGTTCGCTTGAAGATGCTGTTGATGTAGCTGATGCCTACGGAAGCATTTACGACATGGGTATACGGAAACTCATTCTGGACCAGGTGCAACTAAAACTGAATGAAACGCATTCACTCCGCAACAGGCGCGGACAGAATATTTATCATTTGTTGAACACGATCTTCCAGTCTATGGACAGTTCCAACACGGTTGATATTACAACCGAACTTGGGATCAATCCCGTTTATACCATGCCTAACGCGCTGCTGAAAGGAACTGAAAAAAGGATTGTGATTCAACAGTTCTTTTACGGCGATAAAGATGGCCAGACCTATTTCAACCTTTTCCTGGGCCAGTTCCAGGGCAATCCCAACTGGAAGATCATCAGAAAGGCCAACTGGGTGGAGGTAAGATCAATTAAAGGAACGCCTGTAAGCATCTTTTCTAGCCTTCCGCTCGATGAAAAAAAGGACCTGGATGCTCGCTCACAGGATAGCCTGATACAATACCTTGCAACCAATGGCCTTCAGCCTTCAATTATTATTCACCGGGGCCATAGTTACTATTTGAAATATACGATAGCCAAGATGCCCCGGTCAGGGAAGGTTATTTTGGTAGGCAGTTGCGGCGGCTACCAAAACCTGAACCAGGTACTCGATATTTGTCCTGATGCACATATTATTTCTTCCAAGCAGGTTGGAACAGGAGTTATCAACCAGGGTATGATCAATATTATCACAGAGAAATTACGCTCGGGTAAGGATCTTGACTGGCGCTCCATCTGGTCAAACCTTTCTAAAAATTTTAAGGGGAGCGTAGAGGAAAAATTCGACGATTATGTGCCGCCGTATAAAAATCTTGGCGCCATGTTTATCACTGCGTATAGCAAGGCCGATAGTCAGCAGGAGTCGTTGTCCGGGGCGGGATTTTAACATTGGTTCCGGTATTAAGACGCATGCAGTATTAATAACTGGCCCCTGACCAGCGCTTCAGCTGCATCGTAATACTGCACATTGTCAAAGCCTTTTATTTTTAAAGCAATTGCATACAGTTCATGCAACTTTTTATCACTTACCAGTGTGATAATTGGGTAATCACTATTGTTCAACCGGTTTAATTCTGATCCGATCAATAAACCACTCAGGTAATAATGGTTTTCCTGTTTGGTTGCTAAGGAAAACAGGTCATTTGTGCGTACAAGGAAGGCGTGATGCAGAAGATCGTGTTCCATACTATGCCTGACGCCCTTTTCAAAAGCATTTTGGTTAGATGTATGCTCAAGCCCGGTGGCTTCTTCAATCGAATGCGCCAATACACTTTTTTCCGCAAGCAGTTCAAATATCTCGCCCGTCATATATGTTTTGATGGAAACAGCCTGGTTGTTCTCCACTGTAACGTGTTTGGAATGTGTTCCGGGAAAAATAAACAATTGTTTTTCGCGTGAGGGAGACTGTATCGCGCCGACCAACTGGGTTTCCTCGCCACGCATTACATCGTTTTCACTACGCGCGCCTGAAACAATATAAATGGGTCTCGCTATTTCTTCATTTCTGTTGATGATCTGCACAACAGGGCCGGAACCATCAACAGGAAAGGGGAGCATTGCGTAGGGCAATTCCATCATGCCGATGCTCGCCGAGGCCATTCCGGAAATAACAAGCGGGACATCATCAAGAGAAATACCCAGCTTATTTTCAAATTCGCTGATCGCCTCATTAATAACAGACAGATAAAATGAAAGCCGGGTTTCAATATTTGCGTTGGCCTGTTTCCACAAAGTATAGATCGCAGCAATCCCTTTCTGATTTTTTTCTCCCCTCACCACATGAGCTGTGTGTGCATTAACCAGCCTTAGCCGGAAGCTGCTGGTACCCCAATCGCATGAAAGAAATTTTTCCATAATAGTATCAGTTCCCTGTTTTTCTGATCTCAATGTTTTCTACCTTCCCTACTAAAAAAATATAGGAGCAGGCTCCGGAGCACGCGATACTTCCTATCAGGATAAGTGCCGGTGTAAAGTTTCCATCTTTTACCAGGTAACCGATCACGATGGGGATGATCAGCGCAAGGCCTCCCATAAAATTAAACACGCCGCCGGTTAATCCAATCAGGTGTTTCGGGGCCAGTGCTGAAACGAATACCCAGGTGATGGAAGCGAAGCCATTACCAAAGAAAGCAATGCTCATGAACAGGATGATCAACGCAGGGCTATCAACATAATTTGCCCCGATGATAGACATGGAAAGAATTAAGCCAATGATGACAGGTGATTTCCGCGCGATATTGGGAGATACGCCTTTCTTCAACAGCCCGTCGGAAAGAAAGCCCGACAGTAATAATCCCGCAAATGCAGCAAGAAAAGGAACAGAGGCAAGAACCCCCGATCTTATAAAGCTTAGTCCCCGGTATTTAACCAGGTAAGTAGGAAACCAGGTAAGAAAGAACCATAACGTTGAATTAACCGCAAACTGCCCAAGATAAATACCCCATAGTTTCCGGTGCGATAAGACTTCTTTCAGGTCGCTCCACCTGAAGGCCTGTTGACCTGTTCTTTGGTCGACAACGGTCCTGTTTGTTTTCCCACCACCTTTTTCGATATGGGCCAGTTCCACTTCATTCACCTTTGTATGATCTGCAGGGTCGCGGTACAGGCGATACCATACAACTCCCCAGATAATTCCCACCGCACCTGTAACAATAAATAAGCC
Organism: Chitinophagaceae bacterium; assembly: GCA_019247775.1. Lineage (GTDB taxonomy): Bacteria > Bacteroidota > Bacteroidia > Chitinophagales > Chitinophagaceae > Sediminibacterium. Next base: position 765 of record JAFBAN010000131.1, on the reverse strand, counting down.
CTGCCATCCAAGATAGTACTGTAAGCTGACAAGCACAGGGGTTAAAAACGCAAGTCCCAAAAATTGTCCTGAAGTATATACGGCTATGGCTGATGCACGTTCATTATCGGGGAACCAGCTTGTAACTACCCGGTTATTGACAGGGTATGCCGGCGCTTCACAGGCACCAAGCAGTAAGCGCAGGCCGAACAATCCTGCAAAGCCTTTCATAAATCCCTGTAATACAGTTGCCATGGACCAGGTGATCAGTGTGAGGGTGTACATGATACGCGGACCGAACCGGTCAACCAAAATTCCACCTGGGATCTGCAGTGCAGCATAGGACCATCCAAACGCAGAAAAGATCATACCAAGTTGAACAGGCGTTAATGCCAGGTCTTCAGTAATGGCTGCGGCAGCAACAGAAATATTACTTCTGTCCATATAATTGATCACCACACTTATGAATACAAGTGCCAGCATGCGAAAGCGGATCCTGGTAGGCTTGCCAGTGGTTGTTTTCAAGGCGCTGTTTAATAGTTGGTTACCATTGCGGCTATATTCCCATCGGTATATAGCCAGATCAGTGGCTTTATGATTGATGACCGATAGCCGATACAAATTTTTCAGCAAGTGTTGTTAACTGTACAAAATATTCATCCGTTGCTTCCTGTTTTGTATTGACCAATGCACTGCCGATACCAAATGCAACCGCACCCGCTTTTTGAAAGGACCGGATATTATCAAGGTTGATACCTCCTGTTGGCATCAACGGGATATGTGGCA
>JAFBAN010000150.1 GCA_019247775.1 Chitinophagaceae bacterium | reverse complement strand
CCTGACCCCGCCGCAATCCAAGAATTATACGCTTAGCTTAAACCTGAACTTCTAAAATCAGTACCATGAAATTCAAATACGCAATACTTACGACGATAATTGGATCCGGTCTGTTTCTCACTTCGTGCAGCAAGTCGGAATTCCTGGAGATCCGGCCTGGCGGTACCACGGTACTTACCGATGACGCCATCAAAACGGCTGATGATCTTAAAAAATTAATGATCAGCGCCTATGCACAGATCAACAGCAATGGCTTTATGAACGGTAACCCGCTCGTAAGCGCCGATGTGATGGCAGACGATGCGGTAACCACCTCAAGCATATTCGATTGGTCTCAGATCGTTGGTCATTCCATGGATCTGTTTAATCCAAGGGGCCGCGATACCTGGAACAACACCTATGTGGCCATTAACCGGGCGAATGTTGCCAGCGCAAGCACGCTGGCAGATGGTATCCTGGCAACGGCTGATGCCACTGTTGCTAATGAACTGAAAGCAGATGCGGCGTATATCAGGGGACTTGGATTTTTCCACCTGGTCCGCTTTTTCGGCCTGCCTTACAGTGATGCAACCAAAAATGTAGCAGGAAAAGGGATCGTACTCCGGCTGAGGGGTACTACTACGATCTCCGAATCCTTTGACAAGCTGCAGCGTTCTACCGTTGAAGAAACATACGCGCAGATTATCACCGACCTGAAATTCGCAGCCGCTAACTTGCCTGCCAGCCGAACAACCTGGAATAACGGGTTTGCTACCCGCGATGCGGCGAAAGCCCTGCTGGCAAAAGTTTACTTTTTCAAAGGGGATATGGCCAATGCAGTTGCAGAAGCCAGGCCGGTTATGCAATCTGGCAAATATGACCTCGATGTTGATGTGATGACCAAATATGCAAGGGCAACCACTACGAACGGAACAACCAAGGAAGTGATTTTTGCGATACCGAGCGTGAGTGCTACCAATAATCTCTGGGGCGGTCTTACCGGCGCCTATAGAACGAATAATACCAATGGAAGCATTCCCCAGTTTTCTCCATCCTCAAACCTGATCGCCGCTTATACGCCGGCAACAGATACCCGGTATAATAAGTTCTTTGTTACGAAGAATGGTGTCATCTATACCAAAAAGTTTGATTACAATGCCATGGATGCGATCGTAACCGGGTTTGATGAACTGCTGTTGATCTATGCCGAAGCCCTGGCAGCATCAGGTACGCCAACTGATCTTGCAGAAGCGGTATTATGGCTGAATAAGATCGAGAAGAGGGCCTATGGCGTCAATGTTACAACGGTTGCGGCCGGACAAGCAGGTATCACTAATGCGGTTCGTAAGGAACGCCGGTTAGAACTGTCATTCCGCGGCGAGCGCCTGCACGAACTTAAACGCCTCAAACTGGATGTACGCGGTGATGCGTGGGATTCCCGCAAAGTCATATTCCAGATCCCGGATGATGAGCAGAGCGGTAATCCTGGTATTATTTTGAATTAATGAGTGGGGCTGAAAAGCTTAACTCCCGCGTTCAATAACTTTGGAATTAAAGTTTGACCACAAATAAAAGCAGCAACATGAAGCGTTTGTTTTCCTATTTTATTTTGTTTCTTATTTGTTTGATAGGTTTCGGGATAAATGATCTTATAGCGCAGGCTAACCTGAGCGCCTGGCCCCGAACCATCAGTTACGAGATCTATGTACAGTCATTCGCTGATTCCGATGGCGATGGCAAGGGTGATATCAAGGGAATGATGTCCAAGCTCGACTACCTGAAAGACCTGGGCGTTGGATCTATCTGGCTGATGCCGATGAGCCCTTCACCATCTTATCACAAATATGATGTAGTAGATTATTATGGCATCGATTCAACATATGGCACTGTGGACGACTTTAAAAAGTTCGTTGAGGAAGCACATAAAAGAAATATCAAAGTGGTGATCGATATGGTGCTCAACCATTCGAGCAGCCGTAATCCCTGGTTTTTAGATGCCAAAAAAGGTGTTAACAGCCCATACCGCGATTACTATGTGTGGACGGAAAAATCCGATCCGCAAACCCGCTCCAGGGGAAATGTTACTGCAGGTGAAACCAGGGAAAGAAATCACTGGGTCAGGCTCCCGGGGGCAGACAGCAATTATTATTACTACGCGCAATTCGGCGGCAATATGCCCGACCTGAACTACGATAATCCAAAACTCAGGCAGGAAGTATTTAATATCGGCCGGTTCTGGGCATCTGAAGTTAAGGTGGATGGTTTCCGGCTCGATGCGGCCCGGCATATTTTTCCTGACGACCGTCCGCTTGACAACCACCGGTGGTGGGAATACTTTCTGCAGGAAATGCGGAAGGTAAACAAGGATTTTTACCTCGTAGGGGAGGTATGGGCCCCGGCAGAAGTGGTGGGACCTTACCTGAAGGGTATCCCGGCATTATTCAATTTCGACATGGGTGGCGCGATCATCAAGGCGCTGAACAATGAAAAGGCAGATTCACTGGCCATCATGCATAAAAAGATCCGCGATTTTTACCGGACTGTTAATCCTGATTATGTGGATGCGACCTTTCTCACCAACCACGACCAGGTGCGTATTATGAGCTCGCTCAATAATAATACCCAGAAAGCTAAAATGGCTGCATCGATCCTGCTCACTTTGCCAGGCTCGCCGTATTTGTACTATGGCGAAGAGATCGGGATGTTGGGCAAAAAGCCAGACCAGGGTATCCGCGAACCTTTTCTTTGGGATACCAGGGAAAAAGACAGATCCCGTACTACCTGGGAAAAGCCGTTCAACAGCAACGATTCAACCATCATACCGTTGAGCGTGCAGATGAAGGATCCGAATT
>JAFBAN010000093.1 GCA_019247775.1 Chitinophagaceae bacterium | reverse complement strand
AGCGCTGATATTGGGGATGGAGGGGATCTTCGGGAACAGCTCCTGCCATTTGAGCTGCAAAGGCTCGTGCTCGATATCCGGGATAATGATGCGCTGCACGATCAGCGACTGGTAAGTCAGGTAAGTAACATAGGCCGAAGGAAGCAGCAGCAGGATAGCCGTAAGCCCGTACACCGGTTTCCAGGTTGAACGCGTCTCGGGCTCTTTTTCGTTCCGTACCTGCTTTCGCGCGGCAAGACAGGCCAGCACATTTACGGCCGTGATCAGCGCGAAGAATACCTGGCTGATCGGCCGCTCCAGCGGAAAGTTGAACAGGGCGTCTACCGAGTATCCCGCAAAAGCCAGCAGACTGAACACTGCTATCAGTTTCAGATCCGCAGAGGCGGCGGAGAGATAGGTTCTGATCGTAAAAACAAGTATGCAGACAAAAAGCGAGAGATAAAGCAGTCCGCCCGGAATGCCCAGCTCCGCAAATTCTTCCACAAAATCGTTGTGGGCATGGATCGGTACATACAGGTCGTTCGTGATCAGCCGCTGGTAGGGGATGGAAGCGATCTTCCAGTTACCGTATCCGCAACCCATCAGCGGATGGTGTTTCGTGTAGTCAACCGCATGCGACCACAGCCGCAGGCGCACCTGGTTGCTTTCGTCGGAAGTGGCGCTCAGCGAACCCAGCCTTTCTGTTACCGATCCGAAATCCTTTCCCGCATTATCCTCCTGCAGGCTCTTGATATTCGAAAGCTCTATCTGTGAAATGAACAAAGCCGCCAGCAGCGGCACTACAATATAGGCGAGCCGGTAAAGCGTTTGCTCCTCCTGTTTCTGTTTGCGGTATTCCAGGATAACGAACAGGGTATAGAGCGCCGCGATCAGGATAAGGCTGAGATAGGATGCCCGCGCATTCAGGATAAAAATGGTAATGGTGCCGATCAGCAGGATGCCGATGTTCAATACCCGTCTCCAGATACCGGCAGTGTAAATGCTGTACATCACAAAGGGGATCTTCACTACCAGCCCCGCCGCAAAGATGTTCTTATTACCCGTAGTGCCTTTCAGGCTCATGATCAGGTCGGTCATAGACATCTGCCCGAATCCGTTCAGGAAAGCCGTGATGGTCAGGTAGGATTCTATCAGCAGGATAAAACCAAGCAGCTGCGCGATCCATTTGAACAGCTCCAGCCGCTGGTAAAACAGGATACCCAGGTTGAAAAATGCGATAATGGTGGCTACCAGCCGTACATAGCAGACCAGGGTTTCGGTAGGGTTGATGGCCGCCAGCGCGGATAGCCCTGCCAGCACAAAAAAAGCCAGGAACAGTTTGGTAAACAGATGGCTGAAGATCCCTTTTACGGCTGTATTGTAATTGGCCTTTGCGATCAATATGTAAATAATGGTGGCCAGGTCGAGCCATACCACATAGAACCACTGGGGGCCCATGGCGTCGTATGCGTCGAGATTCGGGATAAAATGGACCCCCATATAGGCCAGGAAAAAGCCCAGCGGGATAAGGCTGGACACCGTCGGCGCCGTACGGGGCTTGGAGGGCGCCGCAGGGGCCGGACGGCCGGTTTTTGAGGTAGTATCTTTTGGCTTGCTCTTTTTTGCCATTACAGTCAGTCTTGGTCTAAAATTATCAATTAGATCGATCCGAAGATGCGGCCGGTCTTCCGGGTGCTAAATAATCGGTTAAAAATCAAACTAATACCTTCGCAGCCTCCGATCCGCCCCTAAAAATGTGAATAATTCCCCGCTTTGCAGGCTTTGGGTATATTTTTGGGTTTTAAGGGAAGAAATTCACAAAAAACCTTTTAAATAGTTGTCCGTTAAGTAACAGCGGCTTACCTTTGCAACCCCAACCGAAAATTGGGTTTTGGCTATGTCTCAACGAATCCGAATCAAATTACAATCATACGATCACAATCTGGTGGATAAATCTGCCGAAAAGATCGTAAAAACGGTGCGCAGTACCGGTGCGGTGGTAACAGGACCAATTCCTTTGCCTACCCATAAGAGGATCTTTACCGTTCTGCGTTCACCCCACGTGAATAAGAAGAGCCGTGAGCAGTTCCAGTTGTGTACGCACAAGCGTTTGCTGGATATCTACACTTCTTCTTCACGCACAGTAGATGCGCTGAGCAAACTGGATCTGCCTTCAGGCGTGGAGGTTGAGATCAAAGCATAATACCCCCCAGCCCCTGAAGGGGGAGCTAGGGGAAACAAGTTCTTTTTTGAAATTCTTTTTCATCTGCCAACTTCCTAAAGGAAATAAAGCAGCTCTGAATTATAAAAATTCCCAACTCCCCCTTCAGGGGGCAGGGGGTAAAATATAAACAGGCCCTTCGAGGTTTGTTTGCTTCCGGTACTTCCATCGATCACCGTAGCCTTGGCAAAGGTGATCCGCATAGAGCAACCCACCTTCGCTAAAGCTACGGTGGGCAAAGGGAAAAGGTCGGCAGTTGACAAGGATTGAATCCCGGTTCATCACTGGGATGTCCTCTTAACCTTGCGGGGCATAAACCGCAAACGATGAAAGGTATTATTGGTAAAAAAATCGGGATGACCAGCATCTTCGCAGCCGATGGAAAGCAGACAGCCTGCACCATCATCGAAGCTGGTCCTTGTACAGTAACACAAGTGAAAACCCAGGAGTCTGACGGCTATACCGCACTCCAGCTCGCGTTCGGCGACAAAAAAGAAAAGCACTCCATCAAGTCTGAACTGAACCACTTCTCCAAAGCACAGACTTCAGCCAAGAAATTCGTAAAAGAATTCCGCAACTACTCCATAGAAAAAGCATTGGGCGAAACCGTTACCGTAGACATCTTCGCAGAAGGCGATGCTGTTGAGGTAGTAGGCACGTCTAAGGGCAAGGGTTTCCAGGGTGTTGTTAAGCGCCATGGTTTCTCCGGTGTGGGTGAGGCATCGCATGGTCAGCACGACCGTTCGAGGGCCCCGGGTTCTATCGGTGGTTCATCTTATCCTTCACGCGTATTCAAAGGCATGCGTATGGCAGGCCGTATGGGTGGCGACAGGGTGAAGATGAAAGGACTGAAAGTGGTGAAGATATTTCCTGAAAAGAACTATATCCTGATCAGCGGCTCTGTTCCCGGTCATAACGGTTCCATCGTTTTAATCCAGAAGTAAATCACATTTAACCGAAAGAACATGAAACTTGATGTATTAAATATAAAGGGCGAGAAAACCGGCAGGTCTGTTGATTTACCCGAGGAAGTATTCGGTGTTGAACCCAATGACCATGTGATCTACCTGGCCGTAAAACAATACCTCGCTGCAGCCCGTCAGGGTACGCACAAAGTAAAGACCCGTGCCGAAGTACAGGGCGCCAGCCGCAAGCTGCACAAGCAAAAGGGCACCGGCGGTTCTCGTAAGGGTAATATCCGTAACCCGCTGTACAAAGGCGGTGGTACCATCTTCGGACCCAAACCCCATGCTTACGATTTCAAACTGAACCGTAAGGTGAAGGACCTGGCCAAGATCTCTGCGCTGAGCTATAAAGTGAAAGACAACGCCATTTTCGTGGTGGAAGATATCAATCTCGACGCGCCGAAAACAAAACAGGTAGCTGAGATCATGGGTAACCTGAAAGTATCTGATAAGAAAGCACTGATCCTGCTGCCCGAGTACAACGATAACCTGTACCTGAGCACAAGGAATATCCCGAATGTTACCAGCTCACTGCTGGCCGATATCAGCACTTATGAGATCATGAATGCGGATGTACTGCTGATCACCGAGAACACGGCGAAGATCTTTACAGACGAAGAAGGCGCTGAAGCATAATTTAAGTAACGTTTCAAAATAAAGACAATGAAACTGTCACAAGTATTGATAAAACCCATTTTGACCGAGAAGGCCAATGCCCAGCAGGAAAAACTGAGAAGGTATGCTTTCAAAGTAGACCGTAAGGCCAACAAACTGGAGATCAAAAAAGCGATCGAAGAATTCTATGGCGTAAGCGTGGTAGACGTAAACACTTCGGTTGTTCCGGGAAAGAACAAGGCGCGTTACACCAAAGCCGGTTTTATCCAGGGTATGAAAGGTGCGTACAAGAAAGCATTGGTAACAGTGGGTGAAGGCGAGAGCATCGATCTGTATTCAAATATTTAACCCCCCGGCCCCCTGAAGGGGGAGTTAGGGAAGAATGGCGCTCAACTGCCGCGAAAGTTGATTAAATAATTAAGCCTCCGACTTAGGGGGCTGGAAAAAGAGATTAAAATGGCACTTAAAAAGTACAAACCGATCACCGCAGGAACCCGCTGGAGGATTGGTAATGCTTATGCAGAGATCACGACCAATGAGCCTGAGAAAAGCCTGCTGGAACCGCAGAAAAGCACTGCAGGACGTAACTCGCAGGGTCGTCGTGTATCCCGTTATATGGGCGGTGGTAACAAACACCACTACCGTATTGTTGACTTCAAAAGAAGCGTAAGGGATGTTCCGGGTACCGTTCTGTCTATCGAATACGATCCGAACCGTACCGCATTCATCGCTTTGCTGCAATATCCTGATGGCGTGAAGAGCTATATCATTGCTCCGCAGGGTCTGCAGGTGGGCGCTACCGTGATCGCCGGCGACGAAGTTGCTCCGGAGATCGGCAATGCCCTGCTGATGAAGAATATGCCGCTTGGTACCATGATCCACAACGTGGAACTGCAGCCGGGCCAGGGTGGTAAAATGGTGAGAAGCGCCGGTTCATCCGCACAGCTCGCCAACAAGGAAGAAAAATATGCCGTTCTCAAAATGCCTTCAGGCGAACTGAGAAAAGTATTGATCAACTGTTATGCTACTGTAGGTGTGGTATCCAACAGCGATCATAACCTGGAAACTGCAGGTAAAGCCGGTAAGAACCGCTGGAAAGGCATTCGCCCCCGCGTTCGTGGTGTAGCCATGAACCCGGTAGATCACCCGATGGGCGGTGGTGAAGGTAAAGCCTCAGGTGGTCACCCACGGAGCCGCACCGGTAAGTATGCCAAAGGCGAGAAAACACGTACCAAAGGAAAGGGCAGCGATAAGCTGATCATCCAGCGTCGTGACGGTAAAAAACTGGCTAAATAGGATTAGCCGGCGATTAAAAACAAATAGACCAGTAAACTAAAAATAACATGGCTCGTTCGATTAAAAAAGGTCCTTACGTAGACGCTAACCTCGAGGGTAAAGTGTTGGGTATGGCTGAAGGCAAAACCAAGAAAGGAGTTATCAAAACCTGGAGCCGTCGCAGTACGATCACTCCGGATTTTGTGGGCCACACTTTCGCGGTGCACAACGGGAATAAATTCATCCCTGTTTACGTAACAGAATTCATGGTAGGTCACAAACTCGGCGAGTTTGCCCCCACCCGGAACTTTAAAGGACACGCAGGAGCAAAAAAATAACTGGTTAGGAGTTTGGGGTTTGGAGTTTGGGGTTTTATACTTCAACTCCAAACTCCAAACCCCAAACCACAAACTAAACTAAATGGAAGCAGTAGCAAAACTGAACAATTACCCCACCGGCCCGCGCAAGATGCGTTTGCTGGCTGATGTGATCCGCGGTATGGAAGTGGAGAAGGCACTGGCTATTCTCGAGCACCATCCCCAGCACAATGCCACCCCGCTGGCAAAGCTGCTGAAAAGCGCCATCAGTAACTGGGAGCAGAAAAACAACGGTACCAGCGCGGCAGACAGCGCCCTGGTGGTTAAGACCGTGTTCGTAGACGGCGGTCGCGTACTGAAGCGGATGCGTCCGGCTCCTCAGGGCCGCGGCTACCGGGTTCGTAAGCGCAGCAACCATGTAACAATAATCGTAGATTCTAAAAACTAGAAACCATTATATGGGTCAGAAAGCAAATCCAATTGGTAACAGGTTAGGTATCATCCGCGGATGGGACAGTAACTGGTACGGCAACAGGAAAGATTATGCCTCCAAGCTGATCGAAGATCATAAGATCCGTACTTACCTGAGTGCACGTATCAACAAAGGCGGTATCGCCAAGATCGTTATCGAGCGCACACTCGGCAAACTGATCGTTACCATCCATACGTCGAAGCCTGGTATCATTATCGGTAAAGGCGGTGGTGAAGTTGACCGTATCAAAGAAGAGTTGAAAAAACTGACCGGCAAAGAAGATGTGCAGATCAACATCCTCGAGATCCGTCGCCCCGAGCTGGATGCCACTATCGTTGGCGATACCATCGCGCGTCAGATCGAGAACCGTATCAATTTCAAACGCGCTACCAAAATGGCGATCGCTTCAACGCTCCGTATGGGCGCCGAAGGTATCAAAGTGAAACTGAGCGGACGTTTGGGCGGATCGGAGATCGCACGTAGCGAAGAATTCAAGCAGGGCCGTACCCCGCTGCATACATTCCGGATGGATATCGATTATGCCAACGTATTCGCACAAACGGTATATGGGAAGATCGGGATCAAAGTATGGATCTGTAAAGGTGAAGTACTGGGCAAGCGTGAACTGAACCCGAATTTCGTAGGCGGTAAGAGCGATCTGAGCGACAGAAGAGACAGGGGCGGTGATGACCGTGGCGGCGACAGAAGGGATCGTGGCGACAGGAGAGATGATCGTCGTGGCGGTGGAGACCGTGGCGGACGAGATAACCGTGGCGGCGGCGGACGCAGATAAGAATTAATAATTAGTAATTCATAATTGGTAATTGCTAAAGTTTCGAATAACCATGGACCATGGTCTGTGGACAAAAAAAACTGAGAAATGTTACAGCCTAAAAGAAGCAAACATAGGAAGCAGCAAAAAGGACGTATCCGCGAGGTGGCCAAGCGTGGTACTGCAATCTCTTTCGGTTCGTATGCACTGAAAGCATTGGAGCCCATCTGGCTGACCAACCGTCAGATCGAATCAGCCCGTCAGGCCATGACCCGTGCCATGAAGCGTGAGGGTAATGTGTGGATCCGTGTTTTTCCTGATAAGATCATTACCCGCAAGCCTGCCGAAGTGAGGATGGGTAAGGGTAAGGGTAACCCCGAATTCTGGGCGGCTGTAGTAGAACCAGGACGTATCATCTTCGAATGCGATGGCGTTACTGAAGCCACTGCAAAAGAAGCGATGAACCTGGCTGCACAGAAATTACCGATCGCAACCAAATTCGTCATCAGGAGAGATCTGCAGGCATAACCTTTAAAAGTAGTTGCAATGGCAAACAAGAAATCATACGACTTCAATAAGTCGATCAAGGAACTGAATGTGAACGACCTGAAGACCAGGATCAGCGAAGACCAGCTCCGGTTGAAGAAACTCGAGTTCGCTCATGCGATCTCGCCGCTGGAAAACCCGATGAGCGTTCGCGCACTGCGCCGCGATATCGCCAGGCTGAAAACTGAACTGAAGAGGAAAGAACTGGGAGCATAAGTCAAGCCGTTAGCTTTTAGCTTTTAGCTATTAGCTGTACGGACAAGAATAACAATCTGGTCCCGCAAGACGGGACCGCTAAAAGCTAAAAGCTTAAAACAATGGCTGAAAGAAATTTGCGTAAAACAAGGACCGGGGTGGTAACCAGCGACAAGATGGATAAGACCATCACTGTTGCTGTGGAAAGAAAGGTAAAGCACCCTATCTACGGTAAGTTCGTAAAGAAGACCACCAAGTTCCATGCTCATGATGAAAAAAGTGAGTGCGGTATCGGCGATGTGGTGAAGATCATGGAAACCCGCCCCCTGAGCAAAACAAAGCGCTGGAGACTGGTAGAGATCGTAGAAAAAGCGAAATAAGCTGTTGGCTGTTAGTCCCAACGGTACCGTGGGGACTCTTAGCCAGACAGGAGTAAACAATAGATTAAGGTTAGCTAACCGCTAACCGCTAAAAGCTAAAAGCTTACAAAATGATTCAGCAAGAAAGCAGATTGAATGTAGCTGATAATAGTGGCGCTAAAGAGGTACTGTGTATCCGGGTGCTGGGTAATAGCGGCCAGGACTATGCCAGGATCGGCGACAAGATCGTGGTAACTGTAAAGGATGCGATCCCTGCGGGCGGTATCAAAAAAGGTACCGTATCCAAAGCGGTGATCGTGCGCACCACTAACAAACTGCGTCGCAAAGACGGATCGTATATCCGTTTCGACGACAACGCAGTGGTATTACTGAACAACGCAGACGAGCCGCGCGGCACCCGTATTTTCGGGCCGGTAGCGAGGGAACTGCGTGATAAAGGCTACATGAAGATCATTTCACTGGCGCCGGAAGTGTTATAAGCAAAACGCTGAACGCCGAACGCTTAAAGCGGGAAGCCAAGGCTCACAATTAAAACAAGCGAAGCGTTAAGCATTTAGCGTTGAGCATTAAGCATAAAAAAATGAGTACAAGATTCAAACCCAAGTTCAACATCAAGAAAGGAGATACCGTAGTGGTGATCACCGGTGATGATAAGGACCTGAAAAAGCCCCGCAAGGTGCTGGAGGTGATCGTTGATGCCGAAAAGCCACGCGTGGTGATCGAAGGCGTAAACATCGTTACAAAACATACCAAGCCCTCTGCTTCCAATACAAAGGGCGGTATCGTGAAAATAGAAGCCCCTATCGCTATCAGCAATGTAATGCTGTGGGATGCGAAAAAAGGCGAGCCAACCAAGGCAAAACGCACTCGTGAGAACGGTAAATTAGTTAGAATCTCTAAAAAATCCGGGGAGGTGATCAAATAATGAGTACTGCAAAATACACTCCGAGACTGGCAGACAAATACACCAAAGAGGTGATCCCTGCCCTGATGAAGAAGTTTGCTTACAAAACTGTAATGCAGGCTCCTAAACTGGAAAAGATCTGTATCAACCGCGGCGTTAACGGCGCGGTAACTGATAAGAAACTGGTAGATATTGCCGTGGATGAGCTGAACACCATCACTGGTCAGAAAGCGGTTCCTACGGTATCCAAAAAAGATATCTCCAACTTCAAACTGCGTAAGGGCATGCCGATCGGTGCGCGTGTTACCCTGCGCGGAGAGAAAATGTACGAATTCCTCGACAGGCTCGTGTCTGTGGCCCTGCCACGCGTGCGCGACTTCAAGGGGATCAGTGATAAATCATTCGATGGCCGCGGTAACTACACACTGGGTGTTACCGAGCAGATCATCTTCCCTGAGATCGACATCGATAAGGTGAATAAGATCACAGGCCTTGATATCACATTCGTAACAACGGCGAACTCCAATGAAGAAGCTTACGAGCTCCTGAAAGAGCTGGGTATGCCATTCAAAAATGCTAAAAAAGAAAACAACTAATACATGGCAAAAGAATCCATCAAAGCCAGGCAGAAAAAGCGTGAAAAACTGGTAGCCCAGTTTGCAGACAAACGTGCAGCTTTAAAAGCGGCAGGTGATTATGCAGCACTGGATAAACTTCCAAAGAACGCTTCACCGGTTAGGTTGAAGAACCGTTGTCAGCTTACCGGCCGTCCAAGGGGATACATGAGGTATTTCGGTATCTCGAGGATCATGTTCCGCGATATGGCGCTGAACGGACAGATCCCGGGCGTGAAGAAAGCGAGCTGGTAACCCACCCCAGCCCCCTGAGGGGAAGTTGGGATAAAATTTAATAAGAATTAATTCAAATAATTATGGTAACTGATCCTATAGCAGACTTCTTAACCAGGATTCGCAACGCACAGTTGGCTGGCCACAGGCTGGTTGAAATTCCTGCTTCCAACCTGAAAAAGCGTTTGACAGAGATTCTGTACGAACAGGGTTATATCCTGAAGTACAAGTTCGAGGACGACAACAAGCAGGGTCTGATCAAGATCGCATTGAAATACGATCCTACAACCAAACAGGCTGCCATCCGTTCGCTGGAGCGCGTTAGCCGTCCGGGTTTGCGTCAATACGCCAAGCCGGCTGAGATCAAACGCGTGATCAATGGTCTGGGCGTAGCTATCCTGAGTACCTCCAAAGGCGTACTCACCGATAAGCAGGCGAAAGCGCAGAATGTGGGTGGTGAGGTATTGTGCTATATCTACTAAGCTGAAAGCTTAAGGCTAAAGGCCAAAAGCTTCTGGGAAATAAGATCTTCTGACAATTAAGCCTTTTAGTCGGGGCTGAACACGGGAGATGCATTGAATCAACTAAAAAACTGAACGACTATGTCTCGTATTGGAAAACAACCGGTGGCTCTTCCTGCAGGTGTTACGGTAACGGTTAACGGCGATAATGTTGTAACCGTTAAAGGACCTAAAGGCGAACTGAAAGAAACGATCGACCGGGATATCAAAGTAGAAGTAAAGGACGGGCAGGTACTGTTTACGCGTCCTACCGATCAGATCCGCCACCGTGCCATGCATGGCCTGTACCGCGCGCTGATCAACAACCTGGTTAAAGGCGTAACGGAAGGATATAAAAAAGAACTGGAACTGGTGGGTGTAGGTTTTAAGGCCGCCAATACCGGTAACCTGCTGGACCTGTCGCTGGGCTATTCGCACAATATCGTGTTCGAAGTTCCGAAAGAACTGAAAGTAGCAACAGCAACTGAAAAAGGCCAGAACCCGAAGATCATGCTGGAAGGCATCGATAAGCAGCTGATCGGCCAGGTGGCAGCCAAACTGCGCAGCCTGCGTAAGCCTGAGCCATACAAAGGAAAAGGTGTGAAGTATGCAGGTGAAGTACTGAGAAGGAAAGCTGGTAAGGCAGCGGGTAAATAATACCCCCCGGCCCCCTGAAGGGGGAGTAGGGTTAAGACAACAAATTTGAAAAATCTCCCGGCCGAATCGGGGGCATAAATAGAAAAAGATGAGCAAACTTATTCAAAGACAGAAGATCAGGTACCGCGTTCGTAAGAAGGTCGCTGGTACTGCAGCTAAGCCGCGTCTGTCTGTATTCCGCAGCAATGCCGAGATCTATGCGCAACTGATCGACGACGATAATGCCGCAACACTGGCATCGGCTTCTTCACGCGATAAGGATATCGCGGCGCAGAAAGTTACCAAGATCGAGAAATCGAAACTGGTAGGCGCTGCCATCGCCCGCAAAGCGGTTGAGCTGGGTATCACTGCCTGCGTGTTCGACCGTGGCGGTAACCTGTACCATGGCCGGGTGAAATCAGTAGCTGACGGTGCACGCGAAGCAGGTCTGCAATTCTAATTAGAACAACAATTTTAATCGTTAGATAGATGTCTAAAGTAAACGTAAATAAGGTGAAATCCGGTGGTGAACTGGAACTGAAAGAGAAAGTAGTTGC
>JAFBAN010000076.1 GCA_019247775.1 Chitinophagaceae bacterium | reverse complement strand
GTACGGGCGATTTGGCCAGTACCATCCAGATGAATAGTATTACGATCCACCAGAATGGCACCAGCAGGAAGAACAATACTTTGGAAAGGATAAAGAACATAAGGAAATTTAAGGTAGACTAAACCTGTCACTCACCACCAGATCCTTGCTGCCGGCGGTATACCGGTAAAAGCCCTCGCCGGTCTTAACGCCGAGCTTGCCCGCAGTGACCATATTCACCAGCAGTGGACAGGGTGCATACCTTGGATTGCCAAACCCGTCATGCAACACGCGCAGGATGCTCAGGCAAACATCCAGCCCTATAAAATCAGCCAGTTGCAACGGCCCCATCGGATGCGCCATCCCTGTTTTCATTACCGTGTCTATCGCTTCAATGCCGGCAACACCTTCATACAGGCTGTAAATGGCTTCGTTGATCATCGGCATCAGTATGCGGTTGGCGATAAACCCGGGATAGTCATTCACCACGCAGGGCAGTTTATTCAATTGCCTGCTCAGTTCCACGATCATATCAGTGGTTTCAGACGCAGTGGCATAGCCGTTGATGATCTCCACCAGCTTCATCACAGGTACCGGGTTCATGAAATGCATCCCGATCACCAACGAAGGCCGTTTTGTCACCGACGCGATCTTTGTGATGGAAATAGAAGAGGTATTGGTAGCCAGGATAGCACCTGCCGGGGCGGCCTCGTCCATCTGAGCGAATATTTTCAGTTTTAGGTCCGTGTTCTCCGTTGCAGCTTCCACCACCAGGTCTGCTTTACTCACACCTGCAGCGAGATCGGTGGCTGTGACCAGCCTCGAAAGGGTCTCCTGCTTCTCTGTTTCGGTAAGACTACCCTTGCTCAGCTGCCTGTCCAGGTTTTTGCCAATGGTCTGCAGCGCTTTTTCGAGCTGCGCGGCACTAACATCCACCAGCGTTACCTGGAAACCATGCTGGGCAAACACATGTGCAATGCCATTTCCCATGGTGCCCGCACCGATAACCGTCATATTTTTAATAGCCATGACCGCAATTTGAATCGTTCCGGCAAATGTAAAACCTGCTTTGCAGTAAAAGAATTTATTTGTGGGAAGGTGCCGGACCGGCCTAGTCGTTGCTTTTTTTCTTGAAATCGCCGCGTTTCCATGCTTTGATGAAGTCTGCCCAGGCGGCAGGATTAAGGATATTCATTGGCGGTACCTGGCCGGCATAGTATGCTTTGGTGGCCTGCTGCCTTAACTGATAATTAACCGCTTCCCGGCCATCGGAAGGCAGGTTGGCGATCAGCTGCCGCATGGTAGCCTCGTTGGTATTCTTGCGTGCGGTCTCGTACAGGTCATCAGCCACTTTATTGTTGACGAAATCGCGCTCGAATTGCTCACGGGTGGGTCTTGGCTTGAGGATAGTGGCAGGCAGGTACGTTGTATCGCTTACGAGCAGCTGTATCACGCTGTACTGGTTGCCTTCCAGGTCGCGGGGGATGATGATGCTGCGGTCTTTATAGCCAATGCTCGAAAAAGTGATCCTGTCGCCTTTCAACACGGCAATGGAGAATACCCCGTCGTAGCTGGTGATCGTTCCCCGGCCCTTGCCTTCCACGATCACACTGCAGGATGGAATGCCCTGGAGGCTGTCGGCTGTCATCACTACACCATACAACTGAACTACTGAATCACGGTAAGGGTTCGGATTGGCTGATTGCTGTGCATAACCCTGTTGAAGACAGAAAAGAAAAACGGGCAGGGAAATGTATCGTAGCAGTTTTATCATTCGATCAAAAATACAAGCGTTGTACATAAAATTCATGCGCCCAGCCGCTCTATTTCCGACAAAGTAAGCCCCCAAGGGGTTAACTTTGCAGCCGGAATCCCTTTTTAACAAAAACTTTCGTGATGACAGAGGCCGATATACTGAAGGCATTGAGCAATGTGCAGGAGCCCGATCTGGGCAAAGACCTGGTAACGCTGAATATGGTGAAAGATATCACCATAAACGGTAACGAGGTAAGTTTCACGATCGTTTTGACCACCCCGGCCTGCCCTATGAAGGACATGATGCGCAGCGCCAGCGAAAATGCGGTGAAGCTGCTCGTGAATAAGGAGGCCAACGTAAAAGTGAACTTTACAGCCAATACTTCTTCTCTGCGTAAAGACAACCAGCAGTTGCTGGCCGGAGTGAAAAATATTATCGCCGTTGTAAGCGGCAAGGGCGGCGTGGGTAAAAGCACGGTTGCGGCCAACCTGGCGCTTGCATTGAAAGAAGGTGGCGCTGCTGTAGGACTGATGGATGCAGACATCTACGGCCCCAGCGTACCCATCATGTTCGGCGTGCGCGGCGAAAGGCCGATGATGAAGGAAATGAATGGTAAAGGCATGATCGTGCCGCTGGAAAAATACGGCATCCGGCTGATGAGCATCGGCCTGCTCGTAAGCGAAAAAGATGCCGTAGTCTGGCGCGGACCGATGGCCAGCAGCGCTATCCGGCAATTCGTAACCGATGTAGACTGGGGCGAACTGGATTATCTTGTTATCGATATGCCGCCCGGAACAGGCGATATACATCTTACGCTGATGCAGACCGTTCCGGTTACCGGTGTAGTGATCGTCACCACCCCGCAAACCGTTGCCCTGGCCGACGCCAAAAAAGGGATCGCGATGTTCGGACAGGCGCAGATCAATGTACCCATCATAGGACTGGTGGAAAATATGGCTTATTTCACCCCTGCAGAACTGCCGGAAAACAAATACTACCTGTTTGGTAAAGAAGGCGGCAAAAAACTGGCTGAAGAATATGACCTGCCGTTCCTGGGGCAGATACCGCTTGTGCAAAGCATCCGTGAGGGTGGCGATATCGGCATCCCGGCCATGGTTGGGGATGAACCGATAGGCCGGCAGGCATTCAGACAGTTTGCGGCAGCGGCGGTCCGGAATATTGCCATCAGGAATGCCCGTACCCCGGCGCCGAAACCGGCAGTTACGGTATGATCCATATTGCGTGGCTGATTGCCGGAAATACACCCAACAGCCCGGTCATGTAAACAGCCGCCGGCTCTTTCCGGGTTTTATTACCTTCGGTACATGTATAATTTACCACACTACAAAGAGAAAGACCAGGCCGCGGTGCTGGCATTCATGAAAACACATCCGTTTATCACAGTGATAGGAGTGGATGCCAACAACTTTCCGGTGGCCACACAGGTGCCGGTATTGATCAGGGAAGAAGGCCAGGAAATACATCTCCGCGGTCATATCATGCGCAGCAACGATCACCACCTGGCATTTGAAGCCAATCCCAGTGTGCTTGCGCTGTTCACCAGCCCGCACACATATGTCAGCGCCAGCTGGTATTCGAACCAGCAACAGGGTTCTACCTGGAATTATATGACCGTTCAGGCCCATGGCACGATGAGCTTGCTGCAGGAAAAAGAATTACTCGAGGTGCTGCAGGACCTGACCGCACGTTTCGAGAACCCGGCCTCACCTTCATCATTCCAGCATATTCCGCAGGATTACCTCGACCGGATGACAAAAGCCATCGTTGCTTTCGATATTAAAGTGACCCGTATTGAGCACGTCTTTAAACTCAGTCAGAACCGTGACAGGCAAAGCTTCGACACCATTGTTGAGAAACTGGCGGCAGGCGATGCAGGTGCACAATACATCGCCGCGGAAATGAAGAAGTGTAAGGAACAACTCTATCCTGCATGAGCAGGACCCTGGCCTTCATATTATGTATATTTCTTCTTGCCTGTGCCGTTAACCGACAAGCCACAAAACTGAAAGCGGAAAAATTCGACAAACAGGGCCATCGCGGCTGTCGCGGACTGGTGCCCGAAAATACGATCCCGGCTATGCTCAAAGCCGTTGAACTCGGGGTAACCACGCTCGAAACGGACGCGGTCATTACCAGGGATGGGCAGGTGGTGCTGAGCCATGAACCTTTTTTCAATCATGAGATCAGTACGCATCCCGACGGCAGCCCTGTTACCGAACAGGAGGAGCGTTCGCTCAATATCTACAAAATGGATTACGCGCAGGTGAAGCGCTTCGATGTGGGATTGCGCCCGCATCCCAGGTTCCCGCAACAGCAGAAATTGCCCGCCATTAAACCGCTGCTGGCAGATATGATCGATTCGGTTGAACAGTATTGTACGGCTCATCATAAACCGGGGCCCATGTATAATATCGAGACCAAGAGCCAGCCGGCAACAGACAACCTGTATCATCCGGAACCTGGCAGTTTTGTGGATTTACTGGTAGCAGTGATCAGATCGAAGCAGGTAACGGACAGGGTTATCATCCAGTCGTTCGATCCAAGGACCCTGCAATACCTTCATGAACATTATCCGGGTATAAAAACCTCACTTTTGATAGAAGAGAACGACAAAAAAGCGTTGGCTCTCCAGTTGAAGGCACTTGGTTTTATCCCCACCGTATACAGCCCGCATTTTTCACTGGTTAGTCCGCTGCTGGTGAAACAATGCCGCGATGCGGGCATCTCACTGATACCCTGGACCGTAAACGATATAAACGAGATCAGGAGGCTGCGGGATCTGGGAGTCAACGGAGTTATTTCCGATTTCCCGGATCTATTCGTTAAACTATAGCTTCTTGGGCTTCCGGGCACAATTTTTGAAAAAAAGCGGGGAGATGCAAATCCATCTTTCTGCGGCCGACGTAAGTGTATCCACAAACATTTACCCCAACTAATTAAAACAACATTATGAAAAAGATCGCACTTATCATCATGTCAGCATTCATCGTGAATGCCAGCATGGCCCAGAAAATGGACGCTACCGTAGAAGTAGGCGGCGCTCCCATGTACGCCACCAAGAACATTATTGAAAATGCCGTGAATTCTGCAGATCATACCACGCTGGTAGCGGCGGTAAAAGCGGCCGGCCTGGTAAGCACCCTGCAGGGCGCCGGACCCTTCACTGTTTTTGCGCCTACGAATGCGGCATTCGATAAGCTGCCCAAAGGCACAGTAGAATCTCTGATCAAACCGGAGAATAAAGCTACGCTCACCAAGATCCTGACCTACCATGTTGTAGCAGGCAAATGGGACGCCAAAGACATTGCCCAACTGATCAGGGACGGTGGCGGAAAAGCAACCCTTAAAACAGTGGCCGGCGGTACGCTTACTGCATCCATGAAAGGGAATAAGATCGTACTGATGGATGAAAAAGGAGGAATGTCTACCATCACCATCAAGAATGTGTACCAGAGCAATGGAGTGATCCATGTGATCGACACGGTATTGCTTCCGTCCTAAACAATTTTTATTGCAGCGAAAAGCCGGGATTACCCGGCTTTTTTTGTTTTACCTTCGCAGGCATCAGAACATCGCTGCCTGGTTATATGGAGCCTATTATTATTACCATAGACGGTTATTCCTCCTGCGGAAAAAGCACCCTGGCCAGGCAATTGGCCAATGAACTGAACTATGTATTTATCGACAGCGGCGCTATGTACCGGGCCATCACACTTTATTTTCTGCGACATCATATCGACTGGAATGACCCGGTTGCCGTTAAGGATGCGCTTAGCGAGATCACGCTTGAATTTCAGTACAATGGCCAGACAGGGCAGAGCGATATGTTCCTGAATGACGAGGATGTCGAAATGCTGATCCGTGATATGCTGGTGAGCGAACATGTCAGTGAAGTATCTGCCATCCGGGAAGTACGTGAGTTTGCGGTGGCACAGCAGCAGAAAATGGGCTCCAGAAAAGGCATCGTGATGGATGGCCGCGATATCGGCACAACTGTTTTCCCCGATGCGGAACTCAAGATATTTGTGACCGCCGACCCGCAGGTACGGGTAGAACGCCGTTTCAAGGAATTATATGCCAAAAACCCCGGTATTACCCTGGAGGAAGTGAAGACCAATCTCGAAATGCGCGACTATATCGACAGCAACCGCGAATTCAGTCCGCTGCGCCGCGCCGGAGACGCGGTAATCCTCGACAACTCCAATATGACCCGCGAAGAACAGCTGAAAGTGGCGCTGAAGTGGAGCCGGGAGAAAATTGCAGCCAGTCAGACCGCTTAAAGTTCATTCCCCGTCTCAAATAAGATCCTGAACTTGTGCGGCCCGGAATTGTCGGCCATCAGTTTCAATTGAACGCGGTTGAAACCGGTTTTGTCGCGGCTATTGGTAAATGCGGCTTTTTGTGCCCCGTTAACCGCGCTGAATTTTTTATCCGTACTTCCCAGAATGAACATATCCACCAGTCTCGAGAACGCGACCTCCGCTTCCTCCAATGCGTTGAACTCAAACCATAATTGTACGCCCGTAATATTCTGTAGCAACAGGCTGTTCTCGTAGCGCTTGCAGAATACGTCAAGCCGGCCCGAACTGAACTTCTCTTTGAAATGAGGATGCTTCGTGAAAATGAACGAATGCATTTCATCATGCACATGCACAGTGTCTGCCGCCGGATACTGGATCCATTCGCCCGCATTCCGTTTCTGCCCGTATAGCACCGGCACATACAACTTGAGAAAGCCGGTGATAGCCGTATCGGCATTGCCGGTGAAAATATTGAAGAGCAATTGGTGGGCAAATGTATCCATGCTCTGGGCCCGGGCGGTTTTGCCCAGTACCAGGAACAGCAGGCATATGCACCAGGCTTTCCGCAGCATGAATTTTGCTAACAATTTAATTATTTGTCAAATCAATTCCAACCTCAGATCGTATCGCTGTTCCATCAGCTTTTTGCCGAAAGCTGCTGAAGCTTTGGTTTCCGTTAACCGGAACCCGAAGCGGGTATACAAGTGTGCGGCGGCAGCAAGTTCATCGGTAGTCCATAGATACGCGCCGCGATATTGTTTTTCATTCAGGTGTTCCATGAAAAGTTCCAGTAAGCGGTGCCCGAGGCCTATGCCGCGATAACCGGGACAAAGAATAAAATACCTGAGCTGCGCCGTTTCTCCGCGGTTTACCAGGAATAATGAACCTACGATCCTGCCCTCATGCTCACAGATCCACACACCATCGCGGGAGGGATCATACTGCTGCTGAAATTCCAGCAATCCCGAAGCCACATATGTTTCGAACGCTATGCCGTAGCCGTATTCCTGCTGATAGAGATAGCCGTGCAGGTAAACGATGTACCCGATATCGCCCGCGCGCAAACTGTTCCGTATGCTGATCCCGTCTGCGTTCATGGCTCCCACCAGTTTACAAAAGAGGACGGATGCTTGAGATTCATTTTTTCTCCGATCATCGGGTGCAGCACGGGAATGTTCCGGCGCAACCCTTCCGCGATAACCCGTTTGATAGGTTCATCCCACGGATGCAGGCCCAGCCGGAATTTTGCCCAGTGTACCGGCAGTATCCTTCCGGCCCGCAGGTCGATACCCGCCTGGATCACTTCTTCAGGCATCATGTGAATGTATTTCCAGAACCGGTTATACTGGCCGCATTCAAGTATCGCCAGATCGAAAGGACCGTACTTTATTCCGATCTCTTTAAAATGCGTATCGTATCCCGAATCGCCGCCAAGATAGATATTCATAGTGGGTGTTCGCAAAGCAAGCGAGATCCACAACGCCTGGTTGCGTTTGAATGTTCTGCCCGAAAAATGCCGCGCCGGCAGCGTTACCGCGCTGAAGCCATCGCCCAGCGGAATATGTTCATTCCAGTCCCGCTCCTCAACAATCGCCATATCGAAACCCCAGCGTTCCAGGTGGGCAGCTGTTCCCAATCCGGTAATGATCCGTTTAACTTTTGGCTTCAGCTGCAGCAGTGTTTTATAGTCCAGATGATCCCAGTGATCGTGCGAGAGGAAAAGGATATCGAGCTCCGGTAAATCGCTTACCCCATACATGTCCGTACCCGGAAAACTCTTCGTGGTAAAACTGAACGGAGAAGCATGGCCGCTGAAAACAGGATCGACCAGGATCTTTTTTCCGTCTGCCTGCAAAAAATAGGACGAATGACCGAACCAGACCAGCACATCTTCATCGCTCCCCAAAGCACGCAGATCCGTTTTCTGCGCCGGCAGTTGTCTTTCAGGCGCTGCCCGCGGATGTTTTACAAAGAAAAATTCCCATAACAGCCGCCGGTAGTTGGCGCCATCCGTGAGGGGAGGCGTATCGCTCAGGTTCTGGAAACTGCCATTGCGGTAATGCGCCGATGCCCTGATCCGTTGCAGTCGCTCACCTGTAGCGCTGCGGCCAAAGGCCGGACTGTGCATAAACAGATACACCGAAGCGATCAATGCAAGAACGATAAAAATGAAAATGAGCATGGCCATACTTCAGTAATGATCGGATTATTTTTTTGTCCTGCTTTCTTGCATTTTCTGCGCATTGGCACAGCTTCTTACGAGGGAACATGAAGTTAAGATGATCGCCCTTAAGTTCATTATTTTATTAACGCTTGTTAGTGGCTGCTGACAAAGCCCAATAAAAATTGCATGAAAATGGAGCGGAACCCCAAAGCTTTGTATCTTTTATCCCGATTCAGCGCTAATCTGCCTGCCATGAAAAATATCATTATCCTGTTCTTTGCAACGGCCGCGGTCTCCTGCAGCCCCAAACCTACGCCCGCAGATACGGAGAAGCGTCTGAAAAGGGCCATGTCGGAATTCCTTTATCGCGCGGTTGGCAATGATTCTTCCAAAGTAAAGTTCCGGGTCAAGGATGTAGCTTATTTTGCCGATAAGGAATTTTATGAATGCGAGTTCCATGTGCAGATGATCCAGCCGGGCCTCGATACAACCTCCCTGATGCAGGCCCGCATCGCGAGCGATTTTTCCAAAGTGGTGCGGATGAGATGATGATCGGTTTTCGTGAATTTCAAAATATACAATCACCGTTATGCTGAAAAGAACAGTTCTTCTATCATTCCTTTTTGCCGTTACGGCATCCTATGGCCAGTCTGCCAGGAACAATGCGATGGATCAGTACATCAATGCGCTGATGCAGAAGATGACCCTGGAAGAAAAGATCGGTCAGCTCAACCTGCTGATCCCCGGCGGCAGCCCTACCACCGGCAGCGTGGTCAGCAGTAATGTGGAAGCCAAGATCAAACAGGGAAATGTGGGCGGCCTGTTCGGTGTGATCGGCGCAGATAAAATACGCCAGGCACAGGATATTGCCGTTAAGCAATCGAGATTAAAGATCCCGCTGATCTTCGGCTCTGACGTGATCCATGGTCACAAGACCACATTCCCGATACCGCTCGGACTTTCCTGCAGTTGGGACACCGCATTGATCCGGAGAACTGCCACGATAGCCGCCCGCGAAGGCGCCGCTGACGGACTCAGCTGGGCTTTTTCGCCGATGGTCGACATTGCGCGCGATCCGCGCTGGGGCCGGATTGCAGAAGGCGCCGGCGAAGACGCTTTTCTCGGATCGCAGGTAGCGAGGGCAATGGTCCTGGGCTACCAGGGCAACGATCTCCGCAATCCTTCTTCACTGATGGCATGTGTTAAACATTTTGCCTTATACGGTGCCGCTGAAGCGGGCCGCGATTACAATACGGTAGATATGAGCCGTGTCCGGATGTACAATGAATACCTGCCGCCTTACAAAGCCGCAGTGGAAGCGGGCACCGGCAGCGTGATGAGCTCCTTTAATACGATCGACCAGATACCCGCAACCGGCAACAAATGGCTGCTCACAGACCTGCTCCGCAAAGAATGGGGCTTCAACGGTTTTGTGGTATCGGATTACACTTCACTGAACGAGATGGGCTCGCATGGCATGGGCGATCTGGCAACCATCTCGGCACTGGCACTTAATGCGGGGCTCGATATGGATATGGTGGGAGAAGGGTTCCTCACTACCCTGAAGAAGTCATTACAGGAGGGAAAAGTTACCCAGCAGGCGATAGACCAGGCCTGCCGCCGCATTCTGGAAGCCAAATACAAACTCGGACTGTTCAGCGACCCTTACCGTGGCATCAGCGCATCCCGCGCAGCGGAAATACTGACGCCCGAAAACCGGATGGCAGCGCGCGAAGCAGCTGCACATTCTTTTGTGTTGCTTAAAAATGAGAACCAGTTGCTGCCCCTGAAAAAATCAGGGACCATCGCCGTTATCGGTCCGCTGGCAGACAGTAAGCGCAATATGCTTGGTACCTGGAGTGTATCGGGCGACTGGCAGCAGTCGGTTTCGGTGATAGAGGGTATCAGAACGGTAGTGGGCAATAAAGCCACTATTCTCTATGCCAAGGGAGCTAATATTTCCGACGACCGCAATTTTGTGCGCCGCGTTAATATGCTGGGAATGGAAGTGGATACCACGGAAAAACGGTCTGCCGATGAAATGCTGAATGAAGCCGTACAGGTGGCGCAGGAAGCAGATGTGGTGATAGCCGCGGTAGGTGAGGCGGCAGATATGTCGGGCGAATCGGCAAGCCGCGCCATGATCAATATTCCGGAAAGCCAGCAGAACCTCCTGAAAGCGATCGCAAAAACCGGGAAAAAGATTGTACTCGTTCTGTTCAATGGCCGTCCGCTCACTTTAAACTGGGAAGCACAGAATATACCCGCCATACTCGATGTATGGTTTGGCGGAACAGAAGCCGGCAATGCAATAGCGGATGTGGTGTTCGGTAATTATAACCCTTCCGGTAAACTCACGGCAACTTTTCCCTACAGCGTGGGCCAGATCCCTGTTTACTACAATCATCTCAATACCGGGCGGCCTTTTGCCGTGGGCGACTGGCCTAAATTCAAATCCGACTACCTCGATATTCCGAATGAGCCCCTGTATCCATTCGGATATGGCCTCAGCTATACGAATTTCACATACAGCAAACCTGCGCTTGACAGAACCTCTATCGGCGCAAACGACAAACTGCGTGTAAGCGTAAACGTAACCAACAGCGGTAACTACGACGGCGAAGAGACCGTTCAGCTCTATACACGCCAGATGGTCGGCAGCATCGCCAGGCCGGTAAAAGAATTAAAAGGATTCCAGAAGATCTGGCTGCGCAAAGGCGAGAGCCGCGAAGTTGTTTTTACTTTGAGCGTGAACGACCTGAAATTCTATAACAAGGATCTTCACTGGGTATATGAACCGGGCGAATTCAAAGTATTTGTGGGAACCGACTCAGGTCATACCGGAGAAGCAGGGTTCACAGTTACCAAATAGAAAACAATGGCAGGCAGCGATCAGGAAATAAGAACGGTGAATGTTACACGCTATGTTACTCCGTTGCGCGAGGGCGGATCGCTTCCGGCTATTGCGGAAGCGGACGATGATTTCCTGTACGTACTGAAATTCCGCGGGGCAGGCCAGGGCGTAAAAGCCCTGATCGCAGACCTGATCGGCGGAGAAATTGCGAGAACGCTCGGGCTTAAGGTACCCGAGATCGTGTTCGCAAACCTCGATACCGCATTCGGCAGAACGGAACCGGACGAAGAGATCCAGGACCTGCTGAAAGCAAGTGTGGGTCTTAACCTGGGACTGCATTATTTATCGGGCGCCATTACATTCGATCCGGCCGTTACGCAGGTGGATCCACTGCTCGCATCCCGTATCGTATGGCTGGATTGTTTGCTCACCAATGTAGACCGCACGGCACGCAATACAAACCTGCTCTGGTGGCGGCGCGAACTCTGGCTGATCGATCATGGCGCCGCATTGTATTTCCATCATTCCTGGAACAACTGGAAAGAGAATGCGGTAAAACCCTTTCTGCAGGTAAAGGAACATGTGTTGTTGCCCTGGGCCGGCGAACTTGATGCAGTGGATAAAGAATATCGGGAACTATTGCAGCCGGGTAAGATTAAAGCCATCGTTGATAAAATCCCTGCCGACTGGCTGATGTCCGATCCGCAGGAAGCATCGCCCGAAGAACGAAAACAGGTTTATACCGATTTTTTAACGCTGCGGCTTCAGTCATCCGCGGTTTTTGTAAAAGCAGCGCAGGATGCCAGACAGGAAATTATTTGAATACGCCGTTATCAGGGTGATGCCCCGCGTAGAGCGCGAGGAATTCCTGAATGTGGGAGTGATACTGTTTTGCCGCGACCAATCCTTTCTGCAGGTCATGAGTACCGTTGATGAAGCCCGTCTTAGAGCACTGTGCCCGGAAATAGCGGTCGGTGAAATAGCGCGTTCGCTGGTCTCCTTCGACCGCATCTGCAGAGGCAGCAGCGACGGCGGGCCGATCGCGCAGCTCGATATCGCCTCCCGTTTTCGCTGGCTCACGGCATATCGCAGTACGATCGTTCAAACCTCACGCGCACATCCGGGTTTGTGTGTGGATGCAGCCAGGAAACTGAAAGACCTGCATGCGCAACTGGTATTGTGAGGCAGCAAAAGAAAATGTACCGGTTAATATCGATAACAGTTTTATCGCTTCTTGTCAGCAGTAACGGAAGATCGCAGCTGAGTCAGTTGGATTCGCTCGCAGCTCATACTATTCACATACTGAGAGCTGCCAGTGGAGAATCGGCATCCGTCCATACCGACCGTTCCGTATATGCTGCCGGCGAAACGATCCGGTTCCGCAGTTTTCTTGTCAATAGCCGCACCGGCCGCCTCTCGTCCCGCGAAAATGAATTGTTTGTCGATATGGTCAATGAGCGGGACAGTGTAGTAGCCCAATTGGTATTACAGACCACTCAATTTCAGACAGACGGGTATATTCCGATCCACGATTCAATGCCCTCCGGTTTTTATTGGGTGAGGACTTATACTACAGGTATCGCAAGCCGGCATCCTGAATTGATAGGGACAACCGCATTATACATTGATAACCACCTCAGGCCGGCGCCTGTATCCTTACCCAAAGCAGTGCCTGCTGTTGGGGCTGCAGATCCGCAGCCCTGGCATATGCAATTTGCTCCGGAAGGCGGCGCTGTGGTAAGCGGGGCGAATACCGCGATCGTTTTCAGGATCACCGATGCCAACGGGTTACCGGTGGTTGCAACAGGTGTACTGAAAGACGATCACGATTCGATCATCGCCAGCTTCGGATCAAATCGGTATGGTCTCGGTAAACTGTCTTTCATGTCATGGTCCTGGCGCAGCTACCGTGCCGTATTGCAATCTCCCGGCGGAGCCGGACAGGTCTTTCCATTGCCAGGGGTTGATCCATTTGCCGCGCAGCTTTCGGTTATCGACAATAAAGGGATCCGCAAACTGAGGGTGGTGCTGGAAGATTCCGTCTACCGCCGCGACAAAAAAACATTCGTCCTCGGCATATCAGGCGATAGTCTTTGCCTGGCAGCGATCGGCACCGGATCCTATGAAGTGAATATACCCGAGTACCGCTTTCCCTACGGTATCGCCGATTTTCTGCTGTTCGATGAGCGGCATCAGCTGCTTAGCGAGCGTCGCGTATTCCTGCACGGCAATAAACCGGAGATCAGGGTATCGGCCGACAAACCGGTATATGGTCCCCGGCAACCGGTACAACTCGCGGTTGAAGTGAGCGCCAACAGACAACCTGCTATCGCGTCGATGTTCATCGCGGTAACAGACACCATCGTGCTGAAACATACAGGCGCCAATGATGCGGTAACTGCAGAACTTCCCCTTATCCGGCCGGGAATGGAATTGCCTGCCGGTCTGTCCGAAGAAGAAACAGATCTTTTGATGATCCTGCAACAGGGCACCGTGCGCGAACAGTTTAGCAGGGGAAGCAAACAACAGCTGGACTACGCGGCGATCGACAGTTCTTTCTTCGTTAAAGGATGGGTGCATAGCCGCAACGATAAACCTTTGGCAGGCCGCACCGTTACGCTTTTCTCCGGAAACCGTAACCTGATGGTGCTCGCAGACACCACCGATGAAGCCGGCGCTTTCTGTTTTCCCCTGATCTCTTATTATGACCAGACCCGGTTCAGCCTGCAGGTCACAGACAACCATGGTTTCCCCGAAGACGCGAAGATCGTACTCGATACCATGCTGCGCTTTCCGCGTTTCCGCACGCCCGAAAACCTGAAGAAAAAATTCCCGGTCACAGGCATCAGGGAATATTTCGCGGAGCAAAGGCGCCGCTCATTGCAGGATACGATCGTGATGGGGAAGGACTGGCTGAAGGAAGTGATCGTTCATTCCAAAGCGAAGAAGCCCGCAGAGTTCAACCGCGATAAAAGGGTGAGCGGATTCTCGCGTATACTCACAAGCAAAACATTGCAGGACGGTGGCACTAATAACCTGGGCAATGCATTGTTCAAGATCAGCGGCGTTACATTGCGAGACGGCTATCTTACCGTAAGCGGCGGCGGAAGCCAGTTCAGGCACCCTTCGCCTGACGATGAACCTTTGCTGCTGATCGATGGCGTAACCATCTCACCCGATCCTGTTCCCGACGGCGCCATGCCGCGAAGTCCGCTGCTGCATTATCTCAATACATTCGATTTCAGGATCATTGATTTTATTGAAGTGGTATCAGGACCGCAGGCCGCATTTTTCGGTACCCGCGGTTTCAATGGCGCACTACTTATCCATACAAAAAAAAGCCAGACCGAGATCGGGGACAATGCACCCAATGGAACCAGGATCATTACAATGCGGGGTTATCAATCTCCTGCGGAATTTGAGCAACCCGATTATTCGTTGAAAGAGTATCGCAATTCAAAATTCCCCGACCGCCGCATTCTGTTGTTCTGGAATGGAGACCTGGTCACCGACGATAAAGGACGGGCCGATGTCGGTTTCTATACGGCAGATCCCGCTACCCGGTACCTCGTTACCATTGCGGGCATTACAGCCGATGGTAAGATCGTAACTGCAAAGACAGAGATCAGCAGGCGATAGATTTAATGTGCGGTCCTGTAATGCTCGAGCAATGCATCCCCGCCAAAATCATGTTTCAGATCGCGCACAACGGTATGCACATGGTTCGCATTGTTCTGCGAGTTATCATACTCAATGATAATGGTGGGTCCGTGAACGAGATAGTAATTCGCTTTTCCTTCTGCGGGCTCAGTAGTGCCCGCCCAGGCAAAGCTGAGGTTCTCCAGACCGGCGGCCTGGATATCTTTCAGCATATCTTCTGCAAACGATTTGGTAAAGCGATGAACATACAGGCTGATCAGCTGCAGCAACTGCTGTTTTTCACGATCGCTCATCTGGGCGTATGAAACACCGGCCGGATGCTCGAGTATTGCCTTGCGGGTGTTGGTGGTAATGATCTCGTTAGGTGCGGTTACGCTGAGTATCGCTTTTTGCCGGTTTGCAGGCGATAAAGAACCGATCATCGCAAAACCCATGTCCGTTTCATCTTTCAATACCTGCTTGCCTTTTTCCGGGCCCTCTTTTATGACCGCAGGATTGGCGCCCAGGAATCCCGGCGTGCCGGACAGCAGCTTTTTATCCTTTACAGAAAAGTTGAACGCCACATGATGGCCTTCGATGCGCCAGCCCCAGACCGTATGCTCACCGGGCAATCCGAAGATGGTAAAATAATATTTTCGTGCATCCCGGTAATGATCTTCATCCCCCCGGTGCTCGATGGCTTTCAGAACATACTCGAGCGAGATGATATCTTCCACTTTTCTGGCAGCCTGTTCGCTCAGGCAGGTCCGTACCAGATCCATTGCGGCCTTTCTTTGTACGGCATTCAGATCGCCGATCGGCAGGCCCTTACGCTCTCTCGGCACATACTGGAAATTGTACCGTTCCTCCGTATCGAACGGGTACAACGCCGCTGTTTTCTGCTCAGCCGAAAGTGAACGGATGAAGTTGTCGGCACTGGTCAATATCTCCTGAGCAACTAATTGCTGCGCAAGGAAAAATACGCAGCATACCGCACCAATTATTCTTTTCATATAAAGCCAGATTGTCGGACAAAAAAATAAATCCCTTCTTTTCTTTTCCCTTCGTTCCTCTTCTATTGCAAAGCCGGACTCTGAAATCCCAGCTTCCTCAACCCCTGTTTGATTTCCGGGCAACTCATAAACAGTTTCCACAACAATCCGGTGCGGTAATTCTCGATCATCACCACTTCCGGGCCCTGGTCTATTGCAAGATAGGAATGAGCATACCAGTTCCGGGTTTCATTATAGGCGTCGGTAAATCCATAATCGCCCCAGATCCTGTCGCCCAGATCGTCATAAAAGTGCCTGAGCGCTTTCATGGATTTGTCCGGCGCATACGGAAATGCCGATAAAGCCGCAGTGGGTGTAATGGTGCCGTTGTCGTTCGTTGGAGAATGGGCATCATAGCCGTTGTAGGTATCGCTGGCAGTGAGGCCCCAGGCATTTTCGCCATAGCCTTTGAAATGTTTGGGATTGGCAACCGAATACGAATAGTTGATCAGCGTATGATTGCGGTTCTGCTCCCAGTAATCCGCATACTGGTCTTTAAGCCCCCGCGGATCGAGTGCGAGAAATGAATATTGTGAAAAGAACAGCGGCCCGCCATAATCGAAACCAAGCGGGAGTGTGTAGCCATAAAATGTTTTCCCGTTCCTGAAAAAATTACTTTGAGCCCAGCCGCGGTGGTACACTTCTTTCGATACCGGGTAACGCTCTGCCGAAGCGGCCAGCACATACATGATCAGGCACTCGTTGAATCCGCGCACCGGAAAATTCATGGCCCAGCCATTGTTCGGGCTCCAGTGCCAGTACAGTACTTCTTCGCCTTTGGTGAACCAGTTCCATTCGATCTCACTCCATAGCCAGTTTACGCGGTTGCGCAGTTCAGATTCAACAGGGTTATCTGCATTGAAATATTGCCGGGCGCATAACAGCCCTTCGAAGAGATAAGAGGTTTCTACTAGATCGGCGCCATCGTCTTTGCGGCTGAAAGGAATGGTCTTGCCCGTGCCGCCATTCAGCCAATGGGCGAATACCCCATGATAGGAATCGGCTTTGGCGAGAAAACGCAGCATCTTTACCAGGTGTTTTGCGGCCGTGTCGCGCGCGATCCAGCCGCGCTCCGCCGCAACAATGATCGCCATTATACCGAAGCCGGTGCCGCCTGTTGTTACCACTTCATCGCCATAATCGTATGCCACATTGCTTCTTTCACGCGCCATGCCGCTGACAGGATGCGCAAAATCCCAGAAATAACGGAAGGTCTGTTTCTGCACCAGCGTTACCAGCGCCGAATCTGAGAGGGCGGAATTCTTTTGCTGCGCATATCCGTGCGAAACACCGGTCACCAGCAGTATTAGAAATATTTTCCTCATACACATAAGATGATTTCCCTTGCGTTCCCTGCGTTCCTTTGCGTCCTCTGCGATACAAAAGCAGTAACGCAGGGATCGCAGTGGACCGCAGGGAACGCGGGGTCAGAAGAAGAGCCGCTCTTCCGCAGAATAACTCCGTTTGAACTCCTTGGGCGTACACCCTTTTTTCTTCTTGAAGATGCGGTTGAAATTCGAAATATTATTGAAACCCGTTTCGTAAGCGATCTCGGAAATGGATTGCGTTGTATCGATCAGTAAACGGGAGGCATGGCCGAGCCGGATCTCGGTAAGACTATCGATAAAAGTCATCCCCGTCCGCGCCTTGAAGAACCGGCTGAATGCCGATTCCGCCATATTGGTGAGTTCGGAAACCTCGGTAAGTGAAATGGGCTTGTGAAAATGTTCGTTCATGTACTCCATTACCCTTTCGATGCGTCGGCTGTTGTATGCGATATGCTGGTTGTTGTTGAACGTGGAATTCGAGAGGATACGTGTATGTCTTGAAATGGACAGTTCATTCAGGATGGACATCAGTTCGAATACCGAATCGAATCCGTCTTTCTTGTTGAGCCGCATGATACGGTAAGCCAGCAGCGAAGCGGTCTCGTACGAGAACAAAAGACCCCGCAGCGAGTTCTCCAGCATGGTTCGGAGAAAGCTGAGCTGGTTACGCCGCAGGAATTTTTCATCGAACAGGTCTTTATGGAACTGGATGGTCACTTCGGTGATCTCGGTACTCTGGCATTTGTGGGTGAACCAGGCATGCTGCAGGTTGGGTCCCAGCAGCACCAGTTCATACTCGCCGATCTCCTCTACATGATCACCTACTACCCGTTTGGCGCCGCGGGCATTTTTGATGAAGTTGAGCTCGAATTCTTCATGATAATGGAGGGGGTAGTCGAAGCCTGACTTCGTCCGGGAGAAAATAGCGAAGCAATCGGCCGATGTCAGGGGAGTGATCTCCCTGTGTATCTGGGCTTTTTTCTGCATGGCAGGCAACTGATAGTTAGAAAGTACCGGGGTACTGCCAACAAAATACAAATATTCACCCGTTTGTGAAAGCCTTATACCGAATATTTTAGCGCAGATCCATGGCAGATGCTTATTGAAAACTGTAAAAAACTCACCATATCCCCCGCAAAAAAATACAAGCCATGAACTACGGCACCTATCTGCCCAGGGAACCGGACACGGAAACCTATTTCCCTGTTTTCCAATGCAATTACAGAGGGAATGTTGCATTAAGGAAATTTCAATATATAACTGAAAAAGCGACTCGTAAAACCCTATTAAACTGGTCTGCTGAACGGTTAAAAAATTACCATAAAAAAACCGCAGGCCGCAGGTTAAAAAAATAACAGAACCCGCAGCAACCCGCAAACGTTTTCGTTCCGAACGGCCGTTAGTTTTAAGCCGGGGGATTACCCGGATAAGAATATCAGTTTTAGTGTTTTATATATAATCGGCTCAATGGGTCGTTTACGGGCCGGTCCGGTGAGAGATAGAGGAATTAAGAGCCTTAACCGGCCGGTTTGTGTAAATCTTACATATCAAATCGGTCAAAATAGTACAAGAAATTGTTAAAATAGGATTGAGAACCATTAACAATGTGTTATACTTTTATTAACGTATCAGTTATTCCTAACTATCAATTCAAATTGCTATGCCTAAGAAATCCGACCTACTGGCAAGGAGCGCCTTGCTGGTATGTTTTCTCACTCTTTCTTTTGCCGTTTTTGCGCAGCGCACCGTTACCGGAAGGGTAACTACCAAAGCTAACCAGCCCATACAGGGCGCCACCGTGCAGGTGAAAGGATCTACCACCGTTACCATTACCGGAACGGATGGTCAGTACAGCATCAAAGTGCCTGCCGGGAAGCAAAGCCTGGTCTTTTCCGTTATCGGTTATGAGGTGGTTGAAATGCCTGTTTCAAAAAATGACATTTCCGTTTCCCTCTCCGAAGCTACCAGCCAGCTGAGCGAAGTACTGGTAACCGGTTATTCCGCGCAGCGTAAAAAAGATATCACCGGTGCCGTTTCGGTGGTTAAAGTATCCGACCTGGTATCTGTTCCCTCCGGCAGTGCTGAAACACAGCTGCAGGGCCGGGCATCGGGTGTTACCGTAACCAGCTCGGGCCAGCCTGGCGATGGAGCCAGTGTGCGCATCCGCGGTTTTGGTTCCATTACCGCCGGAAACAGTCCTTTATATATAGTAGATGGGGTTCCGCTCACCAACCTGGGTGACCTCAACTCCAACGATATCGAAACCATCCAGGTACTGAAAGATGCCGCCGCAGCCTCTCAGTACGGATCACGCGCCGGTAACGGCGTACTGGTGATCACTACCAAAAGAGGTAAATCCGGACAGGTTCGTGTTACCTATGATGCCTACTATGGCATGCAGACCCGCGGTAAAGGCTTCGACCTGCTCGATCCACAGGGGAATGCAGACCTGACCTGGCTGGCCTATAAGAACTCAGGTCAGCTTGTTGGCGGTAACCCGCAGCATCCGCAGTATGGTAACGGACCTACGCCGGTACTTCCTGATTATCTCCTTGCCGGTTCGCTGAGCGGGGTAAAAGCAGGTAACCCGGCCGCCGATCCTTCCAAATATTTCCTGAACCTGGCCGATCCGAACAGCTCTTACCTGATCGTTCCGGCCAATAAAGCGGGCACTAACTGGTACAATGAAGTGTTCAGCGCACAGCCACTGATGAACCATAACCTCGGCATGTCTGGCGGAAGCGACCGCAGCAGGTACTACCTGGGCGTAAACTATTTCGATCAGAAAGGAACGGTGATGACCACTTTCTATAAGCGCTACAGCCTCCGTGCCAACTCCGAATTCAATATCAAGGATAAGATCAGGATCGGGGAGAACATGCAGCTGTCTTACAGCAACAATATCAAGATCGGTAACCAGAGCGAGGGCAATGAGATCTCATTGTCTTATCGTATCCAGCCGATTGTTCCCGTATATGATATCGCCGGCAATTTCGGCGGCCAGAAAGGCGCCGGTCTGGGTAACGCCCTGAACCCGGTAGCTTATCGCGTACGCGCCAAAGACAACCGCAACAACGATTACAAAATAATCGGTAACGTATATGCTGAGGTAGACTTCCTCCGCCATTTCACTGCACGCACCAGCTTCGGCGGTGAGCAGTATATGAATACTTACTGGTGGTACGGGTTCAAGACCTATGAGAACTCCGAGAACAACAGCACCAATGAATACAATGAAGGTTCAAGCCAGTCGAGAAGCTGGACCTGGACCAACCAGATCTCCTACAAAAATACGTTCAACGACAAGCATACCGTATCGGCCCTGGCCGGTGTGGAAGCGATCGATTCATGGGGTCGTTATATGCATGCAAAACGTTTAGGATATTTTGTGGATGATCCAAACTTCCGTTCACTGAATACCGGTTCGGGCGTTCAGACGAATGATGGCGGCCCGTATGCACGCCGTAAACTCTTCTCTATTTTCGCCAAAGCAGCATATGCTTTCAACGATAAATACTTGGTAGATGCGACCATCCGCCGTGACGGTTCATCCGTATTCGGTGAAGCCAACCGCTATGGTATCTTCCCCGCCGCTTCGGTAGGCTGGAGGATCTCCAACGAAGATTTCATGAAAGATGTGAAATGGATCACCGATCTGAAACTGCGCGCAAGCTGGGGACAGATGGGTAACCAGAACATCAATCCTGATAATGCCTTCTCAACATTCGGCGGCGGACTCGGCTCATCCTATTATGATCTTGGCGGTACAAGCAACTCGGCCCTGCAAGGGTTCCAGCAGCAGCGTATCGGTAATCCAAATGGTAAATGGGAAACCAACACTACTGCCAACCTCGGTTTCGATGGAACATTCATGAAAGGCAGACTGGAAATCATCCTCGATCTGTACAGCAAGAAAACAAAAGACCTGTTGTTCGTACCACCGCTGATCTCTACTACACAGGGTACGGCCAGCGCGCCAGCGGTGAATATCGCTTCCATGGAGAACAAGGGTGTTGACCTGGGTATCACATATCGCGGTACCATGCAGAATGGCCTGCAATATAATCTGACCGGTACCTTCACTACGTATACCAACAAGATCACAGGGCTGGCTGAAGGCGTTGATTACTTCGATGACGGTGGTTACAGGCAGGGTAGTTTCGCCCGCAATGCCATCGGACATCCTGTATCTGCATTCTATGGATACAAAGTGATCGGCTTCTTTGCAGACGCATCTGACGTGAGCAAATCTCCTACCCAGCAGGATGCAGCCCCGGGCCGCTACAAATATGCCGATATTAATGGCGATAATAAGATCACCGATGCAGACAGAACCTTTATCGGTAATCCAAACCCAAGCTTTACCTATGGTCTGAATGTAAACCTGACCTACAAGAGCTTCGACCTGGGCGCCTTCTTCTATGGCGTGGCCGGAAAAGATGTGGTGAACTACACTTCATGGTGGACAGATTATTTCTCTTCTTTCCAGGGAGCCAAGTCAAAAGCTGCATTGTATGATGCATGGACCCCAACCAACCAGAATGCAAGACTGCCGATCGTGGAAAACAGCTCCAACTTCAGCAACCAGCAGGTGTTCAACTCTTCTCTGATCGAGAACGGTTCTTACCTGCGGCTGAAGACCCTGATCCTGGGCTACACATTCGGCAAGAAATCACTGGGTCGTTCCGGTATCGATAAACTGCGGATATATGTACAGGCCGCAAACCTGTTCACAGTAACCAAATACCGCGGTCTCGATCCTGAGTTCGTAGGCGGTGACACCGCATTCGGTATCGACTACGGTAACTATCCTAATCAAAAACAATTCCTGTTTGGTGTAAACGTCGGGTTCTAATCAAACAAAAATCTATCTAGTATGAAAAAGAAAATCTTCAATACACTTCTGGTCCTCGCAGGTGTAACGGTCATCGTTTCCTGCGGCAAAAGCTTCCTGGAGCAGAAACCACTGGGCGCGCTCGATGAGAACGTACTGGCCAACCAGGCCGGCGTTGAGGGCCTGCTTATCGGTGCCTACTCCCTGCTCGACGGCTATGGCGCCGGCGGCAACTGGGATGCATCCGGTTCCAACTGGGTTTATGGCGGCGTAGTGGGCGGCGATGCCCACAAAGGTTCCGATGCCGGCGACCAGGGCGATATCGTTCCGATGGAAAAATACCAGGCAACTTCTACCAACGGCTATTTCAACAACAAATGGAAAACCGTGTACGAAGGCGTTGCGCGTTGTAACAACACATTGCGTATCCTTGCCAAAGCAACAGGTATCTCTGCGGCCGATGTAAAACGCATCACTGCAGAAGCCCGTTTCCTGCGCGGTCACTATCATTTCGAGGCCAAGAAAATGTGGAACATGGTGCCTTATGTTGACGAGAACAATACCGAACTGAAGCCTACCAACACCGCGGATATCTGGCCCAAGATCGAAGCCGATTTCCAGTATGCTTATGATAACCTGTTCGAGGTTGCTCCTGATAATAAAGTAGGACGCGCCAACAAATGGGCTGCAGGCGCCTATCTGGCCAAGACCAAAATGTACCGCAAGGATTTTGCCGGAGCTAAACCGATACTCGCTGCAGTGATCGCAAACGGTAAAACTTCAACCGGTACCAAGTATGCATTGAATGCAAGGTTCGATGCTTCTTTCGATGCGGATACCAAGAACAGTCCTGAAGCGGTATTCTCCGTTCAGTATTCTGTGAACGACGGCGCCAACGGCGATAACGGCGGGTGGGGCGATGTACTGAACTTCCCCTATACCGGCGGCCCGGGCGGATGCTGCGGTTTTTACCAGCCTACCCAGGACCTGGTGAATTCTTACCAGACAGATGCCGTTACCGGATTACCGATCAGCGTAGACAATAACTATCCTACCGGCGGTTATAATGTGATCAGGACTGTAAAGAATGATGAGGGGCTGCAAAGCTCGGATCCGTTCACTCCCGATACTCGCCCGCTGGATCCCCGGCTCGACTGGACAGTAGGCCGCAGGGGAATCCCTTACCGCGACTGGGGTCCGCACCCCGGCCAGCAGTGGATCCGCGACCAGGCTTATTCCGGTCCGTATGCGCCGATCAAGAATACTTACAAAAAATCACAGGAGGGTGTGCTTACCGATAAGTCTTTCTGGACTGCAGGCGTAACCGCTAACAACTATACACTGATCCGTTTTGCCGATGTGATCCTGATGGCTGCGGAATGTGAGGTGGAAGCAGGTACGCTGGCGCAGGCAATGGCTTATGTGAACCAGATCCGTCAGCGCGCAGCCAATCCCGCCGGATTTGTGAAAAAATCCGATGGTACGCCTGCCGCCAATTATGTGATCGGCCTCTATACGATTGCCAGCTTCCCCGATCAGGCCACAGCGCGCAAGATCGTTAAGTTTGAAAGGAAACTGGAACTGGCCATGGAAGGTCACCGTTTCTTCGACCTCGCACGCTGGGGCGATACGCAGGCTACACTGCAGGCGTATGTGAACTACGAGTCTACTTTGCGTGCATTCCTGAAAGGCGTAACTGTTAAAGCGACCAGCGCTTATTTCCCGATACCGCAGGCACAGATCGATCAGAGTTCTTCCGGTGGTAAGCCAACGCTTACCCAGAACCCTGGTTACTGATCCTGGATAAACTGGAATTTAATAAAAGAAGCAGGCGAAAAACCTGCTTCTTTTTTTTGATGCCGCCGCTGTTTTTCGATAAATTTCAACCCGGTTACTGCCTCAATTTTCTGCTATGCTCCGAACTGCCAACTATCTGCTTGCGATCGCACTATTATGCGGCTGCTCTTCGGTGTCTACCCGGTTCGTTACAATCCCTTCCAGTGAATCGGGGATACATTTCAATAACCTGATCAAAGAAACCGATTCCATCAATGTGCTCGATTTTGAGAACGTGTACAATGGCGGCGGAGTAGGCGTGGGCGATTTCAATAACGACGGTCTGCCCGACCTGTATTTCACCGGCAATCTTGTTGCCAATAAACTTTACCTGAACAAAGGCGATCTTAAATTCGAAGACATCACCGCATCTGCAGGCGTGGAAGGCAAAGGACGCTGGTGCCGCGGTGTGGCTGTGGTGGATATCAACAACGATGGCTGGCAGGATATCTATGTCTGTGCCACCCTGATGCGCGACCCCGAGAAGCGCAGGAATTTACTTTATATCAACAATGGCAATGGCAAGGATGGGAAACCCACATTCACTGAAAAAGCAGCCGAATACGGGCTGGCAGACACCAGTCATTCCACCCAGGCCGCATTCTTCGATTACGATAATGACGGCGATCTGGATATGTACCTAGTCAATAATGAAATCGTAAAAGGAGATTATCCCAACCGTTTTCGTCCTGCCATGAAAGACGGCAGTCATCCGAGCACCGATAAGCTATTCCGCAACGACTGGAACCCGCAGTTGAAACATCCGGTATTCACCGATGTGTCGAAGCAGGCGGGGATTACGATTGAAGGATACGGTCATGCCGCAACGGTTGCCGATATCAACAACGACGGCTGGAAGGATGTGTATGTGACCAATGACTATCTCTCCAATGACCTGCTCTGGATCAATAACCATGATGGCACGTTCACCAACCAGATGACCAGTTATTTCAAACACACATCGGCCAATGCGATGGGTAACGATATCATCGATATCAATAACGATGGACTGGCGGATGTGGTGGCATTGGATATGGATCCGGAAGACAATTACCGGAAAAAAATGATGCTGAATCCGAACAGCTACCAGACATACCAGAACAGCGATTATTTCGGTTATGGGTACCAGTATGTGCGTAATACCCTGCAGTTGAACCGGGGACCACGTGTGGGTCAGCATGATTCTATCGGAGCGCCGGTATTCAGCGAAATGTCGTTTTACAGCGGTATTGCCGAGACGGACTGGAGCTGGGCGCCGGTGGTAGCGGATTTCGATAATGACGGTAACCGGGATATCATCATCACCAATGGTTTTCCCAAAGATGTTACCGATCACGATTTTGTGGGGTTCAGGAACCAGTCTTACAGCGTTGCCACCAAGCAACAACTGCTCGCGCAGATCCCTGAAGTAAAACTGCATAACTATGCATTCCGCAATAATGGCGATCTGCGTTTTTCGGATGTGTCGAAAGACTGGGGCATGAGTGCGCCGAGCTTCTCCAATGGCGCCGTTTATGTGGACCTCGACAATGACGGCGATCTTGACCTGGTGGTAAATAATATCAACGATGAAGCCAGTGTGCTGCGTAATACCACTAACAATGATCCGAAATTTAAGATGAACTGGCTCCAGCTCGCTTTCGAAGGCGATAGCCTTAACCGCAATGGCATCGGAGCGCTGGTTAAAATATTTTATGATCATGGAAAACAGCAGGTTTGGGAGTACACGCCATTCCGCGGCTATCTTTCCAGCGACCAGCCTATTGCGCATTTCGGTTTGGGCGGCAGTACGGAGCTGGACAGTCTGCAGGTACAATGGCCAGGTGGACGGCGGCAGGTGTTGACACATGTGAAAGCAGGTCAGCTGCTGAAACTTCGGATGAGAGACGCCGGGTCATTTGCTGCGCCGCAGGATCAAAAATTCAATACTGCCGGGCTCTTTACGGAGATAACAGATGCGGCAGGTATTCATTACCGGCATAAGGAAAGGGATTTTATCGATTTCAATATTCAGAAACTGATCCCGCATAAATTTTCGGAATACGGTCCGGGACTGGCGGTCGGGGATATCGATGGCAATGGACTGGACGATATCATTAGCGGCGGATCCTTTGAGAACAGTGCAGTGGCGTTTCTGCAGCAGAAGGATGGAAAGTTTGTGGAGAGCAAGATCATAGCCGCAGATGGCAATGCTAAAAAGCGCTGGGAGGATCTTGGGTTGCTCCTGTTCGATGCGGACGGCGATGGCGATCTGGACCTTTATACTGCAAGCGGCGGCTATGAAAATGAACGCAACACGGAAGTATACCAGGATAAATTTTTCCTCAATGACGGCAAAGGACATTTTACGCTGGATACTGCTGCGCTGCCGCTCAATCATACCAGCAAATTCTGTGTGCGGGCAGTGGATTACGACAAGGACGGCGATCTGGATCTGTTCGTGTCCGGCAGGGTGGATCCCTGGAATTATCCGAAGCCGGTATCCAGTTTTATTTTCCGCAACGATTCGAAGCCCGGCGCTGTTAAATTCACAGATGTGACCGCCACAGTGGCGAAAGACCTGCTGAATATCGGAATGGTATGCGATGCGCTGTTCACCGATGTGGACAACGATGGCTGGCCCGACCTGATGCTGGCGGGTGAATTTATGCCGGTGACCATTCTGAAAAACAACAAAGGCATTTTCAGCAATGCTACAGCCGGCAGTGGTATCGATAAGCAGAAAGGCTGGTGGAATACCATTGCTGCAGGCGATTTTGATAACGATGGGGATATCGATTATATCGTAGGTAACCTGGGACACAATTCCTTTTTCCGCGCCAGCGAAAAATACCCCGTAGCGGTTACGGCGGCAGACTTTGATAAGAATGGTACGCTTGACGCTATTCCTTCATTGTACCTGCCCGCTGCCGATGGCACTAAAAAAGAATTCCCCGAGCCCTTGCGCGATGACCTGGTGAAACAGATGATCAGCATGCGGACGATCTTCCAGAATTATAAGACCTATGCCAACGCCACCCTCGATCAGGTGCTTACAGAAGCACAGCGGAAAAATGCGTTACGGGTGGAAGCGAATTATTTTTCTTCCGTGTACCTGCAGAATGACGGACACGGGAAATTTACCGTTACGGAATTACCTTTCGACGCCCAGTTGTCTGTTCTGAATGGGATGGTAGTGGATGATCTCGACGGCGATGGCAATCTCGATGTGCTGATCAACGGCAACGATTATGGCACCGAGGTTTCCGTAGGGCGTTACGATGCGCTCAATGGACTGTTGCTGAAAGGCGACGGCAAGGGACATTTCACTCCGCTGTCCATACTGCAAAGCGGGATTTACCTGCCGGGCAATGGTAAAGGACTGGTAAAACTGGCCAACGCAAAAGGCAACCTGCTGATCGCTGCCAGCGAGAACCGGGGGCCGCTAAAGTTATTTGAATGCCGAAACGGACGAACATCCATCCCTGTTAAACCTGCTGACGCTGCGGCAATGCTCACTTTGAAAACCGGGGCAGTGCGCAGGCAGGAATTGTATTACGGGGCTTCTTTCCTGTCGCAGTCGGGCAGGGCCCTGTTGCTTTCGCCGGCTGTCCGATCGGTAGAATTGATCGATACCAGGGAGAACCGCAGAAAACCGG
>JAFBAN010000046.1 GCA_019247775.1 Chitinophagaceae bacterium | reverse complement strand
GTATCAGGCCGGCGGACATGGGTTTGCCTTATATAACAAAGCGGAAGACGAGTATTGGATGCCGGCATTTATAAAATGGCTGGCATTAAATGGATTTTATAAAAGCGCTACACCGTAAACTCTCATAACAATTTAATGATCTTTAATTCTGAATAGTATGAAAACAAGTTCCCGTTTTTTCCTCTTTACAGCATGGATATTGCTTGGTCCTATGCCAGTTGTCTATGCACAGGATAACCAACCGTACCCGCCGCAGTACGGCAAACCATTCAAAGATGTTCCCGATAGGAGAGATGTGACCATGTATCAGGTCAATATGCGCTCTTTTAGCAAGAATGGAGATCTGAAAGGCGTTACGGCACGTTTGGATTCAATAAAAGCGTTGGGCATAAACGTTATTTACCTGATGCCTGTCTACCCGGTCGGCATACTCAATTCTGTCAACTCTCCCTATGCAACAAAAGACTATGACCAGGTAGGCAGTGAATTCGGGACTTTAAACGATCTGCGTGAGCTGGTTGACGGCGCGCATAAGAGAAAAATTGCGGTACTGATGGATATCGTGGCAAATCATACTTCCTGGGATCATCCGTGGATCGCTAACAAAAGCTGGTATTTGCAGGACAGTACAGGCAAGATCAAATACCCGCGGAACTGGCGCGATGTGGCCCAGCTGAATTTTAAGAACATGGACATGCGGCTTGCACTGATCAGGTCGATGAAATCCTGGGTGTATAAAGCCAATATAGATGGGTTTCGTTGCGATTATGCGGATGGCCCTCCGATCGATTTCTGGAAACAGGCCATCGATACATTAAAGACGATCACTACACATAAGTTTCTTATGCTTGCCGAAGGCAGTCGCCCCGAACATTACAGCGCAGGCTTTGATTACAATTTCGGGTTTAATTTTTTTGGAAATCTGAAAAGCGTTTACAGAAATAACAGGTCAGTGCGCTCGATCGATTCGCTGAACGTCCGGGATTATAAAGGCACCACGGAAGATGGCCAGGCCATGATCAGGTACCTCACCAACCATGACGTGAACAGCTCTGACGGCACGCCGCTGGATCTGTTCGGCGGTAAAACCGGCTCCATGGCTGCATTCGTAGTTGTTGCCTATATGAAAGGAATTCCCATGGTCTACAATGGCCAGGAAGTAGGTACGCCGTACCGGTTGGTATTCCCTTTTACAGGCACTAAAGTTGACTGGACGCTGAACAATGCAGACGTTACTGCCGAATACAAAAAGATCATTGCATTTCGGAACAGCAGCGAGGCCATCCGGAGAGGTGTGCTGGCCTCTTACAGCAGTGATGATGTATGTGTATTCACCAAGATACAGGGCGCAAAAAAAGTACTGGTGTTATCTAAC
The DNA here is from genome assembly GCA_019247775.1 of Chitinophagaceae bacterium. Taxonomy (GTDB): domain Bacteria; phylum Bacteroidota; class Bacteroidia; order Chitinophagales; family Chitinophagaceae; genus Sediminibacterium. The sequence continues at coordinate 10,556 of JAFBAN010000046.1, read as the reverse complement.
CTTAGAAATAAGCAGGTTACCTATACATTTCCTGCTGAGCTGGTAAACAGTTCCTGGAAGGATGCTTTCAGCGGCAATAAAATCGCCCTCGACAATTCTATAACCCTGGAGCCGTATGCCTATCTGGTTTTGAGGAATTAATAGCTTCAGGTTTTTAAAACGAAGGGCATAGCGACGTGCGCAGGTTGGTTGGGGGAATTATGATTGTCCCGACTGGAGAATTAAGCCCGACAAAATTTTCATCAAAGACTTTTTGCTTTGGTCAGTGAATCCAATATACGGGAGACAATTATACCAGCAGTCTCATCATCTTTGAAGGCGAGCAACCATTCGCGCGATTTTCTTGAATTTGGTAAATTATATCTTTTAATGGTTAAATAATTTACCTCTGAATCGTTCTTCGAAAACGAAAGATAGATCTGTTGCAAATAGGGATTTCCGGATTCAACCTTTCTTAGTATAGTTTCTTTATCCTGCATTATTTTAACCGTCTCTTGTATATTTTGTGGATCTATTGGAAGAGCCTGGGCCATTTTTTCTTTATAAAGCTGCTCAGCTTCTTCTTTTTTTAAAATCGTGAACTTCCGTCTGCTAAGCAATGCGTTCAACGAGTCTTTAATGTTAACTTGGCTGAAGTTAGCTGATTGAGAAACATAAATTGGCAAGGAATAATCAAGAAATAAAGAATCGAGATTGGTTTTCTTTTCTTCTTTACCGGATACAGTTACTGCTCTGGACTTTTCAACCTTAGTTGATTTGCATCCTAGAGCAGTAACTGTAGTTATTAATATGACCCAAAATTTCATAATCTAACCGTTCTTTAAGTTTAAGGCAATGCCGCTATGCAAGCTATAAAGGCGTCCGTTACTAATGAAAAACATAACAACTTGTAATCGTCGGGGAAGAAGTCACATGATGAGAGTCCTGTCGACCAAAGGTTTAAACAATCAGCAAACTCGGTCAGGTTTAATTTCTGGGTTGCTGATCTTAAAATTTTGGCTTGGTCGCTTCTTTTGTCTAACCCATACTCTTTAAAAACGGCCGTTACGAGTGCAATTTTTTTTGAAGAATAGGTTTTAAAATCCACCCCTGCTTTACTAAACAACTTTAATAATGCAGAAATGTTTTTCTCGTTCCATGCCGCCATTAACAGTTTTTTGTCATTACTTGATAGAGAGCGGAGTTGTTTTCCGAAAGCAATTTCAAGATTAACAAGTTCCTTGAACCTGACATCAGCAGATATTTTTTCTGAGATATCCTCAATGTAAGCAGGTTCATACATTGATAAAGAGCCTAAGGCTTGCGAAGTAAGAGAAACTGCAAATTTCTCTGCTTTTACAGCAAAGGAGACGGTACACATTAGCAGCATACATCCCCATTTAATCAGATTTTTTTTCATAAAAAAGTTTTGGTTTAAAATGTTATATAATATCACCCTTGTAAACGTAACACTGCTGTTTTCCTCGTCCTACCGTTAAAACACCCAATTTCTACTGCCACTCTGGGGCTGGTATGGGAAATAGCTGAGAATCCGGGTGGCATATCGCCAGCCGATAAAGAAACTGAAATGGACAATTACGTTACTAAGGGGGACTTGACGGCGGTAATTTTCTTGGGGTGTATAAACTTAGAAAATGGATTTGAATTAAGCAAGGGTTTTGGCAATTGTTTTAGTTTTTTGGCGTGGGAGGTATATAGGTAGAATCCAGACTCAGCCGTCTAGAATAAACTGCACTTGCTTTATACCAGCTGGCGAAAACAACTATAAATTATTCATTTACAGGTTCTACTCTTAGAGCGCGGAAGAGGAGATCCGAACTCCCATCCCCACGGTATCGTTGGGACTACCGTTTCAAAGGAGTGCAAATAAAAAAGGACACAATAGTGTCCTTTCAAAGTGCGGAAGAGGAGATTCGAACTCCCACGGCTGTTACCCCGCTACCACCTCAAAGTAGTGCGTCTACCAATTTCGCCACCTCCGCAGGTTGGGCTGCAAAAATAGGGGAACAGGGGATAAAATTGAAAAAATTCGCGATCCAAGGTATTAAGCCAGCCTCCGTGCATTCCGTGTCTCTGTGGTAAAGCCACCGCGCCTCTGTTACTCTCCGGAACATCAGTTCTTTTTCACCACAGAGGCAAGGAATGCACGGAGTGACACGGAGGTTACATTCTTTCAGGGACGTCGATGCCCAATACACCCATTCCGGTCTTGATGACCTGCGCGGTCAACTGGGCCAGTTGCAGGCGGAGTTGTTTCTTTTCATCGCTCTCTGCATTGGCGATGGAGTGTTCGGTATAGAATGAATTGAACACTTTGGCGAGGTTGAATATGTAGATCGCCAGTTTGGAAGGATCATGGTCTGCGCCCGCATCGAGCAGTGTGGCAGGAAACATTTCCAGCTGGATGGCCAGTTCTTTTTCCACCGGCAGCAGGGTTGCCGCTTGGATCTTTTCTGCAGGAAATTCAGCTTTACGCAGAATGCTTTTGATCCTGGCATGGGTATACTGGATGAATGGCCCGGTGAATCCATGAAAATCGATACTCTCTTCCGGGTTGAATACCATTCGTTTTTTCGGATCAACGCGCAGCAGGAAAAATTTTAATGCCCCCAGCCCGATTGTATCGTACAGCGCTTCAAGTTCTGCAGGCGTGAAATCCTTTACCTTACCCAGCTCTTCTGTTTTCTGCCTGGCAATGGCCACCATTTCATCTACCAGGTCATCCGCATCTACCACGGTGCCTTCGCGGCTTTTCATTTTGCCGGACGGCAGTTCAACCATGCCATAACTGAGATGGTAGATCCCGTCGGCAGAGGGTAACCCAAGTTTCTGACAGATCAGTTTCAGTACCTTGAAATGGTAATTCTGTTCGTCGCCCACCACATAAATGCTCTGGTCTGCATTGAATTCTTTCTGTTTAAGTTCCGCCAGACCGATATCCTGTGTCATATAAACGGAAGTACCGTCGCGGCGTCTTACCAGTTTTTCGTCGAGCCCATCGGCTGTCAGGTCTATCCACACACTGCCGTCCTCTTTCTGGTAAAAAACGCCTTTTTTCAAACCCATATCCACCAGGTCTTTTCCCAGCAGATAAGTATCGCTTTCATAATAGGTCTTGTCAAAATCGCTGCCGATGCGCTGATAGGTTTTGCTGAACCCTTCGTACACCCAGCTGTTCATATTGCGCCAGAGCAGCATTACATCGGGTTTGCCGGCTTCCCAGTCGAGCAGCATCTGTTGCGCCGCGCGCATGATCGGCGCTTCTTTTTCTGCTTCTTCTTTGGAGCCGCCTGCCAGCTGCAGTTCTTCTACCTGCTTTTTATACTCATCGTTGAATTTAACGTAATAGTCGCCTACAAAATGATCGCCCTTGATGCCGGTGCTTTTTGGCGTGGCGCCATTGGCGAACAGTTGCCAGGCCACCATGCTTTTGCAGATATGAATACCCCGGTCGTTCACGATACAGGTCTTCACTACATCATGGCCTGTTGCTTTCAGGATGGCTGCGATGCTCCACCCCAGAAAATTATTCCGCAGATGGCCCAGGTGCAGCGGTTTGTTGGTATTGGGAGAAGAGTATTCTACCATCACCTTATCGCCTTTGGGGAAAGCCGTCCCGAAAAGCGGATTGTTGTATTCGCGCGACAAAAATTCCAGCCAGTATGATTCGCTGACAGATAAATTGAGAAAGCCTTTGATCACGTTGAAGGAAGCGAACAGTGCACGGTTCTTCGTGACCAGTTCATTACCGAGTTCCTGCCCCAGCGCGTCGGGCGATTTTTTCAACTGCTTTACAAAAGCGAACAGCACCACTGTGTAGTCGCCTTCAAACTCCGGTTTGGTAGCGTTTACAAGAATATCAAGGGGTTGTAATTCAACTCCATATAATTGGTGAATTGCAGCGGCGGTAACGGTCTTGATCTGGGATACAACACTCATTCTTAACATTTTCGGCTGGCAAAAGTAACTAATTAAGAGCTACCTTCGCTTTGGAATGCTTCAAATGCATAGAGCCATACAACGTTTTGTACTTACGCTGGTAGACCTTTTTTATCCCCTGTTCAGACGCGTAATGCCGCTTCAGACCTTCCGTTATGCAGCCTGCGGGGGCGTCAACACGCTGCTGGATATCTCGCTGTTTTTCGTTTCGTACAATTTTATCCTGCACAAAACGCCGGTTCATTTGCCCTTCCTTACCGTAGGCGCGCATATCGCCGCATTCCTGATCAGTTTTTCAGTAACGTTCCCCATCGGTTTTTATCTGAGCCGCTATGTCGTATTCCAGGAAACTACCGTCCGGAAAAGGGCGCAGCTTCGCAAATATTTTACGGTGGTCTCGGGTTGCCTGGTGCTCAATTATTTGTTCCTGAAGCTGTTTGTGGATCTGCTGCACTGGTACCCCACGCCAGCTAAACTCGTTACCACTATATTCGTTGTGGCTTTCAGTTATCTCTCTCAGAAGAACTATACGTTCAAGCCGGCGGTTACGCTCGCAGAAACCGGGGGCAATGGTTAAGAGCCTGCCGGCTTAAGGTAGAACATAAGCATAGCCAGTCCTGTATTTTCTGCATGAACCAGCCTGAAATGATGTTCGCCTGCAGCCAGCCTGATCCGGATCCGGTGATGGGTGTTTTCGTCCAGCTCGGTGTATTTCTGATCCCAGGCATCTATCAGTTCCTTTCCATCAACGAACAATTTCACAAAATCATCGGCTGTAACCCCGATCTCGTAATCCGCCTCTGGCAACTCCATTGTCGTTGTGGCTACTGTGGCAAATGAGTCTGAAGGAAGATTCCTGCCAATGGCGCCCCACCAGGTAAAATCGATCTTATCGTAAGCGGCAGAAAAGACCGGAGCCTGGTTCAGCACCGTTTCAAAACCAGCGAAGCCGCCGGCAGGCGAATGGGCCGCATCCCAACGATACCATTGTACATTCCATTTCGCGTGTGGCAGGAATTCGCGGTATGAAAATCCGGCGCCCGATGACTGTTGTTTTCCGAACTGGTCAGTAAAGGCAGGTCCCTCATACACCAGTTCTATTTTTCTTTCAGGCGATGGCAGGGGCTTAGCTACCAGTGCTGAAGGGAATGAGTCTGCACTCTGGCTGAGGATCTCATACCCGTCGTGTTTGCTGATCCGCCATTTACCGCCCGGCCCCAGCACTTCAAAATGCGCATTGCCGCTGCTGTCAATATTGCGAAGCCAGAGCAGCGGATAGCGAAAATCATAAGGCCCCCATTCGGTGATCCGCATCTGTTCCCTGCCTTCAGGCAGAACGCTGACCGGCATGGCGGAATCCGGGATCGATTTCAATCGCTCGTCTTTCTGGTATTCCATGTCGAGAAAATCCTCTTCACGCGAGGTATCGATATTCTCCACCCTTTCTCCCAGCAAAAGCGTCTGCCCGACATCCAGTTTCGAATTACCGTTGAGTACAACGGTATCGGTGCCCATGATATCATAAGCCACCGCTACAGAGGTAAAGCGGTTGGCGGCTACCCAGTAGTTCCTGCTTTCCGAATTCCTCAGTTTAGGATAAGCCCAGTCGTCGGGCTGTTTCTCGCGCGACCATAATTTGATCCCGGTCCTGTCGCCTTTAAAACCGTTCAGGGCGATATTGATCGACTGACCATGTTCGATGGCGATGGCGATGCGGTTGTCCTCAAAACTGTTATCGGTAATATCGGTTTCGAAACTATAACCGCCCCAGATACCGTGATCACAGTTGCGGACAATATTTTTCATGACAAGGTTGCGGCTGAACGTGATCTCGATACCATTGGTGGGCGCATAGGAAAAATCATTTCCGTAAATAAGATTATCGTTGCAGCCGCCAGTGCCGGTATCCATGGTGGTTTGGCCTGCCCAGAGAAAAAAGCCGTCCCCGCTATGTGTAGCGGTGTTATAGGCGAAGATATTATCGCTGCTCTGTTCAAATACCAGTATGGCCGCACTGTCCTGACCGCGCTTGTAAAAACCTTCACTGTAGCCACGTATGTTAAAGTCGAGCCGGTTATGGTATATACTGTTATGACTGCTGCGGTAAAGCCCGATGCCTATCCCCGAATTGAAAGTAAATACGTTGTCGGCCACTGTTGCTTTTTCGCAGCGGGTCATCATCAATGCACATTGGCCTCCTGTTACGGTAGTGTTGGTGATGACAGGAGCTTTGCAGGCGGAAAGATATATCGCTGCCCCATAACGCATCCATTCACCGTTCTCATTATGATGATAGCTCATCCAGTCGCTTACATCCTCGCGCTCGCGGTTGCTTTGCAGATGCTGGCGCCAGTTGTAGCTCAGATCGGCGCCGTCTATCCGCAGGTTTTCCACGCTGTCGGCAAGTATTGCGATCTTATAGCCATGCACGACCGCGTTTTTGAGGGTAATATTTCTGGAGCCTTTGCGGATGCGGATGGCGAGCCCATAAAATTCATCGGGCCGGCTTTTGTCGCCCGAGCCCTGCAGCACCGCTTCGTTGAAATCGATCACGATATTTTCTCCCGCTATTTCGATCAACGCGTACGACAACGTGTTGGGGGCATTGAGCTGGTAGTGTTCGCGGCTAACGACTGATGATTCCCTGATCACCATACCGGCCTGCAGCCTGATGACAGGAGCGGTTTTCGCATCCGCGGAAACAAGGGTAAAGATCACCAGTACCGGCAACAACAGGATTCTTCGCATCCTTAAAATTAAGGAATGATGCGGAGCGGTTCTGATCAGAATTGGAATCTTACACTGCCGAAGACGCCGAAATCGTTCGTGTTCGATTTAAAAAGCAAGGGATTCAGTCCGGGCGGAATGTTGCGTAACGGCGCATAACGCCATACCAGGTCGATACGCAACAGTTTAAAGATATTTTCAAAACCGGTGCCTATCTCTGTATAGAACCCGCCCCGCAGGGATCGTAACCTGTACTCATAGTAGTAGTCTACGATGTTCAGCACCCGGTTCCCGTCGGAGAGATTGCCCACCACCGATTTAAAGTTCCAGAACTGCCGCATATTGCTCTTGCGCATGAAGGGGATGAGGTTCAGGAATTTTTTCTCGAGACTGTGTTCGATATTGATACCGGCATATTCGTCGCTGATATACTCGAACCGGTTCATGAGGTTAAAAGATTGTTTGTTGTAGTAGTAGATCTCGTTACCCGGATGGATCTCAAGCAACATAAAGGGTAAAGGTTCCGAACTGAATATCTTACCCGCATAGACCATATAATTGATCTTGCCCCAGCGCGGGATCCGAAGGCTGTGTGTGATATTGGCGCTTATACGGTCGTACCGGTAATTGGAACCCCAGGCCCCGGAAATGGCAGTGGCCCCGCGCAACTCATATATTGGGTGATTGGTCTTGAGCTTCCTGTCCCGGCGATGACCCGTGATCGTTTTTTCACCCGGCGCATACCGGAATTTCAGGCCGAATTCGGTAGTGATCAGCTCATCCTGCTGAAAATGGGTAAGCAACTGACTGCGTGCAGGCAGGGGATTGAAGGTTTCGTAGTTGGTGCGGAGAAAGAACGGCTGTATGGACAGCTTGTTTTTCCATTCCTTGGTCACCTGCAGTTTCACCTCATCCACGCCGAGGAATTTTTGCTTGATATTGGGGCGGCGGATCAGCTGGCTGAAAATATTATCGGTAGTGATATCCTCGTCGTTGTAGCGTGTGCGGCCGTTGTCGAGATCATGTGTATAGGATGCAAAAATACTAAGACCCTTATCGCCGGGCAACCGGTAATTGACGTCGAAACGCCCTTTAAAAGCGCCGTCCTTGAAGCCATAAGCCAGGTAACCATGCAGTCGTACGTATTTACTGAAATCTTCGGTGGTACCCAGGTCAAAGCGCATGCGCAGTCTTTCGAGCTGGTTGCCGCTGATCCATTTGTACCAGGGGCCAATTTCAAGCTTGCCTAGTTTTTTATGGCCGTCTACAATGAAGGTGATCACATTCATGTATTTTTTGAACACGGGCATGGTACGCAGTGTGTCCATCATCCAGTAGATCCTGGCTTCATTCTTACTCAGCTCTTCGTGCCGGTTGTAATTCCAGAAAGTATCCGCTTTCAGTTTTGCTTCTTCTGCCACTACCACTTCTTCTTTTTCGGAGTTGAGTGCCAGGCGCTGGAGAATAGACGGCTCATTGATCCGCACATCCTTGTAGGTGCTCGACTTGCGGGCGATGAACGAGGTCTTTTCCTTGCCCAGCGGAGAGAAGTCGATGATGAATTTGTCTTTTCCGAACATCCAGGTAGAATCGGTTTGCAAGTTGAATTCCTGTAAGATGCTCAACCGGTTCACATAGTTGATATTGGCCGTGGTGGAAATATTCATATTGATCCTGCGGATGCCCCAGTTCTTTCCGTGGATCCAGCAATCCCCGCTGAATGTATTCTCGCCGTCGCTTTTTGGGGTGAAATAGAGATGGAGATACCGCTCGCCCCCGATAAACTGGGTATCGGCCCCGCGGTAGTTGTAAAACTTGTCTCCTACGGTGCTCAGCGGACTCACGAATTCCTTCCCGAAAATATTGATGTAATCGCGGTACATATTCACCCGCTGGCTCATGCCGCCGATGAACTGCAGGATGCTTTCATTTTTTACGCCCCGCACTTTAGCGCCTTTGATCTCCTCTCGGGCTTTGGCGGGATTGTTGGAATAGTAGTAGTCAGACAATGATTCCGTAAGATACACCGGCAAAAAAGGCGTACTCTCGGAAACGCTGTCGATATTGTCCAGGATAAATTCAAACGGCTTAAAAAGTTTTTTGTCCTTGAAGTAATCGCGTTTGATATTGTTGATATCGATCTCGATTTTATTGTAGAGCTCATAAGAATAAGTTTCATACTGGTAAGGGTCATTGCGATACTTGTTGGCAACGATCGCTTTCCACCAGCGAAGTCCTTTGTTGAATTTCGATTTGACGGATACCTCCATGGCCTGCTTTAACTGGTCCAGCAGCATCACCACCTGCCCGGTATCCTTTGTACGGGTGATCCTCCGCATTACATCGGCGAAGCCGACATAACTGACCACCAATGTGTCAATAGCATGCGGGCTGTAGCGGAGCATAAAACTGCCGGTGCTGTCGCTGACGCCGCCGAAGCCAGCTTTTTTCCAGTAAACGCTGGCAAAGGGAACGGTTTCCTTGGTGAAATTATTGATGACCTTGCCGCGTATGGCGGCAGACTGACACAGGGCCGTGACGGTCAGGCTGGTAAAGATCGGGATCAGCAGACACAGGGTTACACTTCTACGCACACCAAAGATTATCCGGGGGTTAGATAAACAATAGGTTTACCCAGGGTTGGATTTCCAGCGGGGCGGGATCCGCCTTGTAATTGCCGATGAAGATACCGATTTCCGGCTTTAGGTTTTGCACAATTTGTCATTAAAATGGCTTGAATCATATATTATTCTGCCGTAATGTATGACGCTGTATGCCTGGTATGACAATTTTACATTTTCCTGACAATGGCATAAGGATTGACTGTGTTAAGGGATTACTCATCTGAAATTCAATAGTTATGGGCAAAATAATAGGCATTGACCTTGGAACAACAAACAGTTGTGTGGCCGTTATGGAGGGTAACGAGCCGGTAGTGATAGCCAATGACGAGGGGCGCAGAACAACCCCTTCGGTAGTGGCATTCCTCAAGAACGGGGAGCGTAAAGTGGGCGACCCTGCAAAAAGGCAGGCGATCACCAACCCCCAGAATACCATCAGCAGTGTAAAACGCTTTATGGGCCGCAGGTACGACGAAGTGACTGAAGAGATCAGCCACTGGAGTTATAAGGTGGCCAAAGGTGACAATAATACCGTTCGTGTAGCCATCGAAGACAGGCTGTATACGCCGCAGGAGATCTCAGCGATGATCCTGCAGAAAATGAAGAAAACGGCCGAGGATTATCTGGGCCAGGAAGTGAGCGAAGCGGTGATCACCGTTCCGGCTTATTTCAACGATGCGCAGCGCCAGGCAACCAAGGAAGCAGGCGAGATCGCCGGTTTGAACGTACGCCGTATCGTGAACGAGCCTACTGCCGCAGCACTGGCATATGGTCTCGACAAGAAACATGCAGACCAGAAGATCGCCGTATTTGACCTGGGCGGCGGTACTTTCGATATTTCCATTTTGGAACTGGGCGATGGCGTATTCGAAGTTAAATCCACCAATGGCGATACACACCTGGGCGGGGATGACTTCGACAAAGTGATCATGGACTGGCTGGCAGATGAATTCAAATCGCAGGAAGCGATCGATCTGCGTAAGGATCCGATGGCGTTACAGCGTTTGAAAGAAGCGGCTGAAAAGGCGAAGATCGAACTGAGTTCTTCTGCGGAAACGGAGATCAATCTTCCTTATATCACCGCGGTGGATGGGGTTCCCAAACACCTGGTGGTGAAACTGAGCCGCGCCAAATTTGAGCAGCTGGCCGATAAATTATTTGCGCGCTGTCTGAAGCCATGCGAAGCCGCATTGAAAGACGCGGGTTACTCAACTTCACAGATCGACGAAGTGATACTGGTGGGAGGTTCTACCCGGATCCCCAAAGTGC
>JAFBAN010000035.1 GCA_019247775.1 Chitinophagaceae bacterium | reverse complement strand
TCTGCACCCCGCCCCGGTTGGCTTCAGATACGGTGTAATTGATCGTATCCACACCGGCCACTCTTTGCTCAAATGAAATATGGCCCTGCTCTGAGTCCGCTGTCTGTGTTTCGCGGATCACAAAAGCTTTACTTACCGCTGAACTGGTTAAGAAAGAAACAGTTTGTCCGGGCGCTGCAGTCTCGCTTGTACTTGTGACCATCATAGCAGCGGGATAGGGCAACAGACCATTCTTCCGGTCGAACACATTGGTGTAGGTTGTTTGCTTAACTGTGCGGCCATATTTGTCGATCGTTTCAGCGGTGATGCGATAACTGCCTGCGGCAAGAGTGCCTGGTTGGAGCTTCAATTCGTTCGTCCGGCCGGTGTTGATACTGCGCTGCAATACCTGCCTCATCGGTTTCCATGTTGTAAAATCAGATTCATACGCATATTCATCTTCCGGAAAATATTTGTGGAATTCTTCCTCACTCAGGATGAACTGATCGGGCTTCGATAATTCCCGCCCGCGGATCTGCCGAGATGGAGTCTGTAATTGTTCGATCGTAACACGTACCGTAGCCGCTTCTTTTTCATCGCTCAGGTTTGTGGTTACGATCTTTATTTTCTGGGCGCTGTCTTTTTCTGTCACCGCATCTGCTGCAACAGTCAGCACCAGCGCCTGAAATCCGGTCGTCACTCTTGTACTCGCGCTACGCGTCTCGCCAGCGATATCTGTGATATCGGTTTTAATGGTGAAATCGAACAAAGGATTTCCGGTACTGTCTAAGATATCGTCTGCAATAGCTTTGAACCGGATCTGGAAATTCCCCTGTTCATCAGTAACCAGTTCACCGTGTGCGATCGCCTTGCCCTCCCGTACCGGCCGGATGCTGCGATAGAACCAGGGATCCGTGTACCGGGTATTCCTTGTTACCTCATACACCAGTTTCGCATGATCCACCGGGTTGCCTGAATAGGCTTTTGCATTCCCAGTCACTACGATCGTATCATTCAACCTGTAACTTCCTTTTGGCTTCTGCAGTAAAACGCTGAAGTTGGGCCGCTTGTACTCTTCCACTGAAAAATAATAGCCAGAATTATCAGGTCCTTTTGTTTCCAGCGTAAAATTGCCGGTGAGCGTATTCTGCGGCAACTGAAATTTTCCGCTGAAAGAACCGTATTCGTTCAGTTCAAAACGCGCAGAATCGATGGGTTTTGAATTGACATCTTTGAGGTAGATCCAGCCGCTTTGTTTCGATCGCACTGTTTTGCTAAGTCCGGTCAACTGATCCCTCGTAACGGCGATACCTTTGTAGTACACGATCTGTCCGGGCCGATAAATCGATCTATCCAGGAAAAAGAAAATCCGGGTATTGCGTCGTTCAAAAACATCATCCGGCTCTTTCTCGCGGCCGGGATTGTTGTAAACATAGTCGCCATCATCAACATGCAAAGTATCTCCCGGTATCCTCACGGTATATTGCCAGTTACCATCAGCGGTATTGTAGCGTGCATGACCGTTCCGGTCTGTTTTCTGCGTGCTGATCAACACTGGGCTGTATTGCCCCGTAAGACCCCGGGTTTGTTTCAGATATAATACTTCAGCGCCTTCTAGGGGTTGCCCCGTCTCACGGTTTAGCACAAAAAGATCTTTCCCTGTCTGCACATAACTAAGGGCGGACACATAAAAGTATTGCAGCGACAGCTTATCGGTCGAATCGATAAAGTCTTTACCGGTACTGCAGAACAATGCATAATACCCTGGCGCTAATCCATCGATCTTAAACTCTGCAGTATGCGTTTGGTGATCTGCGCTGCCTGGCAGCAACTGCATAGATGAATACAGCGGCCTGCGTTTGGCGATATCCTCCCAGGTTTTATTGTAATTAATGTATTTAGTGAGCAAACTATCGCCCGGCAGTACCCGCAGCACCCGGGTAAACAGTGTATCCGCATTCCGGTAAGAAACACTTGCCAGTATCGGCTTATGCGGGATATTCACTTTTTCGAGTTCCGTTCTCAATTCTTTGGTACGAATGGTCGTTTCCAGGTTTTTTAACTCCGCTGCGCCGGAAATGCTTACAGGGAACTTAGACAGAGCTTCCCGGATAATCGCCAGTGCATTCAGATAATTGTAACGATAAGCTGTATCTGTAAAGGGCTTATATTTTGCCGCTTTGTCAACTTCCAGCTGTGCCAATTGATAATATGCCATGGCAGTTCCAGGCTCCGTCGGATAGCCGCGGATGATCCGGTGAAGCGCGTGCTGATAAAGAATGTCCTTGTCTGGAAATGCGGCATTATTATGCGCCCAGTCTAACCTGTCGAGATCGAGATCAAGCATCGCCGCTCGGTTACCTTCATTCCGGCGGAAGGAAAGCAGTTGCTGGTAGATCGTCAGCGCCAGCCAGCGCGGATCAGTGCTGTCAGCACGATCGAATTTGTGCGCGATAAAAACATCGGCCGGCTGAAAAATGCCTGTATCGGTCAGCACTGGCATTACAACACTCTCTGCGTTCAACGATGTGGCGGATTTGAAATAGTCCAAAGCCTCATGCGCCAGCAGGTCGAACAGCGTGGGCCTTAATTCGGGATGATTTCCTGAGATCAGTATCGCCGCGTACTCGGCATTTTTTTTCTGTTTCAGCTGCGCCGCAGGCTTGAGCGCCTGCAGAAAGTTAGAGCTTATGGCTGCTGTGAAATCTGCCACTCCCCATGTTGTGATATCCGTTTTTACAAATCCGCTGGTAGCAGTCCGTCCATATAAGTTCCAGCGATGGTCCTGAAAATAGCGCAGGTATTCATTGGCAATTATTGCATGCAGCACTGCTTTCTGGATGATATCACTGCTGCCATCGAGCTCTGCCTGCACAAGTTTAATGCTGTGCGCAGGATCATCGGTTGTAATACGATTTTCAAGTGCCAGCCGGTATAACAATGCTTTCAGCACCTGGTCGTTCAGATGTTTTTGCTTCGCTTTCAGCTGCAGCTCATTTATTTTTACAAGCGCAGTTTTGGTAAGATCGGCCTTTACGATCAGCGAATCGATGGCGGCCCATTCTTTGTGAAATGCCGTATCCGTTCCTTGAGAATAGGACAGCCTGCAACAGCATACAGCTACAAAACACACAACGATCTTTAAACAGTCACCGGTCAATTTCATATGGATAAGTTTCAACTCAACGGATGCAGCCGCCGGTTTGATTACACAAAATAGGCCATCTGTTAACAAAATCTTAGTTCCGGCCGAATAAGGGTACGGGCTGAATAGGGAGGCAGGTCAACTGCAAAGGCGCCAGGACGCCATGTCGCGCGAGTTCTGCGTTGCTTCGCGCCTTAGCGTCTTCGCGGTTAAATTCAATTGTACCATTATCGACGACCTCTGCAACATTTCCAAAAAAAATCCCGGTTGTAATCAACCGGGACGCGATCTTATTATAGGAATTCGAATTATTTTTTCAGCACTTCTGCCATCGTCTTGCCGATATCGGCCGGACTGGCCACCACCGCAATCCCACATTCGCTCATGATCTTCATTTTAGCCGCGGCGGTATCATCCGCACCGCCGATGATCGCACCGGCATGACCCATACGGCGTCCGGGAGGGGCGGTTTGCCCGGCGATGAATCCAACCACCGGTTTGGTCTTATTGTCTTTGATCCAGCGTGCCGCATCGGCTTCCATACTGCCGCCGATCTCGCCGATCATGATAATGCCGTCCGTTTCCGGATCAGCCATCAGCAACTGTACAGCTTCCATGGTTGGTGTGCCAATGATCGGATCGCCGCCGATACCGATGGCTGTGCTGATACCGAGGCCCGCTTTCACCACCTGGTCTGCCGCTTCATAGGTAAGCGTACCGCTTTTTGAAACGATACCGATACGTCCTGCTTTAAAAATAAATCCCGGCATGATACCCACTTTGGCTTCACCTGCGGTGATCACACCCGGACAGTTCGGTCCGATCAAACGCGTATTCTTGCCCAGCATATAATTTTTTACGCGAACCATATCCTGCACCGGAATGCCTTCGGTGATACAAACGACCAAACGGATTCCGGCATCTGTCGCTTCCATGATCGCATCAGCAGCAAACGCAGGTGGAACGAAAATAATGCTCACATCGGCGCCGGTGCTTTTCACTGCATCGGCTACCGTATTGAAAACAGGTCTGTCAAGATGTGTGGTGCCGCCTTTATTGGGAGTAACGCCACCCACTACCTGGGTGCCGTATTCGATCATCTGGGTTGCGTGGAAACTGCCTTCTGTACCGGTGAAGCCCTGAACAATGATCTTCGACTGCTTATTCACTAAAACTGCCATAGCGATGTTTCGGTTGTTGAATTTGCGGCAAAAATAGGCGAAAGAAATGAGTTTGCGGGTCGGCAGCCCTGGGTTTACGCATTTTTCATTCAGCGACCAGGCCTGCCGGGGAAAAACTGGGAATAATCGAAGCTCAGGCTGCCCCAATAGCTCTGCCAGTCGGCAACCGTATCCGTCAGATTTCTTTCCATATGCACACAGCTGAGCAGGTTGGGACCCGGATGCCGGTCGAAGCTGATCAACCCCCTTCGATTGGTCCGCCCCGTGTCTTCGGTTCTGGTCGTACCCCGGTAATAAGAACATTTGACCAGCGCATTGTACAGGGGCTGACCATAGAACAACACCTGGAACCTGACCTTCACTTTATCGCGATTGCTGCCGATAGGTACCATATAAGGATTTTCTTCGGGTATAACATCTAGCGGCAGGATGCTTGGCACAATACAGCTATCGGTTATTTTACTGCCTGCCTGGAAAATGGTCTTTACGCTGCGTTGATAATATTCGCGGCCCGGCACCTGGAGCTCATGGTGCTGCCGGCGATACTGTAGCGCTTCCTGTAGACCTTCTTCGGCCAGATACTGGTTGAATTTATCCGCTTCCAGCCTGATAAAGGAGCTGGTGCTGTTGAAAACGAGCATATGCGTGCCCTCTTCGCGCAAAGGCAGCTGAACGGAATCGCCCTGGTTCTTGATCAGCAGCGCAAGATCGGTCTGCACACCCGAAGGGGCATAATGGATCAGCTGCTGTACTTTATCAGGTCCACCGCCCCAGTTTTCGCCGCTGAAATGCTCACCCACCTGGAACCGGATATTTGCGATCTCGCGGACGGTAAAATAAAATTTCTGCGGCTGCAGCCAGAACTCATGCGCATACACCAGCAGTACGAGTGCCAGAGCAGCGACTATGAGAACCGGTCTTTTCATTCCCACAAAATATACATTATCGGGAAGGTTTCAAGTTTCCAATTTCAAATTTCTAATTTCCGATTTCTGATTTGAGATCGTATATGGGTTTTAATCAGGCGTGATAATAAACTCAATTAGAAATCAGAAATCAGAAATAAAAAAAGCGCAACACGCTGCTTTCGCTTTGTGTTACGCTGTCTATTGCTATGCCTGCTAAACTAGAGTTTGTAGAATGCTTTTGAATCGTGACCGTTCTTCGAACTTACCCGCAGGAAGTACGGACCATGGTAGAGGTTAGCTACCGAGATCTCAATGATATTATTTCCCTGACCAAGTTTCTTTTTGATAGTCATCTTGTTGGTGCCGTAGATGTCGTAGATCGAGATCTCTACTTCTGTATCGGTATTGCGGCTCCAGATCGTTGCCAGCATTCTTGTTACTACCGGATTCGGATTGATCGAAATGATCTTCACGAAGTCAACCGAAGACTGCAGACCCGATGTATCCTGGAGATTTACCTGCTTGCAGATCTGGTTCTCGCAACCATTGGCGGTTTTGATCTGGAGACATGCATTGTAAACTCCGGGCTGTGCATATTCTTTTACCGGACTGATCTCATTGCCATCGGCAGCAGTGCCATCACCGAATTTCCATCTGCGCTGGATAATGCTGTCGCCGTGCTGGGCAGTGCTCTGGATGCTGTTGAACTGTACTTTCTTGGCGCTGATCCTGGTAACTGCGAACTGGGCCATGGCATTGCATGCTGTTGTCGGTGCAGTGATCACCACTTTCAGGGTATACTTGCTTTCGCAGCCGCCTTTGGTTTTTATGTAGAGGTACACATCATAGGTGCCTGGTTTCTGGTAGGTATGGCTAGGGTCTACATTGTTGCTCAGTGGTTGTGAGCTGTCGCCGAAGATCCAGGTACGGCTGATGATGCTGTCGACATCTCCCGCTTTCGAAGCTGCACTGTTGAACTTGGCAGTGAACTGTTGTACACCCGCTTCGAAAAATGCTTTGCAGGCAGTGGATACCGGCCTGGGCGGGATCACCACGGTGCCGGCAGATTTGCTTTCGCATCCTTTCTTGGTCTTGATGGCCAGGTACACGGTATAAGTACCGGGTTTGGTGTATCGGATAAAAGTATCCACTACATTGCCTGTAAGTACCAGCGGTGCGTTCAGTGTGCTGTCTACATAGTACCAGGTGCGGCTGATAATGCTGTCTCCGTCCGGCGCTGCAGAACATGAGCTGTTGAAATAAACGGTAGAGTCTTTATAGCTTACTGTGAAGCAGGCCTTGCAATTGGTTGGCCTGGGCACGCTGTCGCGGACAACCAGGGTCATGCAGTACTGCTTTTCACAGCCGCTCTTCGATTTGATAGTGAGGCATACATTGTACACACCGGTATCCTTGTATTCTTTCAGCGGGCTGATCTCATTGCCTTCCAGGCCGGTGTTGTCTCCGAATTTCCAGATACGTTTTACGATGGAATCGCCTGAAGCACTGCTCTGGCTGCTGTTGAACCGGAATTTAAGGGCGCTGATCTTTTCTGCGGTAAATACTGTCTGCAGCCTGCATACTACCGGCGGCTGGGGTATCACAACTGTTCCGGAGAATTTGCTTTCACAACCGTTTTTGGTTTTGATCACCAGGTAAACATTGTAGCTGCCGGGTTTTGTGTATTTGATGAAAGTATCCACCACATTACCGCCGAGTGTGAGCGTACCCACAGTGGCATCGGTATAGTACCATGTGCGGCTGATGATGCTGTCGCCATCGCCTGCTTTGGATCCTTCGCTGTTAAAGTAAACCACCGAATCCTTAACCTGTGTGGTGAAATAAGCTTTACAGCTGGTTGAATGCACGGCGGTATCCCTTGCAACAACGGTGAAGCAATGCGAAGCTTCACAGCCTCTTGCTGTTTTTACGATAACACATACATTATAAACGCCGGTGTCTTTGTATTCTTTGATCGGGTTCACTTCATTACCGCCCAGTGTAGTGCCGTCTCCGAATTTCCAGGTGCGACCGATGATGCTGTCGCCGGCGGTAGTGCTGGCAGTATTGCTGGTGAACCTGAATTTCAGGATGCTGCTGCGCTCCACATTGGCATGCACATAAGCGAAGCATTGAGTATTGGCAGGCCTGTATTCTACCGTGCCGCAATACCTGTTCTCACAGCCATTTTTTGTTTTGATGGTAAGACAAACATTGTAATCGCCGGCCTTACTGTATGCATGCGTAGGATCTGTCTGGTTGCCATTGAGCTCGGTACTGTCGCCGAACACCCAATGACGGCTGATGATGCTGTCGCCTGCGGGCGCCTGTGAAAGATTGCTGGTGAATTTAACACCGGCAGTAGTAAGTGTAGACTGCCATACCGCTTTACAGGAAGGCGGCGTTGAAGGCGTAGCGGAGCAGATCACGAAACTCACTTCAACAATATTGGTTGAAGAAACTGCAGGATCGCGGGTGATGTGCTGCCCGTTGCAGTTCTCTATTACGATCAATAATTTTTTGATATCCGCATTACAGCTCAGCGTGTCTGTAAAATAACCATTGGGATTGGTAACGACAGAATGAGCGATCAGGCAACCCTGGTGAAGACTGTCGTTGTTGTAGATAAGGACGGTTTTGTTGGCCACAGCATGATTGGCTGAGTCTTTCACGTATCCTTTTACAATTACAGTATTGGCGAGCAGCGTATCCGCTGACATCAGTAAGCAAACTGTAAAAACGAAGAGTAGAAATTTTTTCATATAGATCGATTGACTGGAACTTAGATACCGGGTAATTAAAACGTGCAGCCTGTTACCGTTAAAATTTTTAACGTAGGATCGTCCGGCCCCGTGTTTTCAGCTGAAAATCAATAGGCACGCCGGCCTGCCGCATTTTGCCTAAAAAGCCCGGTTTGGCGGTATATCGCGGTCAATCCCTACTTTTGCGCCTGTTCAGAAAGACATTCTAAAAAACAAGATAATG
This sequence comes from Chitinophagaceae bacterium, assembly GCA_019247775.1. Lineage (GTDB taxonomy): Bacteria > Bacteroidota > Bacteroidia > Chitinophagales > Chitinophagaceae > Sediminibacterium. The sequence continues at coordinate 31,538 of JAFBAN010000035.1, read as the reverse complement.
GCAACAACATCAGACATCAGCCGCGGTATGATCCTCAAACTGGACGGCAGTTTATATTCTGTAGTGGAGTTCGGTGAGAACAAAACAGCAAGGGCCGCTGCCAAAGTATGGGCCAAGCTCAAGGGCGTAGACAATAAGCGTTCTATCGAAAAGACCTGGAACAGCGGCGAGAACATTTTCCCGGTGCGCGTGGAGAAAAAAGCTTTCCAGTTCCTCTATAAAGACGACAGCGGTTATAACCTGATGAACAATGAGACCTTCGAGCAGATCGCATTGGGAGAGGAAATGATCGATGCCCCGCAGTTCCTGAAAGACGGTTCCGAGGTATTCGTATTTATCAATACCGAAACCGAACAGCCGATCGGCGCCGAGCTGCCTGAGAAGATCGTTGTAAAGATCACTTACTGCGAGCCCGGACTGCGCGGCGATACCGCTACCCGTGCCCTGAAAGCCGCTACCGTAGAAACCGGCGCCACTGTGATGGTACCGCTTTTCGTGGAAGATGGAGAGCTGATCCGGGTGAATACCAAATCCGGCGATTATGTGGAAAGGGTAAAGGAATAAACACGAAAGCCCCCCGATCCTTGCGGATTTTTCATATCGCAGCCCGATCGGTCAATTTTTTTCAAAAGCAGCCCCGGCTGCTTTTGCCGTTTTTGCCTGCCGGACCGGCTGTTAATAGCTTTTTTTCGAAACAAACAAAATCCCGCATTTTATCAAAAAAAGGCTATTTTGCCCCCCAATTTGACCAAAAATCCCCTGTTTTTACCCTAAAAACTGCCATTTATGGACTTGAAGCAAATTCACGAATTGATCAAAATCATTAATAAAAGTAATATCGGCGAGATCAGCATTGAGGACAAAGATGGCAAGGTGACCATCAAACAGAAAGAGGAACCCGCTGTTACCGTTGCCGCCCCGGCGCCCCAGGTTTACACCGCCGCCCCGCAGCAGGCCCCGGCAGCTCCAGCCGCCGCTCCGGCCAAACCCGCCGCCCCGACCAAAAACGACAACCTGCTTACCATTAAAAGTCCGATGATCGGCACTTTCTACCGCCGTCCTTCTCCCGACAAACCGATACTGGCCGATGTAGGCACCGAGATCACCCCGGGAAAAGTCGTATGCATCATCGAAGCGATGAAGCTCTTCAACGAGATCGAAAGCGAAATAAAAGGCACCATCGTGAAAGTGCTGGTAGAAGATGCCAGCCCGGTGGAATATGACCAGCCATTGTTCCTTGTAGAACCATAGGCAATTCGAAAATCCGGGAGTTGAAAATCTGAATGGCTCCGGCGCATCCAGGTTTTCAGGTTCTCAATTCTGTACATTTTCAAATTTTCAAATGGATCCGATGTTCAAAAAAATATTGATCGCTAACCGCGGGGAGATCGCCTTACGGGTGATAAGGACCTGCCGCGAAATGGGTATTAAAACGGTTGCCGTTTATTCAACTGCCGATAAAGACAGCCTGCATGTAAAATTCGCCGACGAAGCAGTTTGTATCGGTAAACCTGCAGGCGCGGATTCTTATCTCAATATTCCGCATATCATGGCCGCTGCAGAGATCACCAATGCCGATGCGGTGCACCCGGGTTATGGGTTCCTTGCTGAAAATTCTAAATTCTCGCAGATCTGTGCCGATCACGGCATCAAATTCATCGGACCAACGCCTGAAATGATCAATAAGATGGGCGATAAGATCACCGCCAAAGAAACCATGATCAAGGCAGGCGTGCCTGTAGTGCCCGGGGGCGAGGGATTGCTGGAAAGCGTGGACCAGGCAAAATCGCTTGCTAAGGACGTAGGCTACCCCGTTATCCTGAAAGCAACAGCAGGTGGCGGCGGAAAAGGCATGCGTGTGGTTTGGGAAGAATCTGAAATGGAAAAAGCCTACACCACGGCGAAAATGGAAGCCGCGGCATCGTTCAAGAACGACGGGGTGTATATGGAAAAATTTGTGGAAGAGCCGCGTCATATCGAGATCCAGGTGGCGGGCGACCAGTACGGCACCGTTTGCCATATGAGTGAGCGCGACTGTTCCATCCAGCGCCGCCACCAGAAACTGGTAGAGGAATCGCCTTCTCCTTTCATGACCCCCGAACTGCGCAAGAAAATGGGAGAAGCTGCCATCAAAGCCGCTTCCGCTATCAATTACGAAAGTGTGGGCACGATCGAGTTCCTGGTGGATAAGCACCGCAATTTCTATTTCATGGAGATGAATACCCGGATCCAGGTAGAACATTGCGTAACCGAAGAAGTGATCAATTTCGACCTGATCAAGGAACAGATCAAGATCGCCCGGGGCGAAACTATTTCGGGCCGTAACTACGAGCCCCAGATGCATGCGATCGAATGCCGGATCAATGCAGAAGACCCTTATAACGATTTCCGGCCCTCACCCGGCAGGATCACCACGCTGCATACGCCGGGCGGACATGGCGTGCGGGTAGACAGTCATGTATACGCGGGCTATGTGATCCCTCCATATTACGATTCAATGATCGGCAAACTGATCACCATCGCACAAACCCGCGAAGAAGCCATCGATACCATGTACCGGGCTTTAAGTGAGTATGTGATCGAGGGGGTGAAGACAACGATCCCGTTCCATCTTCAGCTAATGCAGAACGAAGATTTCCGCAAAGGGAATTTTACCACCAAATTCCTGGAAAGCTTCAAAATGAAATAGAACCCGCGCTGGCGATGGGCAAAGAACCGAGTGTCCGGTAACCTAATTATTGGCCGGCTTCGCTGCCTGCATGTTCTTCCTGATCTCATCGATGGCGGCCGATACGTTTTTCATCTCCTCATCGGTGAGCGGAATGGCTTTGAATTTTTTATCGCGTTCAGCGCGTAAAGCCTGAAGTTTGTTCATCCGGTCATCGCCGGTTACCGATTGGTCGGCGCTGATATCGCGCATCTTGATCTGGATCTCCGCAATGATAGCCACTACTTTGTCGGCCTGTGCTTCGGTGATCTTTGCTTTTTCAACGAGTGGCGCTTTATAGATTCGGATGGCGCGTGCCAGCAGTTCGTCGTTGTTGGCGGGAAGATTAACATTCGTTTGTGCGATGGCGGCGGAACTGCAGCAGGCCAGTACCAGCAGGGCAATGATGTTTTTCATACAGGTGGTTTGAAATAGTAAATTACGATTTTTATTCCGGGCAATGGCGTTGACAAACAAAAGCCCCGCATGGTGCGGGGCTTTATGAGTTAGATCGGAATTATTACTGGCGACCACCACCGCCACCGCCGCCACCAGGGCGCTGCGACATCAGTTCAACCACTTTACCGGCCGCATCAGCCGAAAGACCTGCTTTCAGCATTCTTGCTTTCCTTGCATCGCTCACTTCTTTCATCTTGGCTGCGCGATCTTCCGGGCTCATGTCCCTGAAGTTCATGCCGGCCATCATAGACCTGTCCATGTAGATGGCAACAACCGAATCGTTCTGAACATCAGTCAGACCCAATGGTTTCAGCCTTTCTTTCATAGCAGCAATACGCTGCTCAGGAGTCATTTGCTGACCGCCACCGCCACCTTGTGCCATAGCTGAAGTTGCAGCGAAGCACACCGCGATTGAGAATAATGCAATTACTTTTTTCATATTTGTACGTTTTAATTAAGGTCAAGTAAATTAAGCAATTTCCCCGGATCCGATTATTTTTTCGGTGGATGCGCGGTGCCAGTCGGCAGTCCGCGGGGAACAGATGAGCAAGGAACAAGGAACAGACGAAGGATTAAGGAATTGTTAATGAGCGGCAGGATTTTGTACATAGGAAAAATTATTAATTCCCTTCTTCTGTTCCTTGTTTCTCTGTTCCTTGCTCGTCTGTTCAAAAAAATGCCCCGCTCTAAGAATAAAGCAGGGCTATGATTGCTCAAGTCAAAAAGTAATTAACGGAGGAACAGCATCTCGCGGTATTTGGGCAGTGTCCAGAGTTCATCGTCTACCAGGTGCTCGAGTTTGTCGACATGGTACCGGATATCATCGAAGAACTTGGCTTTTACCTGGCTCTCATAGGCGATGGCCTTGGTGCGGGTATTGTCTATATTGTTCGCCACTTTACGGGCTTCCACCATTTCTTTTACCTTGTCGTGCACCACCTGGATATGTTCGCTCACTTCTTTCAGGATGCCCAGCTGGCTTTTGAAAGCTGATTCGGGCAAACCGGCCGCTTTGAGTCCATTCACGTTTGCAAGCAGTTCGTTCTGGTATTTAACAGCTGCGGGAAGGATATGGTTGATGGCCAAATCGCCCATGATACGGGCTTCGATCTGCACTTTCTTAATGTATTTCTCCAGTTCTATCTCATGACGGGCTTCGAGCTCCGAATGAGAATAAACGCCGTTGCTTTCGAACAGTTTCTTCGCCTTGTCCGAAACCATCGCATCGAGTGCTATCGGTGTGGTCTTCAGATTCGGCAGGCCGCGGCGCTCGGCTTCATGGTGCCATTCATCGCTGTAGCCATCGCCTTCGAACAGTACTTTCTTGCCTTCAACAATGTACTTCTGGATCACCTGCATGATGGCGATCTCTTTTTTGTCGCCTTTCTCGATCAGTCCGTCCACATCAGCTTTGAATTTCTTGAGGGTATCGGCCATGATCGTATTCAATACCGTCATCGAGATCGCACAGTTGGCAGAAGAGCCTACCGCACGGAACTCGAATTTATTGCCGGTGAATGCGAACGGCGATGTACGGTTGCGGTCTGTATTGTCAAGCATCAGTTCCGGAATGCTGCGATGGAGATCCAGTTTGAGGATGGCCTCATCCTGCTCGTCGAACTTGGTATTGACCCTGCTCTCCACATCCGCCAGTACTTTGGACAGGTACTGACCTACGAAAACAGAAATGATCGCAGGCGGCGCTTCGTTCGCACCCAGGCGGTGATCGTTAGGCGCAGAAGCAATAGCCGCGCGAAGTATGTCTGCATGATCGTGAACCGCTTTGATGGTATTCACGAAAAAAGTAAGGAACATGAGGTTCGTCTTCGGCGTTTTACCAGGCGCCAGCAGGTTCACACCGGTATCGGTGGCCATGCTCCAGTTATTGTGTTTGCCGCTGCCGTTGATGCCTGCAAATGGCTTTTCGTGGAGCAGTACAACCAGGTGATGGCGTTTGGCCACACGGCTCATAACATCCATCAGCAAAGTATTGTGGTCTACCGCCAGGTTCACTTCTTCGAAGATCGGCGCGCACTCGAACTGTGCCGGGGCCACTTCATTGTGACGCGTGCGCAAAGGGATACCGAGTTTGTATGCCTCCTGTTCGTAATCGCGCATAAACGCATATACGCGCTCGGGAATGGAGCCGAAATAGTGATCTTCCAGCTGCTGGCCTTTGGCAGGCGCGGCGCCGAATACCGTGCGGCCGCATTGCACCAGGTCAGGACGGGCATTCACCAGGGCCTCGTCGATCACGAAATATTCCTGCTCCCAGCCGAGGGTGGCGGTTACTTTGGTCACATTCTTATCGAAATAATTGCAGACATCCACTGCCGATCTGTTCAGTGCTTCCAGTGCCTTCATCAGCGGCGCTTTGTAGTCGAGCGATTCGCCTGTATAGGAAACGAATATGGTAGGTATGCAAAGTGTTTTGCCTTTGCCGATCTCGATAATGAAAGCGGGAGAAGAGGGATCCCAGGCGGTATAACCGCGGGCCTCGAATGTAGCGCGAAGACCACCGCTGGGGAAAGAAGAAGCATCGGGCTCCTGCTGTATCAGTGCGGCGCCGTCGAATTCTTCAATGGAAGTGCCATCACTTTTAAGGGTAAAGAAAGAATCATGTTTTTCTGCCGTAGTGCCGGTGAGCGGCTGGAACCAGTGCGTGAAATGGGTCACCCCTTTGCTTTCCGCCCAGGCACGGATGCCGTTGGCGATCTGGCTGGCAACGATCCGGTCTACCCGTTTGCCGCCCTTGATACTGGTAGATAAACTCTTGTAGGCCTCATCGCTCAGGTATTCGCGGGCCGTACGGAGTGTGAATACATTTTCGTTGAAAATGCCCGTAACCTTGGCGCCGGAAGGGGTCGGAGCGCCGGTCTCGTTGGTAATATTGCCGATCGCATTAAATCGTAAAGACATAGTGGTTTTGTTTTAGACGCCTCAAAATACGGGTAAAAACATCAAAAACACAAGATTTGTTATTCCTATTGTTAAAAAATGGACGAAAACTGTGCAAAACAAACACATAGAATTTATTTATATTTTTAAATAAAATATTTCAAAGCATGCCGTAAGATGTAACTTATTAGTCTGGCGTCCGTTATACCTCTACACTCCAAACCCAAACTTTATGAAAAGGATACTATCATTACTTGCACTGATTGTTTCACTGCAGGCTGCCGCGCAATGGCCCTGGGAAAAAATAGAAGGGAACGGCAAAATGACGAAAGAAACCCGCCCGGTTTCCGGCTACTCGGCTGTTTCTTCGTCCGGCGCCTGGGACGTGATGATCGCTTACGGCGAAAGCAATTCGATCCAGGTGGAGGGCGATGAGAACCTGCTTCCTTATATTGAAACAAAAGTGGAAGGCGACAAACTCGTGATCCGCACCACCAAGCGGGTGAACCTGCGTTCGAGGAACAGGATCACGGTTTATGTATCCATGACACGCCTTGCCGGGGTTGCCGTATCGGGCAGTGGCGATATTATCGGCCAGGGAAAATTCCGTTTCGATGGCGACAGCTATTTTCATGTATCCGGCTCGGGCAATATCAAAATGAATTTCGACCGGGTGGGCTCCGCCGATGTAAGTATTTCCGGCAGCGGCGGTATCCGGCTCAGCGGCGCAACGCAATCGGTAAAAGCCAGGATCAGCGGCAGCGGTAATGCCGACTGCAGTGAGCTGGTAGCGGACGATGCCTCCGCCCATATCAGCGGCAGCGGAGATGTTAAACTCAATGTCAACAGAAGCATAGACGCCAGCATCAGCGGCAGCGGCAATGTATCCTACCGCGGCGCGGCATCCGATATAAAAAAACATATTTCAGGAAGCGGGAGACTGGTGAAAGCCTGAGACAGTCTGGAGTCTGGAGTCTGGAGTTTGGAGTCTGGAGTTGACTTTGGATTGGGGGCGATAGGTCACGGGGGTCTGATCCTTACTTATGCCTGTTGACCATTGACCATTCACTATTCACAACTACTCCAGACTCCAGACTCCAAACTCCAGACTTCAACTCCGTTTTCCTACCTTCGCGGCATCATGGAAATCACTGCGTCCACCGCCAGGCAATTGCGCCTTACAGCAGAAGAATTCGATCTCATCAAACAGAAACTGGGCCGCGTGCCCAACTTTACAGAGCTCTGCGCATTCAGCGGCATGTGGAGCGAACACTGTAGTTATAAGAACTCCATCAAATGGCTCAAGACCCTGCCGCGCAGCGGCGGGCGGATGCTCGTGGCCGCTGGTGAGGAAAATGCGGGACTGATGGACATGGGCAATGGCTTTGGCGTGGTGTTCAAGATAGAAAGTCATAATCACCCGAGCGCTATTGAACCGTTTCAGGGTGCAGCCACCGGGGTTGGCGGGATCCAGCGCGATATTTTTACCATGGGCGCCCGGCCCATCGCCTCACTCAACAGTCTTAGGTTCGGCAATCTCGCCGATCAGAAAACCCAGCGCCTGCTGAGTGGTGTGGTGCACGGCATCGGCCATTACGGTAACTGTTTCGGCGTACCTACCGTGGGCGGCGAAGTTTATTTTGAAGATTGTTACCATACCAATCCGCTCGTGAATGCCATGAGCGTAGGCATCATGAAAGCAGACCGGATGATCAGCGCCACCGCCAGCGGTACCGGCAACCCGGTTTTCTTTGTGGGCAGCGCTACCGGCAAAGACGGCATAGGAGGAGCATCATTTGCTTCGGCCGATATCACCGCCGAAAGCGCGGAAGAATTGCCTGCAGTACAGGTTGGCGATCCTTTCCAGGAAAAAAAATTACTTGAAGCCTGTCTTGAAGTGATCGATACCGGCGCCGTGATCGGCATGCAGGACATGGGCGCTGCCGGCATCATCTGTTCAACAGCAGAAATGAGCGCCAAAGGCGGCGTAGGCATGCATATCGATCTCGAAAAAGTACCCACCCGCCAGAAAAATATGAAAGCCTGGGAACTGCTGCTTAGCGAAAGCCAGGAGCGGATGCTGGTGGTAGTTGAAAAAGGAAAGGAAGAAGCGGTGATCAGGGTCTTTGAAAAATGGGATCTCAGCGCCAGCGAGATCGGTCATGTTACAGACGACGGTCTCCTGAAATTCTATATGCATGGCCAGCTCGAGGCCGAGATCCCGGCCCATGAACTGGTACTGGGAGGCGGCGCCCCACAATATACCCGTGAATACAAAGAACCTGCCTACCTGGAAAAGATCAGGTCGTTCCATATCGATTCCATTCCTGATATCAAAGAATTGAAATCCGCAGCGCAAAAACTTAACAGCCTGCCGAATATTGCCTCGAAGCGCTGGGTATATACGCAATACGACAGCATGGTAGGCGCTGCAAACACCACCACCAATGCGCCCAGCGACGCTTCGGTCGTTCTTGCCAAGGGAACCGGTAAGGCACTGGCCATGACGGTAGACTGTAACAGCCGTTATGTGTTCGCCGATCCGTATACGGGCGGCATGATCGCTGTGGCGGAAGCGGCGAGAAATATCGTGTGCAGCGGCGGCGAGCCGATAGGAGTGACCAACTGTCTGAATTTTGGCAATCCCTATGATCCCGAGGTATACTACCAGTTCGTAAAAGCGGTGACCGGTATGGGCGATGCCTGCCGTGCCTTCAATACGCCGGTTACCGGGGGGAATGTGAGTTTCTATAACCAGAATCCAGATGGACCTGTATACCCTACACCTACTATCGGTATGGTAGGGGTGCTGGATAGTCTCGACGACCGCATGACACTTGATTTCAAGCAGGCCGGCGATAGTATTTTGTTACTGGGAGAACTGCAGAATGATATCGGCTCTTCGGAATACCTGCACAAATTGCTTGGGGTTGAATTTTCAAATGCTCCTTATTTCGACCTCGAAAAGGAACTGGCCGTACAGCAATTGGTTGTAAAGCTTATCAAAGACAAACAGATCTCCAGCGCGCACGATATCAGCGAAGGCGGACTCGCCATCGCGCTGCTTGAAAGCGCATTTCCGCGGCAGCTTGGTTTTGAAGTGAAGTCGGATACACCATTGCGTAATGATGCATTCTGGTTTGGGGAAGCCCAGGGCAGGATCGTGGTTTCCGCAAAAGAGCCGGCAGCAGTGATCACAGCGGCAAAAGCAGCCGGCGTGCCGGTAACTGAATTGGGAAAAGTAACAGGCGGCAAATTGACCGTCAATTTTGAAGATTGGGGCAGTGTCCGCTCCTGGCAACAGGCTTACGATACTGCTATTGAAAAACTACTTAACTGATCATGGCTGATACTCCTTACATCATTGTTACGGGCGCCGCCGGATTTATCGGCTCCTGCATGGTGCAGTTCCTGAATGAAGAGGGATATGATAACCTGGTTCTTGTTGATGATTTCGGTCCGGGTGAAAAGCGTCGCAACTGGGAGCAGAAAGCGTATGCGCATGTTGTAGAACGGTACAACCTGTTCGACTGGCTGCAACTGCATCAGCCGGCGATCAGTATCATCATTCATCTTGGCGCGCGCACAGATACCACGGAATTCAATTATGCCATCCACGAAGAGCTCAACCTGCAGTATTCGAAAGATATCTGGAAATATTGCACAGACCATCAGACTCCGCTTATCTATGCCTCTTCTGCCGCTACTTATGGCGATGGTGAACTTGGCTATAAAGACGATCACGACCTGGTAGCAAGCCTGCAGCCGCTCAATCCCTACGGCATCAGCAAAAATGAATTCGATAAATGGGCCTTACAGCAGCAGGCTTCACCGCCTTGCTGGGCGGGGCTGAAATTCTTCAATGTATACGGTCCCAATGAATATCATAAAGAGCGGATGGCGAGCGTGATCTGGCATGCGTTCAACCAGATCAAAAAAAGCGGTTCGGTAAAATTGTTCAGGAGCCATAAGCAAGGTTTCAAAGACGGAGAACAGCTTCGTGATTTCGTATACGTGAAAGATGTGGTAAATGTGATCGGCTGGATGATGGATGCGATGCTGAAGGATGAATGGCCCGCTGCAAAAAACGGGCTCTACAATCTCGGCACTGGTAAGGCCCGGACTTTTAACGACCTGGTGAAAGCTACTTTCGCCGGCCTGGATCAGTTGCCCGATATCGTCTACATCGATATGCCCGAAGATATCCGCGACAAATACCAATACTTCACCGAGGCAGATATGCAGAAGCTTCGGAAAGCCGGTTATACCAAAGAGTTCTCTTCACTGGAACAGGGCGTGGACGATTATGTACGTCATTATCTTACCGGATTGAAATATTTCTAAATCTTTTCGCTTCGAATAAGATCGGCAGCGCAGGCCCCTGTTTTTTGTTATTTTCACTCCAAAGCAATCTTTATGAATCGCAGAATTGCCATTATCGGCGGCGGCAACCTCGGCGCCGCCATGGCGGAAGGACTGGTGAACAGCGGTTTCATACCTGCACAGCAGGTAACCGTTACGCGCCGCAATCCCGATTTGCTGAAATCGTTGCAGGAAAAAGGCGTAGTTACAACCAGCGATAATGCAGCGGCGGTCAGGAGTTCTGATTGGATCGTCCTTGCGGTAAAACCGTTCCAGTTAAAAGAAGTGTTGGCCGGCATCTTACCGCAGCTGGATCCTAAGCGGCATGTGCTGCTAAGCGTGGTAACAGGAGTCTGGATCAAAGACATTGAAGAAATGGCAGGGGAGGGGTTCCCTATATTCCGTGCCATGCCGAATACCGCTATCGCCATCCAGGAAAGCATGACCTGTATCTGCGCGCAGCATGCCAGCGACGAGCAGGTGAAGTATGCCAGCAGCCTGTTCGATCAGCTAGGACGATCTGTATTCATCGAAGAAAAATTAATGGATGCGGCCACTGTGCTGGGCGCCTGCGGAACGGCTTATGCAATGCGTTATATCCGCGCCAATATCCAGGGAGGAATCGAGATCGGCTTCAGCGCGGCAACTGCTTCACTGATCGCGGCGCAGACCGTAAAAGGAGCCGCAGAATTGCTCCTGAAAAAAAATACCCACCCTGAGCAGGAGATCGATAAAGTAACTACCCCCAAAGGCTGCACCATCGCCGGCCTCAATGAAATGGAACACCAGGGATTCAGTTCTTCGCTGATCAAAGGAATTGTTACGAGTTACAAGAAGATCGTGAACGACATGTAAGAGGGCAATTAATAATTAGCAATTAATAATTAATAATTGGAAGCAACTTATCCTTGCGCACCCTGTGCTACCAGGAAAGTCAATGGCTTGTATTATTAATTACTAATTATTAATTGCCTAACTGGCGCCAGCCTCACATTCTTGCTTTCAGGAACGCGATAGCTTTTGCATGTGCATCTTCGGTGGCTGCCTTGTCGTACACAGGGTTGCTGGGATTGGCAAAACCATGGCCCGCATCATACCGGTACACGGTTAGATTTTTTCCGGCTTCCTTCATTGCTTTTTCAAAATTGTCGACGGCCTGCGGCGGAATGCCCTGGTCCTTGTTGCCGAAGAAGCCGATCACATCGGCATTGAGCATTTTCAACCGGTCGGGGTTGGTTTCGGGACGACCATAATACATTACGGTACCTGCTCCCTGTTTGCCCGCCATGATCCCGGTCTGGAGACTCCATCCGCCCCCGAAGCACCAGCCCACTGAATAGATCCTCGCATCCGGACCAACATAAGCGAGTGCACCCTTCACAATATTTTCAAGCCGGCTCACCGAAGCGCCGCGCATGTATTTCATGGCGCTGTCTGTTGTGGTGGCAACTTTTCCATCGTACATATCCAGCGCCAGCACGTTCACATCACCCAGCTCCTGGTAAAATGCGTCGGACTCTTTCTTGATATAATCGTTCAGTCCCCACCATTCCTGGATCACCAATAACCATTTATTGGATTTTCGTTTGCTCCTGATCAGGTAGCCCTGTGCATCCCCGCCTTCGGCTTTGAAACTGGTCATCGTGCCCATCGGATTCTCCAGCCTGAAATAGTCGGGCACGGCATGCAGGGCCGCAAAACCGGGTTTGGCAGCATCCAGCCCGATCTGTTGCCGCGTATCGGGTGCGTAACAACTGGTATAGCAGGCAGGATCCAGGAACTGGCGGTTATCGGTCTTGAGTGTGTAGCTGAACAATCCGGCCACGAGCAGCGCGGCGATCACGAGCAGGACAGGGGTTTTCATATCGTTGTTTTTTAATATAAAGATTTACACTTCAAATTAACAAATCTGTCAGAAGATGTTGGATTTGGTGCGGGTATTTTTTTGGTCAGTTTTTTTACTGTAGGTTTGTACGACCTCTGAGAATTTCCTGACACTTTTTTCCAAGGTCATAAGTTTTTTTACAACGGCACCCGCAGTTTTACTGCTTTCGGGCCATTATTTTTTTGGATCACAGCAGACGAACGATAAAACTGATCATTAATACATATTTGTATGGCCAAATTCATTTTTGTTACAGGAGGTGTTACCAGTAGCCTGGGTAAGGGGATCATCGCCGCTTCGCTTGCCAAACTGTTACAGGCGCGGGGCCTGCGGGTTACGATCCAGAAATTCGATCCTTATATCAATGTAGACCCCGGTACCCTCAATCCATACGAGCATGGCGAGTGTTATGTTACGGAAGATGGCGCGGAAACCGATCTGGATCTCGGCCATTATGAAAGATTCCTCGGCATTTATACTTCGCAGGCCAATAACGTGACGACCGGGCGGATTTACCAGACGGTGATCAATAAAGAACGGGCGGGTGATTTTCTTGGCAAGACCGTTCAGGTAGTGCCGCATATCACCGATGAGATCAAAAGACGCATGTTGTTGCTGGCAGAGAACAACGACTACGATATCATACTTACCGAGATCGGCGGTACTGTAGGCGATATCGAGAGCCTGCCCTTTATCGAGGCAGTTCGCCAGCTGCAGTGGGAGCTGCCGGAAGAAGATGTGATGGTAGTGCACCTGACCCTGATCCCGTACCTCAAAGCGGCAAAAGAACTCAAGACAAAACCCACGCAGCACAGCGTTAAGATGCTCAGTGAGACCGGCGTTCATCCCGATATCATCGTATGCCGAACCGAAGAGCCCCTGAATAACGATATCAAACGAAAGATAGGCCTGTTCTGTAATGTGAAACCCGAGGCGGTGATAGAAGCGATGGATGCGTCTACCATTTACGAGGTACCCCTGCTGATGCTCCGCGAGAAGCTGGACCTGATCTGCCTGCAGAAGATGAAACTGCCGAACTATTCAGAACCGGATCTCGATAAATGGATCGGGTTCCTCGATAAGCTGAAATATCCGCGAAGTAAAGTAACGGTTGGACTGATCGGCAAATACATCGAGCTGCAGGATGCCTATAAATCCATTCTTGAAAGCTTCGTACATGCGGGCGCCATGAATGAAGTGAAGGTGCAGGTTGTTAACGTGCACAGCGAATTCATCACCAAAGAAAATGTAGCGGAGAAGCTCGAAGGCCTCGACGGGTTGCTTGTGGCGCCGGGGTTCGGCCACCGCGGCATCGAGGGAAAGATCGTTGCAGTACAGTATGCGCGCGAAAAAGGACTGCCGTTCTTTGGCATCTGCCTCGGTATGCAGATGGCCGTGATCGAATTTGCACGTAATGTTCTGGGACTGTCCGATGCCCATTCCACCGAAATGGATGTGTCTACTTCCAATGCGGTGATCAATATGATGGAAGAGCAGAAAAAGATAAACATGATGGGCGGCACCATGCGGCTCGGCGCTTATCCCTGCGAAATCCGCGAAGGCAGCCTTGCCCATCGCATTTACGGCGAAACAATGATCAGCGAGCGGCACCGGCACCGGTATGAATTCAACGATGTGTACCAGGACCAGTTCGAAGCTCATGGCATGATCGCCAGCGGCAGCAATCCCGAAACCGGGCTGGTGGAGATCATGGAGATACCATCGCACCCGTTCTTTATCGGAGTACAGTATCACCCCGAGCTGAAAAGCACGGTAGAGCGCCCGGCGCCGCTGTTCGTTCATTTTATAGATGCAGCGAAAAAATACAACGATAAAAAAAGCTCGTTTAAAGCAACTCCTTTGCAGGATGCGTTGATTTAAACCTGTTCCCCACTTTAACCAGGCCCCGGCACTTGCCGGGGCTTTGTTTTTGGCGGCAATGAACTAAATTGCTTCCCTCAAACCGTTTGCCATGAGAATATTATTGCCAGTTGTTTTGTTTGTATTGTCTGCCATCGCCGTATCGGCCCAGCCTCCCCAGGGCATGAAATGGACCCGCGATGGACGCGGATATTTTGCGACCGAAGGCGGCGAGATCGTCCAGTACGAGTTGCCGGGCCTTTCCAAGAAGACATTGATCTCAAAACAACTGCTTACTCCTTCCGGCGCTGCTGCGCCGTTAAGTATCCGCAATTTTTTCTTTTCTGCCGATGACCGCAAGATGTTGATTTATACCAATACAAAACGAGTATGGCGGTACGATACCAGGGGCGATTACTGGGTACTCGATCTTTCCGACAATAGCCTGAAACAGGCAGGCAAATCGTTACCCGCATCATCGCTCATGTTTGCCAAATTCTCCCCCGACGGCAGAAAACTGGCTTATGTCAGTGAATACAATTTATATGTGGAAGACCTGGCTTCCGGCAAGATCACCGCGCTTACGACCGGAGGTTCACGTAAACTGATCAATGGCACATTCGACTGGGTATACGAGGAAGAATTTTCCTGCCGCGACGGATTCCGCTGGAGCCCCGACAGTAAAAAGATCGCTTACTGGCAGATCGATGCAAGTAAGGTGAAGAATTACCTGATGCTGAATACCACCGATTCTATTTATCCGTTTGCGGTGCCGGTAGAATATCCCATTGCCGGTGAAGCGCCTTCTCCATACAGGATCGGCGTGGTGGATATCAGCACCGCCAAAACCAACTGGATGAGCATTCCTACCGACCCCGTACTGCAGTCTTATGTTCCCCGCATGGAATGGGCGGCGAACAACACGCAGCTCATCATCCAGCACCTGAACCGAAAACAGAATGAAAGCAATATCATGTTATGCGATATTGCCACGGGCAGGTCCAGCTCTATTTACGAGGAGAAAGATCCGGCATGGATCGATATCGCTTCTTCCTGGGATAGCGATTACGATTATGGTGGATGGGACTGGCTGAACGGCGGTAAAGAATTTATCTGGGCCACTGAAAAGGACGGCTGGCGACACCTGTATCGCGTTGGCCGCGATGGGAGGAACGAAACCCTGATCACACGAGGCAATTTCGATGTGATGGATATCAATGCCATCGATGAGAAAAGCGGGTATGTTTATTTTTATGCTTCGCCTGATAATGCCACGCAGCGCTATCTCTATCGGTCAAAGCTCGATGGGTCTGCGGCTGCTGAGCGTTTGTCACCCGCCAATCAGAATGGTACGCACAGTTATTCAGTGTCTCCTACCGGCCTGTTTGCGCAACATAGTTTCTCAAACTATTACACGCCTGGTTCCAGGGAATGGGTTTCATTGCCGGATCATAAATCCTTAAATGGCGACAATGTAAATGCCGCCGTGGCCAAGGCAGACAAATCGAAATCGAATGTCGAATTCTTCAAAGTAAAAACGGTTGATGGCATTGAAATGGATGGATGGATGTCGAAACCGACGAATTTCGATCCTGCAAAAAAATATCCGGTTGTTTTCTTCGTGTATACAGAACCTGCCGGGCAGAATGCGAAAGATGTGTATGGGGCCGGTAGTAATTTCCTTTATCGCGGCAGTATGGCTAATGACGGCTATGTCTACATCACCATGGACAACCGCGGCACGCCGGCGCCTAAGGGCAGAGAATGGCGGAAAAGTATTTACCGCAAAGTGGGGCTGTTGAATATCCACGACCAGGCAATGGCCGCAAAGGAAGTGCTCAAGTGGAATTATATCGATACATCGCGTGTTGCCGTATGGGGCTGGAGCGGCGGCGGCTCTGCTACACTTGGCCTGATGTTCCAGTACCCGGAGATCTATAAAACCGGTATAGCGATCGCGGCGGTGGGTAATGAACTGACCTATGACAATATTTACCAGGAACGCTACATGGGCCTGCCGCAGGAGAACCGTGAGGATTTTGTGAAAGGCTCGCCGATCACCTATGCAAAAAATCTTCGGGGCCATCTGCTCTATGTGCACGGCACCGGAGACGATAATGTGCATTATAACAATGCAGAAATGCTGATCAACGAACTGATCGCGAACGGCAAGCAATTTCAGCTGATGAGCTATCCCAACCGCACCCACGGTATTTCCGAAGGCCGCGGAACTTCGCAGCATCTGCAGCAATTGTATACGGACTATCTGCGGATGTATTGCCCGCCCGGCGCACGGTAGGAACAGACGAGCAAGGAACAAGGAACAGATGAAGTGGATGTTCGATTAACCTTCATCGGTTCCTTGTTCCTTGTTCATCTGTTCGATTTGTTCAATTCTCCTGTTTCGATAAAAAATCCCGTTTCAGATCATCCCATACGCCGTCGAAGCTGGCGTTCTTTTCCTGTTTCCAGGTCTGGAGACGTTCCATCATTTTAGCGCGGCGTTCTCCTTCAGCGCCGGCGAAGAATTCCTTTATGAATGCGGAGTCTTGTTCGAAAGCGGTCTGGTTATATAATTCTTTCAATCCCAGCTCACGCTGGTGATTGTTTTTCGTGAGCTCTTTTTCGATCTGTTCGCGCAGCAATACTTTTTCATCGTAACTGCCATTCGGTACCAGGGTTTTCGCGATCACCGGCATGAGCTCGATCAATAGAAAGATCAGTACGAGCAGGTAATAGCGGAATGCGACCGAGTTGTTATTCTTTACCAGGTTATTGAGCGCTTCGATACGGGTGATGAATCCGTCGTTCAGCAGCGACTCGAAGGATCTTTGCTCCTGCTGTATCTTGGTGTCGATAGCTGCAAGGGCACTATCGGTGCTTCTGACCTGCGGAAGAAGCGTTGCCTGCAGCGCGCGGTAGTCGGCATCCAGCGTCTGGTACTCCCGCTGTTTTGCCTGGGCAATGTCTTTCAATCCCACTTTATGACTCCCTCCGGTACCGTCTGTTTCCGTGATAAAGGCATCGCGCGCGGCAGACACTTCATTGTAACGCGTGCCGAGCTGCTGCTGCAGATCCGCCTTTTTTTTCTGCAGCGAACTGCGCTCCGCCACATAAACAGAATCCTGCTGCTGCAGTTTTTGTTTTTTGCGTTGTTCGTTATCCAGCGATACCTGAACATGGATCTCCTTGTCGAACAGATACAAAAGGGCCGGTTGGGCCATGAACAGGCCGATTGTCATGGCAAGTATGCCGCGAAAGATCAGTGGTATTGCCCGGTTCTTGTTGTTACGGTTGATGCCTTTGATCAGGGACCGGTCGATGGTAAGTACGATCCCGCCCATGAACAGGCCCAGGAATATGGCCGCCACCAGACTGGAGGTAACGGTGGTGAAAAAATAGGTCCAGGCCAGGGTGGCAAAAGCCCAGGTGCCGAGCACGGTCATGCCTACAATGGCATAACGGTTACGATCGACCACGCAATCGGCCAGTAATTCCTTTTCAGCTGTAGACAGCCACCACAAAAAGCGGGTCATTGCGGTAGGCGTATAGGTCTCCCGTTGGGAAACAGGGGTGGGGTTTTCCTGCATACGATGTTTTTAGAAGCGGTAACGGGTAGAAGTTGGGAATCAGTTCCTGCTTGAAGCGAGATGGTATAAAGTAACGATGATTTTGCCGTAATTCAGGCGCAGACCCCTGATTTATCGGTATTTTAACTGCTTGCCAAGATGGCGCGCCCCATCTGCCTCCCAAATATTACCTTTGCGGCTCAACAAAATTCTGTATGAAGGATAAGAATACGGTCATCGGCTTTGTGTTGCTTGGCGCTTTGTTTTTTATATACTTCTGGTATAACAACAAGCAGCAACATGACCTCGCTGCCTTTCAGCAAAAACAAAAAGATTCCATCGCAAAAGTAGAAGCTGCCAACCGCAAGCCGATAGACAGCGTTGCGGCCCGGGTAGACTCATTGAAAAGAGATTCTGCAGGCCGTCTGTCCGCAGCCGGGGATTTCAATACGGCAGCCGTTGGCACCGAACAATTGATGGTGGTTACCAATAAACTGATGAAGGTCACTTTCACCAGTAAAGGCGGCCGGGTAAAAAGTGTGGAACTGGATAACTATCCTACAGCCAGCGGCAAAAAAGTGGTCCTGGGCGCCGAAAACCAGCTGGGATATAATATCAATACTTCCGCTAACCAGTCCAGCTCTTCCGCCAACCTGAACTTTATGCCTTCGCCTGCCATAACCAATCCGGATGGAAGCCAGACAGTGCGGTTTACACTGGCTTCGGCCACCGGGCAGAGCATCGTGCATCAATATGTGATCCGTCCGATGGATTATATGATCGACTGGTACCTGATGATCAATGGCGCAGACAAGCTGCTGAGCCAGGGTGCGCTGAACCTGCAGTGGCATGTGCAACTCGATCAGCAGGAGAAAGTGGTGGAATATGAACGCCAGGTTTCGAATGTGGGTTTCTCCGAGGGTGGAGATTTCGATTATATTTCGGCGAAAACGCAGCGAAAATTTGAAAAGCCCGTACAATGGGTGGGAGTGGCGCAGCAGTTCTTCAACCAGACCCTTTTGTCGAAGAACGGGTTCAATGCCGGTCAGGTAGACTGGCAGCGGCGCACCGACTCGGGTACCGTGCTCGCTACAGCTGATGCGGCTCTGCAAATGAAACTGCCTGCAGGCGCTTCGGCGAATGTTCCTTTCCAGATGTATTTCGGCCCCAATGACTACAATATCCTCAAACACCAGGCGCCTGAAATGGACCGGATGGTGAATCTGGGACGCGATATGTATTCTTTTGTCCGCCCCATCAACAAATACGTGATCAAACCCGTGTTTGATTTCTTTACCCGGTTCGTGAGCAATTTCGGCTGGGTGGTATTGTTGCTGACCCTGTTCATCAGGCTTGTAACAGCGCCGCTGACCTACAGCAGTTACCTGAGCGGGGCCAAAATGAAAGTGTTGCGTCCCGAGCTGGACACGCTCAAAAAGAAATTCGGCAGCGACCAGCAGGGTTTTGCGATGGAGCAGATGAAACTGTTCAGGGAAGCCGGCGTAAACCCGCTCGGCGGATGCATTCCCGCATTGCTCCAGATCCCGATCTTCTTTGCGCTGTACAGTTTTTTTAATTCGAATATCCAGCTGCGAGGCCAGAGTTTTCTGTGGAGCCATGATCTGTCTGCGTACGATTCCATTGCGCACCTGCCGTTCAGCCTGCCCGGTTATGGCGATCATGTAAGCCTGTTCACACTTACCGCCGTACTTACCAGCTTCCTGATCTCGATCTACAATATGAGTATGACGCCGACGCAGGACAATCCTGCATTGAAGTATATGCCGTATATCTTCCCGTTTATGCTGCTGTTCATCTTCAACCGCCTGCCTTCGGCCCTGACCTGGTATTATACGGTGTCGAATATCATTACGCTGGGGCTGCAGTTCGTGATCCAGAACTATATTATCAACCACGATAAGATCCTGGCCAAGATCGAGCTTAAACGAAAAGCACCCAAGACCAAGAGCAAGTGGCAGGAACGTTATGAGTCCATGATGGAAAGCCAGAAGAAATTGCAGGAAATGAAGAATAAGACCAAGAAGTAAAACTATCTGTTTTGTTAACCCTTATCCGCCGGCGACGAGGATGAGGGTTTTTTATGCCGGAATGGTTAACTTGGCCCCCTCAATAACGAGTAATGACAAAGTGGATATTGATACCCGCGTTTCTACTGGCAACGGCGTTCACCGTCGTTTATCAGCAACGGGTAGTGGCAGAATGTACCGTTACTTATTCGATCGCTGCCGACGATACGGTCACCGATCCTGAAGTGGCCGCTTCTTTAAAAGCGACTGTCAAAACACTTTATATAAAAGCAAATGACAGCCGCACCGACCTGGTCAGTCCCACATTTAAGCAATCGATCATTTATAATAAAACAACCGGCGCTGCAACCATTCTGCGCGAATTCGGCAATAATAAGTTCATGACAAGGATGGACAATGCGCGCTGGGCCGCAGAGAATAAAAAATATGCGGGGATGACTCTCGCTATATCAGGCGAAACAAAGACGATCCTGGGTTACGAATGCAAGAAAGCGACGATCCAGTTGAAGGACGGCAGTGCCTATACATTGTATTTCGCGTCCAATATCGTTCCTTCCGTAAAAGAATTCGAGTATCAGTTCAGGGATGTGCCTGGGTTTGTACTGGAATATGAATCTCAGGATGCGGAGGGAAAAAAGACCAGGTATACAGCCACCAAAATAAACCTGAGCCCTGTGCAGGCTTCACGTTTCGACATTCCCGCTACCGGGTACCGTTTGCTGGATTAACGCTGGGGAGAAGGCGTGTTGAACTTGGAGGCCTTTACCTTAAACTTGTAAGGATAGATGTAAGTGGTGTTGCCGTTATCGTAGCGCAGTGAAGAGCTGATCTCGATACCGGAAACAGTTTCTTTGGAAAAGACGGACTGTTGCATGCCCTTGTACTGAAGAGAAGATTTCAGTGAAGCGAAAGACAGGCCTTTGTGAGAGAGATTGCTCAGGTTCTTGAGAGAATATTTCGAACCCCTTGCTTTCTCATCGGCGATTCCTGTTAAAGAGAAGGCGGCGTACACAGCTTGTATAGCCATCACCAGGATAGCTACAAAAACCGCTTTTGATATGTAGACCTTCGCCTTCATCTTGATACAAAGATATGGTTTTCCTAAATAATGCACAATTCTGATTTTCTTAACCAGACGTTAACAAAAGGCGAAAAGTTACACACATCCCCAAAAAAGCAGGTTTTTTGATCTACATTAGGTAAACCGATAGCCAGATGCGAGAAAACCAATATCGCGAAGACCGCGAAGGACTGAAAGAACTGCTGAGGCAGTACCAGAACCTGAAAAATGGCCGCACACATGCATTTCTCGAAGAAGATGATTTTGAGCGCATTATAGATCATTTCGACGAAAAGGACGACCTTCCCGAAGCCCTCGAGGCCGCTGAGACAGGCCTGTCTCAATTCCCCTATTCTTCCCAACTGATGATCAAAAAAGCAGATCTGCTGCTTGCAACCCGCAAATACCGGGAAGCCCTGGATATACTGGAAACTGCCGAACTCTATGATAGCAGCGATCTGAACCTATATATCCTCAAGACAGACGCTTACCTGGCCCTGGATCAGCAGGCTAAAGCAGTTGAGTTGCTGGAAGCCGCGCTGGAATTGTTCAGCGGGGAAGAACGCATTGACCTCTTGTTTGAGCTGGCGGATGTGTACGATGACTATGAAGAGTTCGATAAGGTATTCGATTGCCTGAAACTGATCCTCGAAGCGGAGCCCAATAACGAGGAGGCCCTGTACAAGATCTGCTTCTGGACCGATTTCACCGGCCGGAACGAGGAAAGCATCAGGCTGCACCAGCAGATCATCGAAGATTTCCCCTTCAGCGAACTCGCCTGGTTTAACCTGGCCGCAGCTTACCAGGGATTGAAACTGTATGAAAAGGCGATCGATGCCTATCAGTATGCGGTAGCGATAGATGAGAAGTTCGACTATGCTTACCGTAACATGGGGGATGCCTACCTGCGCCTTCGCAAATACAAAGAGGCCATTGAGGTGCTGGAGAAAGTGCTGGAACTTACCCGGCCTGAAGACGTGATCTATGAGGCGATCGGCCACTGTTATCACCGGATGGGTAATTACGGACAGGCAAGGTTCCATTACAAAAAAGCGGTGCATCTCAATCCTGACGACAGCAAACTCCATTACAAGATAGCGGTCACCTATATGCTGGAAGAGCAGTGGCAGAGCGCAGTGAAGCAGCTGGAAAACGCGATGCGCATTCACCGTTCCGTTACCGAATATAACCTGGCGATGGGCGAGTGTAAAATGCACCTCAACCAGTTCAAAGATGCGATCCAGTATTTCGGCATGGTGGTAAGGCATAAGCCGAAGAATGTGGCTGGATGGGAAGCGCTGATCCGTTGTTTGCTGAAGGCGGGTTTCTTCGAAGAAACGCTGGAGCAATGCGATGCCGCCATGAAAGCGACCGACGGTAAACCATTGTTCCTGTTTTATGCGAGCACAGCGTTGTTTGCATCCGGGAAATCGAAAGAGGCGCTGCTGAAACTGGAAGAGGCGATGGCAAAAGCGCCGCGCATGCTGAAGAAATTCATAGAACTGAATCCTGCCATCCTGCAAAATCCGCAGGTGGTTGACATACTCGCTCGTTATAAAAAAGGGAAGAAGATCTGAACTATTCCGTTCGTATTGCTGGGAGTAGACCCTGTAAGTCAACCGTTTCACTTATTTTTGCCGGCGACCAAAGATCGAAGCATGAATTTTAATCTGACGAATATACCTGTACGCACAACACAGCCGAGGACATCCGGACTGACGATGGTAATGGATAAAGGACTCAGCATAAACGAAGTCCATAATTTCATGAGTGTTAGCGGGCCGCATACAGATATTGTGAAGCTGGGTTTCGGAACTTCTTTCGTTACGCCCAACCTGCGCGAGAAGATCGAAGTATACCAGTCCTATAATGTCCCCATTTATTTTGGTGGTACATTATTTGAAGCATTCCTCATACGCAACCAGTTCGATGACTATATCGCGATGTGTAAGGACTATGGGATCGGGTATGTGGAAGTAAGCGACGGTTCTGTGAGTATCCCTCATGCGGAGAAATGCGGTTACATCGAGAAACTTACAAAACATGCGACGGTGCTGAGTGAAGTGGGCAGCAAGGATGCAGCGCATATCATGCCTCCGTTTAAATGGATCGAACTGATGCGTGCCGAACTGGAAGCAGGTTCTTCTTATGTAATTGCCGAAGCGCGCGAAGCGGGTAATGTAGGTATCTATCGCGGCACTGGTGAAGTAAGGGAAGGACTGGTACAGGAAATACTGACGCAGATCCCGGAAGAAAAGATCATCTGGGAAGCGCCGCAGAAAGCGCAGCAGTTGTATTTCCTTGAACTTATCGGCTGCAATGTCAATCTCGGTAATATTGCACCCTATGAAGTGATCCCGCTGGAAGCCATGCGTATCGGTCTGCGTGGCGACACATTCGATCTGTTCCTCAATAAAAAATAATACATGCGCCGTTTTGGCCTGATAGGTTTCCCGCTCACACACTCTTTTTCGCAAAAATTTTTTACGGAAAAATTTGCACAGCTGGGTGTGAAGGATTGTGTGTACGAAAATTATCCCATCCAGGATATCAGCGAACTTGATGCGATCCTCAAAAAACCCGATCTCTGCGGTCTGAACGTGACGATCCCGTACAAAAGGCAGGTGATCCCGTTCCTGAACCAGGCTTCTTATGCAGTGAACGATATCGGCGCCTGTAACTGCATCGAGATCAAGGACGGAACGCTTACCGGACATAATACCGATGTATTCGGCTTCGAAAAATCCCTGCTGCCTTTTCTGCACGCTCATCATAGCAAAGCGCTGGTGCTGGGCACCGGAGGCGCATCAGCTGCCGTGGTATTCGTACTGAACCGGCTGCATATCGAACCGCAATATGTATCGCGCAATGCAGCGGAAGGCGCACTGGGCTACGGCGATCTTACCGAAGAGGTCATGAACGAGCACTTGCTTGTGATCAATACCACGCCGCAGGGCATGTATCCCGATACAGACAGTTTCCCGGAGATCCCTTATCAATACCTCACGGCCAGGCATCATCTGTACGACCTGGTGTATAATCCGGCTGAAACAAAATTTCTTGCCAAAGGAAAGGTGCAGGGTGCCACGGTGCAGAACGGGATGGAAATGCTGGAATTGCAGGCGGAAGAAAGCTGGCGTATCTGGAACAGCTGACAGGTCAGGAGTAGCTTAATTTTTTCTTCACCTCCTCGGGTACAGGCATCTTCTTTTTCAGTGCATAGTCAAAACACATCATCCCTGTCTTGGCCTTCCCCACAATGTTGTTGCCCTCCGTATTTACCAGTTCCATCAGGTAATACAGATCAAAACCGAGTTTGTCGAAATCGGCGGCGGCCACGGAGATCCGGACGATATCCCCATGGTTCAGTTCTTTTTTGAATTCAATGGCCGCGTCTGTCATGATCAGCCCAATGCCTTCGATGGCAAGTTCTGCATAGCCGTGAGCTAGCAGGAACTGCTGCCGGGCTTCATGTATCAATGCCAGGAAACTGTCGTTGCCTACATGCCCGCCATAGTTTAGATCCGTGATGCGGATAGCGATCTGCGTTGAAAAATGAAATGCGTCCGGTAAATTAACTTTAATCCGATTCATGATGATTGGCTTAAGAAATGGATCAGCTTGGTCATGGCCTTCTGCCGGTGATTGTATTGATTTTTCTCTTCCATAGACATTTCGGCAAAACTTTTATCGGCCCCGTCGGGAACGAACACAGGATCGTAGCCGAATCCCTGCAACCCTTTCTGCTCCGTCGCAATACGGCCCTCGCAGATACCCTCGAACTGGTATTCTTTTCCGGAAAGGATCAGTGAGATCACTGCCCTGAACCTCGCTTTACGGTTGTGCTGTCCCTGCAGTTTCAACATCAGTTTGTCAATGTTCCGCTGGAAATCGCGGCCTTCGCCTGCATACCTGGCGCTTTTTACGCCGGGCTCGCCATTCAGTGCATCGGTTTCAAGGCCGGTATCCTCGCTGAAACAATCCTGCCCGGTAAGATGAAAAATGGTATGCGATTTTTCAGTGGCATTTTCCTCCAGCGTATCATGCGGCTCGGTGATATCGATATCGATGCCTGCTTCCCTGAGGGTAACGATCTCAAAACGGTCGCCGATCACATGGCGTACTTCGTCTACCTTGTGCTGATTGTTGGTGGCAAATATCAATTTCGATTTCATAGCGGTGCTTCAAGTTTATATAGAACATGCCGGCGCAAAGGATGCGTTTCGGCCAACAGGGGATGTTCGAAAAAACCTGCATGATGCATTCCGATGCGCTTCATAACGTTTTCAGAACGGGTATTCGAGACGGCCGTGAAAGAATAGATCCGATCGAGCTTAAGTTCTTCAAAGCCGAACCGGAGACAGGCGCCGGCCGCTTCCGAAGCATAACCTTTGTTCCAGTATTTTTTATCCAGCCGCCAGCCGATCTCGGTGCAGGGCGTAAAAAATGCGTCGAAGCCGGGCGTACTCAGACCGGTGAAGCCGATAAAAGCGCCATCCTGTTTTCGCTCGAGCGCAAAAAGACCGTATCCCTTTTCTGCTATATGCCGTTTCATCCTGTTGATATGGGCAAGACTTTCTTTTTCAGTAAGCGTTGCGGGAAAAAATTCCATCACCTCTTCATCTGCATTGAGCCTGCAGTAACCTGCGGCATCCGACGACTGCCAGCCGCGCAGGATCAGTCTTTCGGTTTCGATGAATACCCCGGTACTCACATCCCGAACATTTTCTTGAGGCATAACCAGAGTTTGCTTTTTTCAAGTTTGGCTTCCTTGTCGCTGCCAAGCATAGCCTCCAGCGGCGGCGCCAGCAGCAAATTGCAGCCATCGTATTGCTGCACCTGGTAATTGGGAATGGTAAACGGAAGCCTGATCTGCGCTGCCCCGATACCGAACAGCACTATCGTTTTTGGCGCAAGATTGGTTTTCAGAAAACCATAGTCAACAGGCCTGGAAGCGATATTGACAATAGCCACATCTCCCAGGTTAAGTTTACAGGCTTCCAGGATCGCCGAGAGAAAATTCAGGGATTCATCGCGCAGGTATACCGCTTCCGCTTCGTTCACGATCAGCGTTATTTTTTGTAAATTGCTGCCCAGCCACCACTGACTGAGCGGTTCATCGGATGTTTTTGGTGCAGGTATTTCTGCTGCTTTTGCCTCGCCCTCTATGATCACCAGGTTTTGCTTGTACAGGTCCGCAAGCAGGAAATCCGGTAAGATTGTTTTTCCCTGGTCCATGAAGAATAAATATTAACGACTGTTAGTTTTCTTTTTTTTCGTTTATTTGCGCCAAATATATACAGAACTATGGTAGGAGTATTAGACATAAATGTCACCAAAGCCGCAACGAGCAAGCTCGACTCCCTCGATCTGACCAATCTTCCTTTCGGGCGGGTTTTTACCGATCATATGCTGGAAGCGGACTATGAGGATGGCGAATGGAAATCTGTAGAGATCAAACCCTACCAGCCATTGCTGATGGAGCCATCCATGGCGGCCCTGCATTATGGGCAGGCCATCTTTGAAGGTATCAAAGCTTACCGCGACCAGCAGGGACAGGTGTCGATATTCCGTCCGATGGATAATTTCAGGCGTTTCAATATTTCGGCGGAAAGGATGTTCATGCCTACCGTGCCGGAAGAGATATTTATCGACGGACTTAAAATGCTGATCGACCTCGATCGCGACTGGGTGCCTTCCCAGGCCGATCACTCGCTGTATATCCGTCCCGTAATGTTTGCGACCGACCCGATGATCGGTGTGAAACCTTCCGATTCTTATAAATTCCTGATCCTGCTTAGTCCAACCGGCCCTTATTATGTAGCGCCGATGAAAATTTATGTAGAGGAAAAATATACCCGGGCTGCCCCCGGCGGCGTCGGCTTTTCAAAAAATGCCGGTAACTATGGGGGAAGCATGCTGGCTACCGCACTCGCAAAAAAGCAGGGTTACGACCAGGTCTTATGGACCGATGCTTTCGAGCACAAATACCTGCAGGAAGTTGGTACGATGAATGTTTTCTTCATCGTGGGCAACAAGGCCATTACCCCTTCCCTGGCAGATGGGACCATCCTGGCCGGCGTAACCCGCGACAGCGCGATAACTGTTTTGCAGGAAATGGGTCTGAAAGTAGAGGAATCGCGGATCACCATCGATGAGCTGATCGACCTGCACAAGACAGGCCAGCTGCGCGAAGTGTTCGGTACCGGTACCGCGGCTACGATATCCATGATCAAGGAGCTGAAGTATAAAGACTATGTAATGCATTTCGATACCGAGCAGGCCGTTACTGCTCCCGAACTCAAACGCCGCCTCACGGCCCTCCGCGAAGGCAAGAGCCCAGACAGGCATGGCTGGATGGTGCGTGTGTGATCATGCAACAATTGTCAAAAGCGTCACGCCATCAGCGTGGCGCTTTTTTATTCCTTCAATATTTTTTGCACCGACTGGTATTCTCCGCAACGGGTTTCCAGCAGGTAAAGCCCCGGAACCAGGTTTCCCATGGGAATGATAACCTGCCCGGTTTTTTGCCAGCCCTGGTCCAAACGAAGGATGGGTTTGCCAGAGAGGTTCAGCAACCGTATGGTGGTTGTCGCATAGTCAGGCGCTGAAAACTGCAGCAGAACATGATCGGATGCGGGCTGCGGAGACACCCGGGTGATCAGTTTATAATTTACGCCGGTGTCGGCAACCGTTTTACGCCAGCTGCTGATCTCGAAACGAAGATCACCGCTGCTGGCGGTATCCGCAGATGTTTCAAACGCATAACTGCTGTCCTTTTCGAGCCTGATCCATTTGTTGAGATACTGGTCGTGCAGTTGCAGCGTATTTTCTGCAGGTATATTCATTCCGTTAAACCGGATCCGGAACCGTTGCGGGTTTGCCGACTGCAATCCCAGTTGGATCACCGATGCATTGCTGACTGGCCGGGCATCGATCGATAATTTCCTATGGTCCCGGCTCAGGCTGTACAAGTTGGCTTCCTCATTCAGGAATTTTTCCGCATCGAATGCGTCGAACCAGGTCCTGGCGGTATCGACGTAGAGCAGCAGGAAATGATCGTATATGGCACTGTCAGATTCCAACTGCATACTGATAAACCAGCCATTGTCGATATTGATATCCGGCAATGTGTCGGGCGCTCTTTCTGCTTTGCAGTTTTCGGCGAACAGCAGATCAGCACCGGCGCTGTCTGTGGCTTTTACAATAATTGCGCTGAAGGCAGCCATGGTGTTTGTTGCGCTGAACGGATAACTGCGATAAGCCCCATGTTTTGCCAGCAGCGGGTCCCAAACCCAATAATAACGTCCTATACCCTTACCCGTTGCAACTTTCGACCAATCAACAGGGGCCGGGTAGGGATTTGCGATCAGGTGATACGAATTGCGGCCCGTCGTCTGCAGTTTTATTTCGGTATCTCCCGAATGCACCGGACCGGTTAACTGCAGTGTAACAGGTTTGGGAAGATAGGTTCCACTACGTCCATCTCCTGCAGGAGTACTGTCGAGGCCCTGGCCTTTACCGCCGCGCACCAGTAACCTGATACCCGTTTTTTCTTTCCAGTCGTTCGTATGAGTATTCGCAAAAGCAGTCCATCCTGCATTAATGCCCGCGGTATCCGCAGTTCTGAAGGCATCGAGACGAAAGGCGGAAGGAAGATTGGTTGCAGTGTTGGTAAACCCATTGACGCTTCCGCCTTCACCGGTAATGTCGAGGCTGTCTTCGATCATATCCAGCGAAAGATCCTGTTTGAAAGGATGCCCCAGCAGGCGGAAAGCATTTCTGCCGCCAGGTATCCAATGGTCTATCAGTAGTTTTCCGGATATCCCGCTGCCCGAAGCCGAAGGACCGACACGGGCTGTGGATAGCAGGTGCAACCTGTCATTGGTGATCAGCGTGCCTTTTCTCAATACAAGCAGATCCGACACCGTGAGCGGTGCGGTAATCGCAACGCCGGCCGGGTTATCGATGATCAGGTTTTTTGCCGATCCTGCTTTGAAACCGGAAGGTATAAGTTGTAAAGCGGCTCCATTGAACACCAGGGTAGCACCGGCAGCCTGAATGCTCCCATCGTTTATCGAGATATTGCCGCCGATATGCATGGTTCCATTCACCGTAAGCTGTGCCTGGTTTTGGAACAACAGGTTATTGCATCGCGCCGAATCTTTGATGATCGCATCATAGCCGGCATTGCCGTCGAGGATAACATCGGTACCAGCGCCGGGCAGGATATTGCTGCACCAGTTGTTGCTGTTGTTCCAGTCGGAATCGTACCTGCCGGTCCAGAACCCTGTTTTAAGCACCGTGATCCTGGCGCTGGGTGATATGCTGGTGCAGCTTCCCGATTCAAGTCTTCGTCTGAACCATGTTGTAGCATCAAGTTTGCCCGGTATGTATTGATATAAACTCCCCGCGCCCGCTGTTTTTACAAAGCCGCTTGTATCCCCGGTAACAGAGCTTTCCCATACGGCGGTATAAGCTCCATTGCCGCCAACAGGCGGCGTTCCGTTGATCGGCTTTGTTTCGGTAGCGTAGCAGGCAAGTTGTATTGCACTGATGTTGTTATTGCCGATAGCAGGCTGAATATTGAAATACAGTTTTTTTTGTGCGGTGTTGACGCCATCGGAGATCTCGATGATGGTTGAGTCAACGCCGGAATAACCGGCGGCAGGCTGATAAAAAATAGCGGAAGGCTGCAGCTCCGCGCTATTAGATGTTGCGGCGATCCCGGTCTTTGAAATACTGCCATGAATTATCGATCCGAATTTCCAGCTCAGCTCATCATTATTCTCCAGATCGATGACCCGGCATTGCGGTGAGAAATTGACCGGCGCTGCATTCTGGCATAATGCGATCACAGACGATGCTTCGGTGAATATGGGTGCAACTGCATCGATCTTTACGCCTGATAATGAAGCGATGTTCTTTAGAGACGGCAGCAATGGGTTTCCAGCCCTATCCGACGGCGCCGGGCCGGAATAACTGATCACCGAATCGATCCGGATCCCTTTCTTGTCGAGGTCGCCACGCTGCACGGTATACCGGAACAACAGGAGAGATGTGCCATCGCCTTCCACATAGCCCAGTTTTTTTTGTCCCGATGCCAGTATCAGTTTCAGGTAAGGCGTATCTGCTCCCTGCAAAAAATAAACGGGTTCGGTAAGCGCCACGCCGAAAAGCAGTGTATCTCCTTCACTGTAGACCTTTCGAGCGGGTGTACTGACCGATCTCACAGACGGGTTTACAGCATCGATGCGGATGGATGTCGTGGAGGGAATAACACCAACCGAAAGCGGCGCAGCATTCCCATGTTCATCGCGGATGGTGCCGCTATTGAAAGAAAAACTGCTGCCGACCTGAATGCCGTTGGTATCGAGATCGCCTTCCTGCACAGGATACACAAACAATAAACCGGCGGAGCCGGAACCTGCCGCATAATAAGCCTGCCTCGAACTGCTGCCAACCGTTAACCGCAACGATGGCGTACCCGCTGCAGTCTGTACGAATACGTTTTCATTGAAGCTGACCAGAAATTCGAGCGTATCGCCATTTTTGTACACGCCCGCAGATGGCACGGACACAGAAACTGCTGTAACAGATGGCAGGTTGATAAAAATATTACTTAGTGCACCGATATTGCTCAATATCGGGGAAGCATTATTTCCGGCTTCGTCCTTCACTGATGCAGCTCCCATTGATAGCGCCGTACCGAGTTTGATCCCGTTCTTATCCTGATCATCGGGCTGGATAAGGTAGCGGAACAATAAGGAAGTACTTCCGCTGCCACTTATATACGATGCATTTTTCAACTCATCACCGATCAGCACCGGCAGCAGCGGGGTTCCTTCTACCCACACTTTTTCCGAATAGCCGACCAGGAAATCGAGAATATTACCGGTACGGTACTGCGCAGCCGGCGGCGTGCTCACGCTGCTGATGACGGGCGGCACTCCATCTACCAGGATATTTTTGGTGGATGGAACTGTAGCTGAAAGCAGGGCCGGATTGCCGGCCAGGTCTTTGAGCTCTCCATTCAGCCAATTGATCGGGCTTGCAACGCGGATCCCGTCTTTATCCGACTCCCCCGGCTGAACGATATATCTCGCAACAATGCTGTCCGTGCCGCTGCCCCCGGAGTAAGAACAGAATTTCGTTCTTGTTCCCACCGTTATGGAAAACCCGCCGGCGCCGGCTTGGTTGCCGACACTGATCTTTTCATTGAAATAAAGTGTGAATGAAAGCGTATCTCCCAACTTATACAATCTATCCGGTGGCAGCGCGATAGCGGTCAGCACAGGTTTATTGGCATCGATAAGATCATTGCGCTGGATGACAGGTGTTGAATAAGAAGCACTGTTGCCGGCGGCATCATTGAGAACAAGACTGACGGGAATAGCAGCATCGGCAGGAATATCCGTGCCCGCATTGGGAATTATGAACCGGCAACTATAACTGCTGTCATTCTGCTTTGTGAACTGCGAAACAGTGATGCCGGCGATCTTTCCCGATGCCAATCTGTATACCGCCGTGTCGGAATTAACATTGATCCATGCAATGATCGTATCACCGATCCTGGCGGGACCATCCGGTATCCCCACATTCCTGATCTCCGGTGCGGTCTTATCGAGCTGGTAGTTGCCCGTGGAAAGGAAAGGCAGATTGTAGACGGGTACAGCACTGCCGCCCGTAT
>JAFBAN010000081.1 GCA_019247775.1 Chitinophagaceae bacterium | reverse complement strand
CATTTTATAAATAACGCGTTCGATTGAGCATGGCTGTGCGGCATTGCATGGCTTTTTCATTGGCCCTGGTCCCGGATCGTGTAAAACTGCATGCATGAAAAAAATTGCGTACCTGCTGGCCATCGTTTCCGCCATGGGATTTGGTTTGCCTGAAAACAAGCCTGCCATTTTTATGATCGGCGATTCTACCATGGCAGATAAGCCGCTTAATGATAATCCTGAACGTGGCTGGGGACAACTGTTTCCCCAATATTTTTCAGGCGATGTAACGGTCCGCAATTATGCTGTTAACGGTCGCAGCACCAAAAGCTTCATCCGTGAAGGGCGATGGGATAGTGTGATGAAGTACATGCACAAAGGCGACTGGGTATTCATCCAGTTCGGCCATAATGATTCGAAATCGGAAGACACCAGCCGCTATGCCGCTCCTAAAGGCGTTTACCGCGATAACCTGATCCGCTTCATCAAAGATACCCGCGCCAGAGGCGGCAATCCCATACTGGTAACACCCGTGATGCGCCGTAAATTCGATGAGAAAGGAAAATTCGTGGATACCCATGGTGAATACCCGGATGTTGTGCGGGCTCTGGCCAAAGAAATGAATGTGCCCCTGATCGATCTGCACAGGTCCAGCCAGAACCTGATCGAGCAGCATGGCGTGGAAGGGTCGAAAGAATTATTCCTCTGGATCGAACCCAAACATTTCAAAGCGGCTCCCGATGGAAAAAAAGATGACACGCATTTTTCCGAATATGGCGCCAGCTCCGTTGCATCGCTGGTGGCCAATGAGCTGCGCGAAAAGAAAATAGCACTTGCAGCTTACCTGCGCCCATCCGCACACCCGGAGAAACTGGCGTATGAACTCCCGAAGATCTATCAGCCGCATTTCAAGAAAGATACTTTCAATATTATCTCTTACGGAGCTGTGAAAGATGGGATCATGCTCAATACAAAAGCGATCAATGCCGCTATCGATGCATGCAATAAAGCCGGCGGCGGCACCGTATTCATTCCCGAAGGCATGTGGTTAACAGGCCCGATCGTCCTGAAAAATAATGTGGAGTTGAACACCGCACGCGGAGCGATGGTATTGTTCACGCCTGATCATCTCCAGTACCCATTGGTGGCATCATCTTTCGAAGGTGTGGAAGCGGCACGTTGCCAGTCGCCCATTACCGCCGAAGGATTACAAAACATCGCGATCACCGGTCAGGGTATCTTTCATGGCTCAGGCGATACCTGGCGCCCGCAGCAGAAAGCGAAGATGACTGACACAGAATGGAAAAACAAAGTGGCCGGCGGCGGCGTATTGAATGATACCAAAACAACCTGGTATTCTTCGCCCGGCGCGTTGAAGGGCTCGCTCACAAACAATATCGGCAAACTTACAGCTGGACTTACGCTTAAAGATTTTGAAGAGATCCGCGACTATCTCCGTCCGAATATGGTGCGTATCTACAATTGTAAGAATGTATTGCTGGAAGGCGTCACTTTCGAGAACTCGCCCGCCTGGACCATGCACCTCAGCGTGAGCCGGCATATCACCGTGCGGAGGGTCACAGTTAAAAACCCACGGTACGGCCAGAACACGGATGCGATCGATCTTGAATCCTGTGCCAATGTATTGCTGGATGGATGTTCATTCGATACGGGCGACGATGGTATCTGTATTAAATCGGGCCGTGATGAAGAAGGCAGGAAAAGAGGTATCCCAACAGAAAATGTTATTGCGGTCAATACAACGGTCTATCATGCACATGGCGGTTTCGTGATCGGCAGCGAGATGAGCGGCGGAGCCAGGAATTTATTCGTTTCCAACTGCACGTTTATCGGAACGGACATTGGCCTGCGGTTCAAGACCGTTCGCGGACGGGGGGGAGTGGTGGAGAAGATCTATGCTTCCGACATCACGATGAAAGATATTGCAGGCGAAGCCATCTCTTTCGACATGTATTATATGGCAAAAGATCCCGTGCCGCTGGCGGGCGAAAAAAGGGAAATGCCCAAAATGGAAACTTTACCTGTAACTGAGGGTACACCGGTGTTCAGGGATTTCCATATCAGCGATATCGTTTGCCGCGGCGCGGAGAAAGCGCTGTTCATCCGCGGCATCCCGGAAATGAATGTGAGCAATATCACGCTCGAGAACCTTGTGCTGAAAACACGCAAAGGCATCGAAATAACCGAAGCCAATGGCATTGCCCTTAAAAATGTGCATGTGGAAGCAGACAACAGCGACCCGCTGATCTATGTGCAGAATTCGAAAAATATCAGTTTCGACGGCTTCAGCTATCCGAATGCCGAACTGCTGCTGAGCGTGAACGGAGACCGGAATGAAAAAATAAAATTCACAGCTACGGATGCAGCCAGGTCTAAACGCAAAGCCGAATTCAATTTTGGCGCCGCGGCAGCTGCGGTAGAACTTAAATAATATGATGAGAAAACTTATTGCCATATCATTATTCGCTGCGCTGGGCTCGTCCTCATTGTCGGCGCAGTCGCCAGCCGAAAAAATGGCCGCCACGGTAATGACGATCTGGAAAGATTCGTTGTTCAGCGATCCGTCGAAGCCCGCCAAGTGGACCTATGACCAGGCCGTGATCCTCAAAGGAATTGAAGGACTATGGCTCAGGACCGGCGATGCGCGCTATTTCAATTATATGCAGAAATCCATGGATTTTTTCGTGGATGAGAAAGGAAATATCCGGACCTATAAACAGCAGGATTACAATATCGACAATGTACTGTGCGGACGGATCCTGATCACGCTGTTCAATGTAACCGGAAAAGAAAAGTATTTCAAAGCGGCCACGACCCTGCGCGAACAACTGAAGACCCAGCCGCGCACCAACGAGGGCGGGTTCTGGCATAAGAAGATCTACCCGTACCAGATGTGGCTCGACGGATTGTATATGGGTGAGCCGTTCTATGCAGAATATGCGGCCAGTTTTCATGAGCCTGCCGCCTTCGATGATATCGGACGCCAGTTCATCTGGATGGAAAAGCATGCCCGGGACGCGAAGACCGGCCTTCTGTACCATGCCTGGGATGAAAGCCGCCAGCAGAAATGGGCCAATCCCCAGACTGGATTGTCGCCGCATATCTGGGCAAGGGCCATGGGCTGGTATGGGATGGCGCTGGTTGACGTGCTCGATGTGTTCCCTGCCGACAACCATTATCGCGATTCGCTTATCGCTATCCTGAAACGTTATGCCGACGCGGTAAAAAAAGTGCAGGATCCAAAGACCGGGCTCTGGTACGACATCCTCGACCGGCCGGGCGACAAGGGAAATTATTTTGAAGCATCGGCCAGCAGCATGTTTGTGTACACAATGGCCAAAGGGGTAAGACTTGGGTTATTGCCTCCTGGATATCTTGATGTGGCTAAAAAAGGATATGCCGGCATCCAGCGTCAATTTGTTGAAACCGATGCGAACGGGCTGACCAATCTTAAGGGAACGGTAAGTGTAAGCGGGCTTGGCGGCAATCCATACAGGGATGGCAGTTATGAATACTATATCGGCGAAAAAGTGATCGTGAACGATCCGAAAGGCGTGGGGGCTTATCTCCAGGCCGCTAACGAAATGGAAATGATCCCTGATCTGTTACTGGGCCAGGGAAAAACCGTTCTGCTCGATGACTATTTCAATGCAGAAAGAAAAAAAGATATCACCGGCGCTCTGCAGCCCTGGCATTATAAATGGAACGAATGGCCTAACAGCGGATTCTCTCTTTTTGGGAATGTTTTCAGACGATACGGCGTTAAAACCAAAACACTGAGCGCCGCCCCGGCAAGGTCGAACCTGATGAATGCAGACATCTACATTATTGTCGACGCCGATAATGTCGCCGATAACCCCACCCCCAACTATGTACAACCCAAAGATGCCGCAGAAATATATGAATGGGTAAAAGCAGGCGGCGTACTGGTGCTGTTGCACAATGACAAAGGCAATGCGGAATTCGAACACTTCAATACACTCGCAGAGAAGTTCGGGATCCATTTCAACGAAGACAGCTATAACCGCGTTACCGGCAATGAGTACCAGATGGGAAAAATAGAGATCCCCGCAGGTAATCCCATTCTGCCGCAGGTGCGTAAGATCTATCAGAAGGAAGTGGCGTCGATGACGCTGAAAGCCCCGGCAGCTGCGGTATTGAAAAAAGACGAACTGGTCATCTTTGCCGTTGCCAAAGTAGGTAAAGGAACCGTATTTGCTACCGGCGATCCCTGGTTATACAATGAATACACAGACGGACGGAAACTGCCGGCCGAATATGAAAATTTCAAAGCCGCCGATGAACTGGTGCAATGGCTGATCAAACAAACACCGGCCCGGGCGCCGATAAGGAGGAAATGAGAAAAAGAATATCCGATATCATTCATGGGATGCTGATCATGCTCTGCGTAGTCTGCCTCAATGCGCAGGCAGCAGCGGCGCCGAAAATAATAGTGGTGGATGCCAAAGGCGGCGGCGATTTCAAAAGCATTCAGGAAGCGATCAACAGCCTGCCCGATGCGGCAACAGCTCCACGGATCATTTTTATCCGCAATGGCCTTTACCGGGAGAAAATATTTATCGAGAAGAATTTTGTGTCGCTGGTAGGCGAGGATCGCAATAAGACCCAGCTGACCATTGCACTGGCGCGCGATATCTGGCGTTGCGAAAACAAAGACGACTGGGGCGTTGCCACCATCAATCTCAAAGGCAGCGATATTGTGCTGGAGAACCTGACCATCACCAACAGTTTCGGCTTCGACAATATCAATAATGCCGAAGGAATTCATATCGATTGCCCGCTCGACAGTGTCAATCATTTCAAGACCGTTCGCCGGGATGGGCACCAGATGGCTTTGCGCAGTTTTGCAACAACCAGGCTGATCGTACGCAACTGCACATTGCGCGCCTATGGGGGAGACACGGTGAGCCCCTGGAATGTAGACGAAGGCATGTTCTATTTTAAAGACTGCCTGATGGAAGGCGGAGTAGATTTTTATTGCCCGCGCGGCTGGGCTTATGCCGACAACTGCGAATTTGTGGCCCATGGTAATGTGGCTGCCATCTGGCACGACGGATCAAAGGTCAGGGATTCAAAAACCGTGTTGGATCATTGCGTTTTCCGCGGGGATGATGGATTTAAACTGGGCCGCTATCACCGCGACGCGCAATTCTATATCCTCAACGCTTCATTTGCCGATAATATGGCCGATGCGCCGATCTATCTCAATCCATCCAACCCGCAGAACCTGATCCAGTGGGGACATCGCGTTTATTTTTTCAACAGTCACCGTAAAGCCGGTGATTATGCCTGGCATGCAGATAACCTGCAGCAGGCGCCGGGTGCTCCCAGTGCTTCGCAGATCAATGCGGACTGGACTTTCGCCGGTAAATGGCATCCTTCCGATCAGCCCGTCTATATCGATCCCAAACTGAGATCGGGAGAGGTGCCCATATCAGCGACTGTACAAACAGGCCCTGATCCTGTTGCTGAAAATATGCTCGTCTATCAGCGGGCCGTTGGCGGCTGGCCGAAAGCGGTGAATGAAGTGAAAGTGGATTACTCGAAAATGCTGACCGAGGCCGAGGCGCGGGCCATCCGCAACGATTCCATGCATATCGATGCAACCATCGATAACAATGCAACCACCAGAGAGATCCGTTATCTTGTGAAGGCGTTTAAGCAAACAAAGCATGCTGCATACCTCGCAGCTGTGGAAAAAGGGATCAGGTACCTGCTGATCGCGCAGAATCCTGCAGGAGGCTGGCCGCAATATTATCCCGACTCTTCCCTGTACCGCAGCCAGATCACTTTCAACGATGATGCCATGATAAATGTGCTGAACGTGTTGCAGGATGTGGTTGAAAAGAAAAATGGGTTTGATGTGGTTGACCCCTCGCTGGTGCTGCCCGCAGAGCGTGCAGTTGAGCACGGCATTCAATGTATACTTAATACCCAGATCAAAGTGAACGGGGTGCTTACTGCCTGGTGCGCGCAATACAATAAGCGCACACTCCAGCCCGAAATGGCGAGGAAATTTGAACTCGCCTCGATAAGCGGCAGCGAATCGGTGGGGATCGTCCGTTTCCTGATGCGGGTGAAAAATCCTTCCGAACGCATCAAACAATCGATCAAAGCGGCTGTGGCCTGGCTGGATACAGTAAAGATCGAAGGATTCAAGTACGTCGATATCATGGCGCCTTACCAACCCAATGGGCGAGACCGTGTGCTGGTGCCCCAGCCCGGCAGTACGGTATGGGCCCGGTTCTATGAGATCGGGACCAATCGTCCTATTTTCAGCGGCCGTGACAGCCAGAAAAAATACAGTGTTACCGAAATAGAGCATGAAAGAAGGACCGGATATGGATGGTATGGTGTCTGGCCCGAAAGATTATTAAAAACAGAATACCCTGAGTGGTTGAAAAAAAATGCACGCTGAGCATGCAGTTATCCCGCGAAATAATTTCTTCTATCGATCCGGCCGCTGCCGGGCTCTTTGCATTGCCTGAACGGGTATTGCAATTTGGCACTGGCGTATTGCTGCGCGGCCTGCCGGATTATTTTATCGACAAAGCCAACCGTAGAGGATCATTCAACGGCCGCATCGTTGTTGTGAAGTCTACGGCAACCGGCGGAACGGATGCATTCAAACAGCAGGATGGCCTGTATACGCTGGTAGAACGCGGCATGGAGAATGGGGTCGCTTCGGAACGCATAACGGTTAACGCTTCTGTCAGCCGGGTGCTTTCCGCCTCGGAAGAATGGGATCAGATCCTCGCATGCGCGGAAAATCCCTTGCTGCAGCTGATCATTTCCAATACTACCGAGGTCGGCATTGCATTTTTGGAAGCCGATGCGAAAGCAGTGCGGCCGGTTTCTTTTCCCGGACGTGTACTTTCCCTGCTGTACCGGCGTTACCGGCATTTCAACGGAAGCGCAGACTCGGGCATGGTGATCATTCCAACAGAACTGATCGTCGATAATGGCGACCGGCTGCGGGATATCGTTCTGCAGCTCGCCCGCCTGGGCGATTACGACAGCGCGTTCATTCAATGGCTAGGAACCGCCAATGAGTTCTGCAATTCATTGGTGGACCGTATCGTACCCGGCAGGCTTTCCAGGGCCGAACAGGAAATCATAGAAAAGCGGCTTGGTTATTCAGACGAACTGATGATCATGGCCGAGACCTACCGGCTGTGGGCGATCGAGACCACCAGCGAGCGCACCAAAACTATTCTTTCCTTCAGCCAGGCCGATAGCGGTGTATTGCTGGCAGGCGATATCGGCAAATACAGGGAACTGAAATTGAGATTGCTGAATGGCACCCATACATTGTGCTGCGGACTGGCTTACCTGGCCGGCTTCCGCACGGTAAAGGAGGCGATGAATGAACCGCTGTTCGCGGAGTATGTTTCCGGGCTGATGATGCAGGAGATCGCTTCCCTGGTTGCACAGGAGGATATCAGCCTGGAAGAAGCCCGCCATTTTGCAAGTCAGGTGATCGACCGGTTCAGTAATCCATATATCGAACACCAGTGGCTAAGCATCTGCGTTCAATACAGCTCCAAAATGCTGATGCGCGCCATACCGCTGATCGAAAAGCATTATGCGGCCGGCAATGATACGCCCGAGCTGATGGCGCTGGGTTTTGCAGCCTATCTGCTGTTCAGCAAGCCTGCCGAACAGCAGGGCGATCATTTCTACGGGTCATACAAGGGACAACGCTACCCGATCCAGGATGATAAGGCGGCACTGCTGTATGCATGCTGGCAAAATTATCCGGCGGATACGGCTCTTGAAAAGATAATGGGGAGCCGGGAATTATTTGGACTCGATCTTACCGCCTTCAAAGGTTTTGCCAAAGCGGTGAGGCTGTATCTTGCAGCCCTGGAAGAACAGGGGGTAATGAAAACCTTCGCTTCCGGGATCACCAAAAAATCCGTGGCATGAGCAAACAAAAAGTATTGCAGGTTCACCCGAAGGATAATGTGCTGGTTGCCCTTGTTAACCTGCCAAAAAATGAGACCGTCAGTTTCAACGGGCAGTCGTATATCCTGCATGACGATATCGGCGCGAAACACAAATTCTTCATTCAGGACATGCAGCCGGGCGATGCCATCATCATGTATGGCGTACTGGTGGGCAAGGCGCAGCATGCCATCAGGGCAGGAAGCAGAATGACCACGGAGAATACCAAACATGCTGCCGAACCGTATGTATTCCGCCCTTCGCACTACCAGTGGCAGGCGCCCGATATTTCCAGGTTTGCA
>JAFBAN010000212.1 GCA_019247775.1 Chitinophagaceae bacterium | reverse complement strand
ATCTGATCGCTGAACTGTTTAGCGCCATCGGCAGCTCCCTGGAAACCCGCAAGCGACTGGCTGGCGGTCTGTGCAGCATTGGCGATACCGCCGAGTGCTGTGCTTGCTTCCTGTGCTTTGGCAGAAAAATTATTGGCAGAAGCCGCCACATTGCTGATCTCGGCGATCTGTCCTACTGAGGTATTGATCTTTTCAAAACCTGCGCTCAGCCTGGCTACCACATCGCCGGTAAGGCCGTTCTCATCGAACATCTTGTTCAGTTTGTCCAGCGCGGTATTGCCTTTGTCGGCAGCTATCTTGGCGCCGCCGGGAAGATGCACTTCATGGTCGTCCATGGCCGGGTAGATCAGGTACAGGATACCATAACCGAGGAAGATCACGGCTTCCACCGTAAGACCCAGTTTCAGCATGAAGTCGGCGATCGGCGAGTGCAATAATTTCTGCAGAGCGCCATAGATCACCACTGCCGCGGCGATAGATACAAATACGTCGAACCATTTCGTTACTTTAGGAGGAATAGCAGCTGCCATTTTCTTTGTTTGTTTTTAGGTGTTTATATGGCATGCCCTTTTGCTGGAAGCAGGGGGCATAACATGTACATTAAGTTTTTTATGATTTTTTGATCAACGCTTTATTTTTTGGCCCTTGGCGCAAGGTCGATCACACAACGGAAACCGATATACGATTTAGCCGTATCCTGGTACTCGTAATTGCGGGTGCCTACCTGCAGGAAATAAGACACATCTTTCCAGCTGCCACCACGTACCACTTTACGTTTTTCGCGCGGACGGTCTGAATCTTTTGCCTCGTACCTGATATCCGGGCTCATATCGGCCATAAAGTTGTAAGCGCCTTCGTAGTAATAGGATCCGGTCCATTCGGCCACGTTACCAGACATATTGTACAATCCGTACTGGTTAGGCCAGTAGGCTTTTACAGGAACCGTATAGAAACCGCCATCTTCCGCATAATTACCGCGGCCGGGTTTGAAATTGGCCAGCAGACAACCTTTCTTGTTACGCAGGTAAGGGTTACCCCATGGGAACATGGAGTTGGTAAGACCGCCACGGGCGGCATACTCCCACTCGGCCTCGCTCGGTAACCGGTAATCTCCATCCACGGCAAATCTTTTCTTC
Source organism: Chitinophagaceae bacterium (assembly GCA_019247775.1). GTDB lineage: Bacteria > Bacteroidota > Bacteroidia > Chitinophagales > Chitinophagaceae > Sediminibacterium. Next base: position 54,728 of record JAFBAN010000212.1, on the reverse strand, counting down.
TCGAGGAAAGCGTTCTGGTAATGTGTTCTCCAATGGCAGAAAGCCACTGCCTGTTTCCAGTTCACTCCAACCACCGGATAGTTGCCGAAAGATGGATGTGAATAATAACGCTTGGTCATCGGATCGTTATACGAATAAGAGAAATCACGGATCCATACCAATGTATCGGGATAGATCTTCTGATCGCCGCGACGGATGAAGTTATTGCGGGGCAGACCGGCGTTCTCACGCTTGGCCGCCTCTTTCAGGTCAAAATACTCGATGCGGTACATGATCTTGTCGGGATCGATCTCCGGACGGCCATACAGCCTGTTATCCGGAGCAAGGTTCAGCTCGTTCATTTTTTCGACGGTGTTCCTGTCCCATTTGATGGTAGCGACCTTTTTCCAGTCAACCGCGCTGGTATCGTCTGACTTGTTGATGCCCTGTCCGAACAGTATTTTGAAAGCGAGCGAATCGCGGGTCCAGTTCACGAACTGGCGGTATTCGTCGTTGGTGATCTCGGTAGCGTCCATCCAGAAACCGGGCATGGAAACCTGGCGGTTACGGGTGGTGTAGTTGTAGCTGATATCCTCGTCGCTGGGACCCATATGGAAGGTTCCGGGCGGCACATATACCATGTTACGGGGGGGATTCATGCTGGGCCTTGCAGAAGGCGCCACACCATGAAGCTGGCCATCATCAGGCAGTCCCTTTGCTTTATTTCCTTTCTTCAGGAAGCACGATGTCAGGCATAAGGAGGCAGAAGCAACTAGAGTAATGGTAGTCAGGTAGCCTTTCATGTTCTTAATTCTGTTTAAGACAGTGACAAATATAGGTTTTCCACCGGCGTTTGGACCGATTTCAGGTAATTGTTGGAATAAATTTACAGTGCGGGTAGAATTAATATCTGATACTACAAAATTAAGGACGGGTTACTACAGTTAGGGTTTGTATTTCTTTGACTTCCATAGTTGTAAGAGCCAAATTACGACTTAGATTGTTACACATTTGCTAAAAGCATTTCCACACTTGAAAAAGGCGCTTTGCAACTATAATCCCGGCAAAGATAGAAGGCGGTCGGTTCACCGGCGCCCCGTATTTTTCCCGTAAATAACGGGAAATCGGAGGATGCGGTTTCTTCTGCCTGTAAAATTTTATTCGGGATATAGCTTTCCAGTACAGGACGCAGAAATGAGCCGGCCCGCTGCCCCGTAATGGCAATTTCGAGCATGCCCTGCACAACCAGCTGCAGATTTTGAGCCCATACCCCGAAGGATGTCGGGTATTTTACGATGGCTGTCTGCAACGAGCCCAGCAGGCGCTCCGCATGCTGCCGCCATCCAGGCAGATCGAACACGATGGATAGGTATAACAGATTGAAAACCATCACTCCATTGCCGCTTGGTGTGGCTCCGTCGTAGACCTCTTTTTTCCGGATGATCACATCGGTCTGGTCGCGGTGCGTGAAATAGAAAAAACCGGTCTCCGCCTCCTGAAAATGGTCCAGCACAAACTGGGTAAGCATTCTGGCCTTATGCAGGTAGTCTCCATTACCGGTTATTTCCTGCAGAAAGATATAGGCCTGGATCAGGCAGGCATAGTCGTCGAGAAAAGCGGGCACTTTGGCCCGGCCGTTCTTGTAGGTATGGAACCAACCCCCGTTCCCGTCCATCATCCTGGATTCCAGAAAAGCCATATTCCTGACGGCCTTTTCCAGCCATACGGGCTCGCCGAGGGCAGCATAGGCTTTGGCATAAGCGATATTCATCAGGGCATTCCAGCCCAGCAAGATCTTGTCATCGAGCAAAGGCCGGATGCGACCCGACCGCCGGTTCAGGAGTTGCTCGCGGCAATCTGCCAGCCGGGCTTCGAGGGCGGCGAGATCCAGACCCTTGCGGGCCGCAAATACGGAAGCCGGCTCGAGCACACGAAGGATATTGGTGTGCTCCCAGTTGCCGTTTTCGCTCACATCATAAAACTCGCAGAACAGCCCGGCATCCCCGCCGAGTACCTCTTCTATCTCATGCCGGCTCCAGGTATAGAATTTCCCCTCCACTCCTTCGCTGTCGGCATCCAGTGCACTGTAAAATCCTTGCTCATCGCTGGTCATCTCGCGTTCGATGAAACCCAGGGTTTCGCGGATGGCGCGGGCATAGATGCCATTGCGCGTGAGCTGCCATGCTTCGGCCATCACTCCAACCAGCAGGGCATTGTCGTAGAGCATTTTCTCGAAATGCGGGGCCAGCCATTCGGTGTCGGTGCTGTAGCGGGCGAATCCCCCGCCGAGCTGGTCGTAAATACCGCCTTCGATCATTTTATCCAGGCTGAGCAGGGCCTGCTGTAAAGCCGAATCCTGTTTGGTGAAATGGTAATGCCGCAGCAGGTACTGGATACAGAAGGTCTGCGGAAATTTGGGCGCTTTCCCGAACCCGCCCCATACCGTATCCGCGTTGCTGAAGATATTATCGGCCATGGTCTGTAGCTGTTCTTTGAAAAAACCACCCCCGCCGGGCTGCTGCAATCCGAATGAATTGGAGCTGAGCAGGTGTTCTGTCAGGTTCTCGGACTGGGAAATGATCTCGTTCTTTTTATCGCGATACGCCTGCTGAACCCCCGTGAGCACCTCTTTCCAGCTGGAGCGGTTGAAGGCCCTTGCAGGGGGAAAATAAGTGCCGCCGAAGAATGGCCTGGTATCGGGGGTCAGAAATACATTCAAAGGCCAGCCGCCGCTGCCCGTCATGGCCTGAACGGCATCCATGTAGATATGGTCCAGATCGGGTCTTTCTTCGCGGTCTATCTTGATATTGATGAAATGCTCGTTCATCAGCGCCGCGGTGGATTCATCCTCGAAACTCTCGCGCTCCATCACATGGCACCAATGACAGGCCGCATAGCCGATGCTCACCAGGATGGGTTTGTCTTCGGCTTTTGCTTTCTGCAGCGCTTCTTCCCCCCAGGGATACCAGTTCACCGGGTTATGCGCATGCTGCAGCAGGTAAGGACTTGTTTCGTTGATAAGATGGTTGGTGTGCTTCATGGTATCTCTGCGAAAACTCCTGCAACTCATGTTCTCTGCGGTAAACTGGCGTCTTTCCACCGCAGAGAACATGAGTTACGGGAGGTTTCGCGGAGGAAGGTAATGCAAATAAAAACCCTTGAAGGGCAGCTCACTATTTTGTTGATCTGATCTACTTTTTTAAATTCTTGCAAAGGAACTGGTCCAGCGCGGCTACCATGCTTGGCTGTTGCGGAGAAGGGACTTTAATTTCCAGTTTCATGCCGGCATCTTCTACGGCTTTGGAGGTATTGTTACCGAAGGCGCCGATCACGGTCCCGTTCTGTTTGTAGCCGGGGAAATTATCGTAGAGGCTTTTAACGCCGCTGGGGGTGAAGAAACAGATGACATCGAAATCCTTCACGTTCATGGTTTCCTTGATATCGTTGCTGATGGTGCGGTACATGAACCCCAGCTGGTGTTCGCATTTATTGGTCTTGAGCCAGTTCACGATCTCATTGTCCTGCTGGTTCTCGCTGCAGACATAGAGGAATTTCTCATTTTCCTTGTGTTTGTTGATCACATCGAACATGCTCTTGTTGGTGCCATCGGCGCCATAGAACACTTTGCGTTTGCGGTAAAGGATGAATTTCTGAAGGTAAAGCGCAACCGCCTCGGTGATGCAGAAATACTTGGTATCCTGCCCGATGCTGACCTTCATTTCTTCACACATGCGGAAAAAATGGTCGATGGCGTTACGGCTGGTGAACATAACGGCCGAATAGTAGGTGATATCAATCTTCTGCTTGCGGAATTCGCGGGCTGGTATTCCTTCCAGCTTGATAAAAGGATGAAATACCAACTGCACGTTGTATTTTCTTTCCAGGTCAAAATAAGGGGATTTGTCACTCTCCGGCCGCGGTTGCGAAATCAGGATCCGCTTGGCGTTTGTAATCGCTGAACTTTTTGAACCGTTCTTTACCATGCTGCATTACAATTCAGTGCACAAAATTAAATACTTCCGTCAAAATAATTGATCAACAGCTTGTACATCAATAAAAGCGGCAGTATCTCGACGGCGCAAAGGTACAGGAAAAAATGCAAGACATTCACTTTCAGCTTGCTCCGGATGGCGTTAAATGAAACAAAATAGCGGTACACGAACAGCAGCCCTACCAGTGCCATGGAGATCACCACGGCCAGCCTGAGCACTTCACCGCCCGAAAAAGCGAGCAGGAGCAGAAAGGGTACCAGCAATACGCCCATCACTTTATTCACGAGAAAGACCAGGAAAATATAGGAGCCGGCCGCTTCGCGGGAGTTGAAGACCCAGCCCGCGAACAGTAAAAACAGGTATTTACCCAGGTAGATCAGGATCAGCGCCGCCGCGCTGGTAAGCGCCAGCACCCAGAAACTGGTGGGCGTAAAGTGCCTGTACCGGATCAGCAGGGTGATATACAGGCCGGCGCTGGCAATGAACAACAGATTGATAAGCAGGGAAGCCAGGTTATCCTGCAACAGCTGATCGCGGGTCTGCTTCTGCCGCAGCGAGGTCTGGAAAAACAGCATGAACAGGTTCCGGAAATATTTGGGGAATCCGGCTTTGATAAAGCCCAGGCAGAATAATACCCCGGCCATCAGGTAGAATAACTCATCCTTATCAGGCCGCCGGTGCAGATCGGCCAGCATGAAAATGGCGGGTTTATCAGTGCCGAGGAACTTATCGTTGCGGAACCGGCCGTAGGTGGATGTGTCTTTGGGAACATAAGCGCGGATGGCCGCAACCTTCTTCAGGGAATCCCTGTACAGGCTGTCGTGCAGCAAGCGGGCGGTACGGATGGCTGAAGAATCGACCCTGACCGTATCAGCTGACTTTTTCGGCCGGAGACTGTCGGCGATCCTTTTCTTTACGGGCGCGGCCTGGGGGATAGTGCGCAGCGTATCTGTAGTTATGCGGGGCTGTACGGGAACAGCACGGGTGGATTCGGGTTGTTTTACAGTTCCGGTATCGATCTGCGCAACCGCCGATTGGTAACAGGCATTCGCAAGGATCATTAAGAAGAAAATCTTCAGGAGCTGCATGCGGCAAAAATAAGCGATGCGTTGCCAGCCGCGCGCTGTAAAGGATGATTAATTGCTAAAAAATAGCAAACATCCGCGGCGTTTATCGGCTTGCGGCGGCTGCCCCGATCGCATCGCTTATTTTTGCCGGATGGCGGGCATCTACTTACATATCCCTTTCTGCAAAAAAGCCTGTCATTACTGCAATTTTCATTTCTCCACTTCCACGCGCCAGCTGCCGCAGATGGTGGATGCGATCATTGCGGAAGCCGAACTGCGGAAGCACTATCTCAATGATGAAGTGAACACCGTGTATTTTGGCGGCGGTACCCCATCGCTGCTGAGCGGCGAACAGTTATCGCTTATCATGCGATCGTTGCGGAAGTGGTACAGGATATCCGCCGACGCGGAGATCAGTCTCGAAGCCAACCCGGATGATATCAGCATCGATTCGCTGGACCAGTGGAGAGAAGCCGGCATCAACCGTTTGAGCATCGGCATACAATCCTTCGCCGGATCGGATCTGCAACGGATGAACAGGGCGCATGATGCAGCACAATCGCTGGAAGCATTGCGGCTGGCGAAAGAGTGCGGTTTTTCAAATATCACCATCGACCTGATCTATGGTATCCCGGGTTTGAGCGACGAGCAATGGAAAGAGAATGTAGACACAGCCCTTTCCTTCGGCATCCCACATCTTTCCTGTTATGCATTAACCGTTGAACCGGCCACGGCGCTGGAGAAGATGATCGCGCAGCAAAAAGAAAGACCCACGGATCCCGATCAGCAGGCCAGGCAATTCGGTTTGTTGACAGAATGGCTGGGCGCTGCAGGTTTTGAACACTATGAGATCTCCAATTTCGCGAAGCCGGGTTTCCGCAGCCGGCATAACAGCAGTTACTGGCAGGGCAGTCATTACCTGGGCCTGGGGCCTTCTGCGCATTCGTTCAATGGCCTGAGCCGACAATGGAATATTGCCAACAATGCGGCATATATAGCAGGCATTCTTTCGGGCATTCCGGGTTTTGAGATGGAAACACTGAGCGAGAGGCAGCGGCTGAATGAATACCTGATGGTTTCACTGCGCACCATGGAAGGCATTTCGCTGGAGGAGCTTGGCAGGCGCTGGGGAAACGATAAAGCCGCGACTGTCGTTCGCGAAGCACAAAAACACCTGCAGCGGAATTATCTTGTTCATACCGGCGGGCACCTGCAACTGACAGCCGCAGGAAAATTCCTGGCCGATGGTATTGCCGCGGATCTTTTTGAAACGGGTCAGGACTGATGGTGATGGCCGAAGAGTTTGCGAAGCAGGTTCACCACGAGGATGCCGCCGATGAGGATCAGCAGAACAGGCGGGCTTAGTAAAGTGAATGAAACTGGCATACCTAAAGTTACGATTTTCCTATTCCAGGTATGTTTCAATTTTCTTAAATCCGTCTCTGGCAGGCAGGTGTTCCCATAATATTTGATAGATGGTAGCCGCTATAGGCATGGAGGCCCCTATTTCTTCGTTTGTACGGTGAATGCATTTGCTGGCATTGTACCCTTCGGCCACCATATTCAGCTCCAGCTGGGCGGCTTTTACAGAATAGCCCTTGCCGATCATGTTGCCGAACGTGCGGTTGCGGCTGTAAAGCGAGTAGCAGGTTACCAGCAGATCTCCCAGATAAACTGATGCCGCATAGTTAGGCGCTGCCGCATTCCCATTATTGGCCTTGCGCAGAAAGCCCACCATTTCATTGGCGCTGTTGGCAATATAAACGCTCAGGAAATTGTCGCCGTATTCCAGTCCGTGTGCAATACCGGCGCCTAATGCGTAGATATTTTTCAATACCGCTGCAAACTGAACTCCTTTCACATCCGTATTCACCAACGGTGTCAGGTATTCGGTGCGGAAATAAGACGCGATATTGGTGGCGGTGCCGCTGTCGGCGCCGGAGAAAGTGAGATAGGATAATTTTTCGGCCGCTACTTCCTCTGCATGACAGGGACCTAGCACGGCGAAGTAATCCCTGGGCTCAACTTCGAAATGCCTGGCGAGATAATCATCCAGCAACTGGTTTTCCGAAGGCAGTATCCCTTTGATGGCGGAGATGATCTTCTTTCCTTTCAGGGCGCCGGCGGGCAGTTGCTGCAGCGCATCTTCTACATAGGCCGAAGGCACAGCAATCACAAGCCCATCCGATCTTTCCACCACCGCTGCAATATCACCTGCAAGCTGCAACTGATCCCGGTTGAAATAAACCGAATTCAGGTAATGCGGGTTATGCCTGCGTTTTTCTATAAAGGTGATGGTATCCGGGTTGCGTACCCACCAATTGATCGTGTTACCATTATCCGCGAGGATCTTTGCAAGTGCCGTGGCCCAGCTGCCGCTACCGATAATTCCGAATTGCATCCGGCAAATTTAGGTAAGTCTGCTGCAAACAAAAGCGGGAATCAATGGGCCAGGACTGTCTTTTTTTCTCCTTGACTTCGTTCCTCTTCTATTGACATTCCGGCTAGAGCACCCCGGGGCAATTGCAGGCTTTATCAGTCGACAGAATACAAATGCTTCGCTAAGAGATAAGGAGGACAAAGAGCCAAAGAGTAATTCTCTTAAGCTCCTTTGCTCTTCTCCGCTCTTAGCGAAACCTCATCAGGGTGCGGCACGATTTCAATAGAAGGAGAACGAAGTGAAGAGGAAAAGAAGGTAGCGCAATTTCAGGACTATCGCTCCTGCTGCGTTATTGCTTTTTCTCTTCGAAGAGCTTGTCTTTAGATACTACCGATACCAACATACCATCATGCAGGGTTTTGCTAACAGTGGAATAAGGGCCGGTGATCACCTGGTCGCCGGGTTTCAATCCTTCGATGATCTCGATATTGTTGAGGTCCTGGATACCGGTCTTCACCCTTACTTTTTTCACTTTGTTGTCTTTCTGGAGCACGAATACTACTTCCTGGATATTGTCGTCGGCTGAGATGGACTTAGGGGCTTCCTGGTCGGGTTTGGCATCGTCTTTTTTATCAGTTGGGGATTTATCGCTTTTGGCATCGCGGGTGGTTACCGCATTCAGCGCTACCGATACCACATTGGCCCTGGTACGCGTCTGGATATCGGCGCTGGCGCTCATACCGGGACGGAATGGATACTTGATGCCGCTGGCCACCAGATCTGCATAGCTCGAGGGAAGCAGCCTGATATGTACTTTGTAGTTGGTGACTTCGGCGCCGCTGTTACCGGTAGCCGACAGTGAGGTATTGGGGTTGGCGATCTTGTACACCAGTCCTTTGAATTTGCGGTTGGTATAGGCGTCTACTTCCACGATGGCAGTGTCTTCCAGTTTTACCTTGGGGATATCGTTCTCGCCAACATCTACCCGCACTTCAATACTGCGCATATCGGCCACGCGCATCATTTCCGTACCTACGTTGAAACTGTTACCGGCCACACGCTCGCCTTTCTTCACGTTCATCAGGCTGATCATTCCGTCCATAGGCGAAATGATCACGGTACGGGAAATATCCTTATTAGCTTTCGACAACTGCGCCTGCGCGCTGCTCACCGAAGCCTGACCGCTTTTCAGTCCTTCCTTCGCCGCATTGTAGTTGGCTTCTGCCGTGCGATAGGCATTTTCCGCCTGCTCGAATTCGGCACGGGAGATCACTTTGCTGTCGAGTAGTTTTTTCTGACGGTCATAAGCGTTTTTCAGGTTATCCATATTGGATTTGAGCCCCACCAGGCTTGCCTCCGAATTAGACAGCATGGCTTTGCTCTGGTTTACGCCGGCGGCCACCTGGTCGCGCTGGGTGAGATAGATATCTGCATAGATCCTTGCCAGTATCTGTCCCCTTCTTACGCTGTCGCCCTCATTCACATTCAGTTCAACGATCTCACCGCTGATATCCGGGCTCACTTTCACTTCGATCTCCGGATATACTTTCCCGCTGGCATTCACAGTTTCGGTAATGGTGCGTTCCACCACTTTTTCGGCGGATACCTTAATACCCTCTTCCTTACCGATGATGCCGGCTTTCTGCAGGCCGACGATGATGATGATCAGCAACACCAGGGAAACAATAAGCCAGATCATTTTCTTCTTCATACAAGCGGGTTTTCTGCGTAGCAGATTCGTTTTACAATTTTAGTCCTTTGCCCTTATAGAACTCCAGTAATTTCATTTTGAACACATAGTCGTACTGGTTACTCAGCTGCTGCAGTTTCGCTTTCAGCAGGTTGTTCTGGTTGGTGATCAGGTCTAGCGAGCTCAGCAATCCTACTTCATATCGCTTCACTGCAAAATCGTATGCTTTCTGTGCGCTTTCCACTGTTTTTTTACCGGCATTGAATTTCTGCAGGGCAGTGATGGCATTGGAATAGGCGGTGTAGATATTCTGGCGAAGGGTCTGATCGGCCTGCTGTTTGGTAAGCTCGGCATATTTCAGGTTGAGCTTCGATTCGCGATAAGCGGTCCGTCCCTGAAAATTATTAAAGAGGGGAATGTTCAGGCTAAGGCCCACATTCTGGCCGAAGTTATTGCTCAGCTGTTTATCCCAGCCATCCCAGATATCGCCAAAGCCGCGGGATACCTGGTTTACCCTGTACTGCGGTGTCTGCACATAATAGCTGACCCCATTCAATACAATGATCGGCTCGCCGCCGGTTATCGGGCTGTACCCCAGAAAAGTTGCGCCGCTTACTGTTTTGAAGGAATTGGAAAAATTGGTTGACAGGTTGCCGCCCATGGTCAGCGTGGGGTACATCAGTGCCCTCGATACCAGCATGTTTTTCTGCGCTGCTTTTATCCTGAAATCATTCGCTTTCTGCAGCGGCTGCATGGCCAGTGCCGACTGGTACACGAGTTCGGGTTGCAGTTCTGAAAAAGATTCCAGCGGGATCTGGTCTACTGGCGGGGTTTCGATGCCGAACAGTACATCGGTATCGAGGTTCAGCAGGGCGCGCAAGGCCAGCAGGCTTTGTTCGTAGTTGCCTTTTGCGGTGTAATAGTTGCTGCTGTCCAGTGCCAGTTGGGCCTGTACTTCTGCAATATTCAGCTCGGGCAGTGCGCCGGCGTCCACCCGCTTCTTGGTCATATCGTACTGGTTGGTGGTCTGCGCTATCTGTACTTCGCTGATGGTGATCTGTTCTTTGGCGGCCAATACCTGGAGATAATAAGTGGCCACATTGAATGCGATATCGTTTTTCGCCCTGTCTACATCGGCCAGCGCCGCCTTTGCATTGAATTCAGCGGCTTCTTTTGTGTATTTAAGCCTTCCGTTATTGTACAACTGGAAACCGGCGTTCACGCCAAAGTTCTGGTAAAGGAACTGGCTGGTTGCAAATGTATTGGTGGTAGGATCGATTGAGCGGCCGAAGCGAACGCCTGTAGAAGCGTTACCGGAGATATTCGGGTATTGGTTGTATTTGGCCTGTTTGGCCTGCAATGCGGCGATGCGCGCCTGCACATCGGCCTGCTGGATGGAAATATTGAATTGTAGCGCGTGTTCAATACAGTGACGGAGGTCCCAGTTATCGGACGGACGTTGCCCGAAACCATGCAGCAGTATGGTGCAACCCACAAGGGTCAGAAATTTCCTCATACAAACAAAAATAACGGTTTCCCCTGCACTTCCCGAATTTTTAGACAGGCGGAAAGACGATTTAACCTTACCGTTAAAAAACTATTAAGAAAGGCTGGAAATGGCGTCAAATGCGGCTGAGAGATCGGCTTTCAGGTAGCTGCTTTCTTCCAATCCCACATACATCCGCAACGAGCGGTGCGCCGGGTTGGCCGCATCGAAATCTGCGGGCTGCATTCCGGCATATTTGGGCAGGATCAGTGATTCATGCCCGCCCCAGCTCACTGCCATCAGGATATGCTGCAGCGATTCGCAGAATTTTTCGATGGTGGATGCCTGCGTGGTGCGGAGAATAAATGTGAGCAGCCCGCATGCCCCGCTCATTTGCCGGGTGGCCAGCTCATATTGCGGAAAGCTTTCATCCAGCGGAAAATATACCTGTTCCACCCGGGGATGTTGTTTCAGGAAGCCGACCATTTCGTTCGTGGTGCGCGTGATGCGTTCGAGCCGCGCGGGCAGGGTGCGTAACCCGCGTATCAACAGCCAGGCGTTGAAGGGCTGGATGCCCGAGCCGATATTGAGGTATTCGCTGTTGAAGATGCGTTCCATCATCTTATGCGTGCCGCTCAACACCCCGGCAACGGTGTCGCTGTGTCCGCCGATATACTTGGTAGCCGACTGCAGCGAGAGGTCTATCCCCATTTTTATGGGCTGCTGGTAAAGCGGGGTACAGTAGCTGTTGTCGCAAATTGTAATGATGCCGTGTTTTTTCGCCACTGCCGCTATGGCCGGCAGGTCCTGCAATTCATAGAACCAGCTGTTGGGCGACTCGAGGTAGAATATGGTTGTATTGGAACGGATGGCCTGCTCAAAAGCATGGATACCGGTGCCGTCCACATAGCTGGTAGTGACCTGGAAGCGCGGCAGAATATCGTTGAACATTTTCTGGGCCCAGGTATACGGATTGCGAACGCTCACGATATGATCACCAGCCTTTACATTCGCCAGCACTGCTGCGAAAATGGCGGCGGCGCCGCTGTTGAACACAAGGCAATCTTCGGCTCCATCCAGTGCGGCCAGTTTTTTACGAAGGATATCAACGGTCGGGTTCAGGCCACGGCTGTACAGCCAGGTAGAATATTCATTGTCGAAGGAATTGCGCAGGTCGGCAACTTTTCTGAACGCAAAATTGCTGGTCTGCACGATGGGCGGCGCGATGGCCCTGAAGTACTCGTCGCGGTCTTCGGCCAGTTCGTTGAGTACATAGGAAAGATCCATAGTTATGCCTGCGGGTTTTCTAAAGTTTTGCGCGCGCCTCCTGTTACAAAATAAATGATCATGAACCCGGCCAGTACCGCAACCCCGGTAAGTGCGGTGTAAGGAGTTTGAATAGCGATACTGATGCTCACAAAACAATAAGCGGCCATAAAGATCAGCGGCTGCATCGGATAGAGTTTCATTTTGAAGATACCGGTGCCATCGAGGTGTTTGGTACGCCTGCGCAGCACGAAGATGGTTGCGCTGGATGCCACCATACCAAAACAGTCCAGGAAAATGGTGAAGTTGAGTATCTTCTCAAAGGTCTGTGCAAAGAACAGGATGATAATACACATGGCGGCGAACGCCGTGAGCGAAACGGTAAGCACTTCGTTCCTGGGATTCTGGCGTGCGAAGCCTTTGGGCAGCACGCCTTCGCCGCTCATCGCATACATGACCCTGGGGTTGCTCATCAGCAGCGCATTCACATAAGCCAGTACGCCGAAGAACAGGAAAAACGAGAACACATCGGCGCCGGATTTGCCGAAAGTCTTGTTCATGACCACATAAGCGATCTCGCGTTCGCCTTTCATATTATTGAACCCAACGATGGTATAGTAGCTAAGGTTTACCAGCAGGTAAAGAATGATGATGATGGCGATACCGATGAAGATGCCGCGGGGAATATTTTTCGCAGGCTTATCCACTTCATTCCCGAAGTTGATGGTCTGCTGGTAGCCGCCGTAGGTAAATGAAACCGCGATCAGGCTCACGCCCAGGCTCTGTATCCAGCCCATAGAAGGCGCCGTGGCTGTGGTTACAGCTGTTGTAGCCGATGCAGCATCGCCGTGCGGGAAGAACAACGCGAGGATCAACACCACGATCATACTGATCTTGATGATCATAAGAATATTCTGCGCCCGGGCGCTCATCCGCAGTCCCATCAGGTTGATCCCATAAAAAATAAAGATCGCCGCACAGCTGATCAGGGCTTTATCGATATCCGTCCAGTGAATACCCGGGAATAATTTAGTGATATACCCGCTTCCGATCAATGCCACGCCGCTGAGGCTGGCTGCATTGCTGATCAGGATAATGCAGTTGATGGCGAAGGCGATACTGGGATGGTAGGCATAGGAGAACACTTTATAGTAACCGCCTGTAACCGGATAGCGGCTGCCGATCTCCGCATAGGTCAATGCCCCGCAAAGCGCCACAAAACCGCCCAGCAGCCATGCAGTGAAATACACAGAAGGTTCGATCGCATCTTTGGCGCTGGTAGCTGCGGTCCGGAAGATCCCCATGCCGATCACCAACCCTACCACGATCATCGTGAAGCTGAACAGATTTAGTTTTTGTTTCCCTTGCATGGCATGAATGTAGGAAAAAAGGCGGGAAGGCTGAAGGCTGAACGCTTAAGGCTGAAGGCTTTGTTTATCGTTTTGGGTTTCGCGTTTGGCGTTTGGCGTTAAGCGTTCAGCTTTTAGCCTTCTCCGGAACTTTTCAACCCCAGGTGCAAAACTTAATACGAAAGAAAAACCCGCGTCCCTACATTTGCTCCGTATTTGGTTCCCGCTGCGGCGGGATTAAAAGGGAAGTCCGGTGTAATTCCGGCGCTATCCCCGTAGCTGTAAGCTTTAGCGTGAGACGTGAATCGTGATTCGTGAGAAATTTTTCATGAACCGATCCTGATCATGACTCTGAAACTACAACCACTGTTGCGCCCTGGGCGCGATGGGAAGGTATTCAGAGTAGCAAGCCAGAAGACCTGCCAGGTGCATTCGATGATTCACGGCTTTCGGGTGAAAGGCATGGAACGTAAAAGGCTGCTGCAGCGGTCGTTTATTTTCTCCGTTTTTTATTTTCCTGGAAGCTCATTGTTCCATTTTTAAACCAACCAACAATGAGCAAAACATTCACGCTCCTGGTAACACTGCTCATCTGCAGCAGTATCCACGCACAAAAAGACACCGTTCGGGTACTGGACGAGGTGGTGGTAACCGCCAACAAAACCGAACAGAAACAAAGTACTACCGGTAAAGTGATCACAGTGATCACAAAAGAACAGATCGAAAGAAGCTCGGGCAAGACCGTTGCGCAATTACTTAACGAGCAGGCCGGCATCACCATCAACGGCGCATTGAGCAACGCCGGCGCCGTGCAGGCCGTGTATATGCGCGGAGCCGCTACGGGCCGGACGCTGATCCTGATGGATGGCATTCCGGTGAACGATCCCTCGCAGATCAGCAATGATTTCGATCTCAATTTTTTTTCCATCAACGATGTGGAAAGGATCGAGATCTGCAAAGGGGCGCAGTCGACTTTATATGGCAGCGATGCTATTGCAGGGGTGATCAATATCATCACCACCAAAGCCAATATCAGCAAACCCGTTAATCTCAAAGCGACTGTTACAGGCGGTAGCCTGGGCACGCTGAAGACCAATCTGCAGTTCTTCGGGAAATCGGGCAGGTTCAGCTATACCACCCGCTATGCACATCTGCAGACGAATGGCTTTTCGGCGGCTTATGATAATACCGGCACGAAAAATTTCGACAACGATGGTTATGTCGGCAATACGGCAAATGCGGCTGTGCAGTACCAGGCTTCAACCGGGCTGCAGCTGAAAGCATTTACACAGTACAGCGCTTATATGGCAGGGATCGATGCCAGCAGTTTTACCGACAAAAGTTTTTACGATATCCATAACCGCAATCATACCAGCGGGACCGGATTCGTTTACAGGCACAAATCATTGTCGCTGACCGGCAATTACCAATACAGTAAACAGCACCGGAACTATGACGACAATGCCTCTGTTGGCGCGCCCATATTTTCGATGAATGATTATGATGCGGTAACACAGTATGCTGAAACCTACGCTTCCATAAAACTGGGCAGCGGATTTACATTACTGGCGGGAACCGATTACCGCTATGCGCAAATGAACAACGAATACCATTCGGTGAGTTCATTCGGGCCGTATAACAGCAAGTTCAGGGATACTTCGATGAACCAGGTATCTGCCTACAGTTCTCTGCATTTCAACAACCGGCAATTCTCCATGGAACTGGGCGGGCGGTTAACGGACCATTCGAAATACGGCACGCATTATACCTATACTATTAACCCGGCTTTTACCATCGACGGGCATTTCCGTGTTTTCGGGAGCATTGCCAGCTCGTTCAAAGCGCCATCGTTGTACCAGCTTTATTCAAGCAGCGGCAATCCCGACCTTAAAGCGGAGCTGGCCACCAATTACGAGATCGGGCTCCAGCATGGCTATGGCAGCTTTAGCGACAGACTCGTGTTTTTCTATCGCAAAACGGATAATGGCATAGATTATAACTCCGTTACGTTCAAATATTTTAATTATGTGAAACAGATGGTCCGCGGCATCGAGTATGAGTTCAGCCTGGAACCGGTGAAGGATTTTTCCCTCCGCGGCAACTATACTTTCATTACTGCGCAGGAAACGACCCAGAGCCGGATCAATTTCAAGGATACGGTGTACAATTATTCACTGCGGCGTCCCGCCCATGTGATAAACCTGACGGCTGGCTATCGTTTCAAATCTTTATTTGTGAGCCTCAGCGGCAAGTATGCGAGCGACCGGTATGATGTAGGTCCGTACCAGAAAGCCGATGTGCTGCTCGACAGTTACTTCATCCTCGGCGCTTACGCCGAATATATTCAGAGCGACAAACTGAAATTCTTCGCTGACGTACAGAATCTCACAAATCGGAAGTTTTATGAGATCAGGGGATACAATGGAATTCCCCGCCTGTTGAATATCGGGATCACCGCCTCGTTTTAATCTGAGATTGGAGATTGCAGATTTGAGATTGAAACGTATTAAATCTCAAATCTGCAGTCTCCACTTTAAAATCCTACCATGCCGCATCACGAAAACAAAAAATGCCCCCGCTGCAATCGGGTTTTCGAATGCAAGGTTGGGAATATAGCCGAGTGTCAATGCAGTTCGCTGCAGTTAACTTACGAAGAGCGGGTGTTTATCGAGGGGCAATACCTGGATTGTTTGTGTGCGAAATGTTTGGAAACGCTGCAGTTCCAGTACCGGTTGCACCGGCATAACATCTTCCGCTTTTGAGTAACCCTCTGTGAATCTCCGTGTATTCCGTGCCTCTGTGGTAAAGCCTTCGTATTGCTCTCCCCAAGGACATTGGCCTTATTTCACCACAGAGGCACGGAATACACGGAGGTTCACGGAGTTTAACTTTCAGTTACCGATTGCGATTCTTCACTACCTTTATTTTATTACGCAGAGACGCGGAGGCGCAACAGATTATGCGATGGCTAAGGAACCATATTGAATTGATGTTTTGGGTGGCAGCGCTGGCCGCATTGTTTTTCATGCCCGCGACCGGAGAAGGTGTTTCATTGTGTCCTTCCGCGCTGCTGGGTTTTGGGCGCTGCCCTGGCTGCGGGCTGGGGCATGCGATACATGATGTGTTGCATTTGCAACTGACGAATTCCTTTCGGCATCATCTTATGGGTATCCCCGCTGTAATTATTATCTTTATCAGGGTCAAACAACTACTACTCAATCCAACAACCGATGCGACCGAACCTCGTTAACCTGATACCTGCACTGGAAGGCGAAGAACTGGTATATCTGCAGGCGCTTACCAAAGAGCTCAGCATGGAACAGCTGCAGATGTTCATCGCAGTTTACAACGGCAAGCGAAGAAAAGCCGACCAGATCCTGCTGGGTTGCGTATTGGGCTTTGTACTCGTGGCCGGCATCCAGCGTTTTATGGTTAACCAGGCCGCGATGGGCATTCTCTATTTTTTGACAGGCGGATTCTGTTTTATCGGTACGATCATGGATACGATCAATCATAAGCACCTCACATTCGAGTATAACCAGCAGATGGCGAGGGAGAGTATGGCGATGATCTATGCGTGAGCCGTAAAAATCGACTTCACAAAGTTTCCCTTGAAATTTAGCGAATCAATATATAGTGATATTTTCTGCAAGTTTGCCAAGGATTTTGTCACCGATTACGCAAACAAAAAAGCTGCCTCCCGCCAGCTTTCAAATAAATCAGGTATGTATTAATTTCCGGATTTCTGTGGCATATTCTTTCCCATGTCTTCATAAAAAGCATATATCGCTTTGATCTGCTCAGCCGTTAGTGGGATTTCGCTGAATTTTTTTTCCTTTGCTGCTTTCAGATCTGCAATTTTTTTAGAGCGATCAGCCTCGCTGAGATCGCGCAGGCCTGCTGCCGCCTGGCGCATTTCAAAATTGATCTCGATAACCCTGTCGACCTGCGCTTCAGTAAGCCCGGTCTTTTCTACCATCTGGGGCTTAAGCTTTTCTTTTAACTGCTGCAGCATGCTTACCTGGTTGCTGCCGCCGCTACTCTGCGCATATGTGGTAGTGGAGAGTACGGCGCAAAAGACCACTGTCAGTAATAAAAACTTCTTCATAAAAAACAATTTTAATTGGTGAATCTTAAAGTTATTTCGTCTGGAAAACACCCTGAAAAAAAACCGTACGAGCGGCGTTTTTTCTGATTTATGAGAGGGAGTTTCTTATTTCTGAATTCAAAATTGATTTTTTCGCGTGGCGGATTTTTACACAAAATAGGCTTTGTCAAAAAACAATTTTAGGAGTTGCCCAAGGGACTGTAACGGCAGATGGAACAAAAATGCCCTTCGAACAAACCGAAAGGCATTTGTGGTCTCGCCAGGAATCGAACCTGGATCCGGAGCTTCGGAAACTCATATACTATCCATTGTACTACGAGACCAAGGAGCGCAAAAATAGGGGAAGAGATTCAATAGTAGCGGCGTTGAATCAGCGCAAGCGGATTTTTTGCCACAGATGACACGGATTTTCACAGATTTTCTGTGTTGATCTGTCCATCGTGGCTAACTCATGGCCGCCACCGCAGGTTGCTTCATTTCGGCGAATAATCGTTCCGTATCTTCTTTTTTACAGAGTTCCGTGCCGGCATTAAGCGTGGCGGCCGAGCCGGCGGCTACGCCATAGCGAAGCACATCCTCCAGTTCCCATTCCTTTGACAGCGCAGCCACAAGACCCGCCACCATACTATCGCCGGCGCCCACGGTGCTTTGGATCTTTTGTTTGGGAGGCGTAACCTGGAATTGTTCGGTAGCCGTAACAAGCATGGCCCCGTCGCCGCCCATGGAAACGACCATGATCTCACAGCAGCTTTTCCTGATCATACTGCGGGCGGCGGTTACAATTTCTTCTTTGCCCAGCTTTTCCTTACCGTACAGTCCGGCCAACTCGGAAAGATTCGGCTTCACCAGGAATACGCCTTTTTGTACGGCATATTTCAGTGCATCGCCGGATGTGTCTACAACAAGTCTTGCATTTTTCTGTTTGGCGA
Source organism: Chitinophagaceae bacterium (assembly GCA_019247775.1). Classification (GTDB taxonomy): domain Bacteria; phylum Bacteroidota; class Bacteroidia; order Chitinophagales; family Chitinophagaceae; genus Sediminibacterium. Next base: position 36,482 of record JAFBAN010000212.1, on the reverse strand, counting down.
TCACTGCCAGTTGTCCGAAAATATCTGCCGGCACACCGGGCGGCAGGCTGCCACTTGCTACTATATAGGCGATATCGTCCTGCTCGCTGATGTATTGCAGTGAATCCAGCCACTCATCCGGTTCCACCTGCGGGCCTTCCATTCCAAAACGGTACTGGGCATTGGAATATTCATCCAGTACCACAAAATTTTCCCGCATATCATTCTTGATCGGTAACGGCACAGCAGCCACGCCTTCAGCAGCCAGCAGTGTATCGAACTGCTTACCCGTATAACCGCCGGACAGATAAACAGCCCTGCTGTCCACGCCCAGCTTATGCAATGCCCTCGACACATTGATGCCGCCGCCGCCCGGTTCTGTTTTGGCCCCGGACGCTTTCAGTTTTTTCTCCGGCACCAGCTGGGGAACGGCGATGCTCTTATCCAGTGCGGGATTGAGGGTAAGCGTGATGATCTTTTTCATAATGCCTTCATTAATTCTGCCAGCCCGGCCGGCAGGAATACCCGCGGCGGTACGCTGCGCATGATCTGCAGATCGCGGACAATTCCGGTTTCGTTATCCAGGAAACACAAAACCCGTTCCGCGGGGTTTTTGCGGAAAATGGAACCGAATATGTCTGCGCCCTGCATCCTTTTTTCCTGCAGCACATGAAGCAAAACGCTGTCGTAATACCTGAACCGCCGGCTGCCACGGGGCACCCGGGTAAAAGGCCTGCCGGTCTCTGCCAGGGCTTTTACCAGCTGAGCGGTCTTTTTCTGGATGAACTGGAACGCATACCCGGTACTTCCTTTGACCTGGCCGCCCGCAGTGCCGATATGCAGGATATTGCCCTGCCGCTGCCGGAAATCCATATTGGTCATGGGTATCATGCCGGTCTCGGTATGTGTGATCGTGTACGAATCGATCTTCAGCCGCGAAGCGATATAGTCGCGCAGTTCATGTTCATATTCTTCTTTCGATAAAGGCGAGGGCGAGAACAAAGCATATTCGACCAGTGCTTCATGATCCGACACTGGCAGCACATACATAAAAGCGGTTCCTGCCGCCTGGCTGATCCTGAAATCCATGAATGTTGCAACCGAAGGATCGAATCGCTTCCCCGGCGTTTCGATGGTCCAGCCCATGAAATGCTGCCAGAGAAAATATTTCCCGCGCGGCAGGGCAGGCTTCTCAAACAGGATGCTGTTGAATATATAGTCACCATAGAATACACCGCTTTCCGTTCGCACGCTTGTATCCGCATTGAGGCTGATCACCCGTTCATTTCGCCATTCGATATTGGGATGATGGGAGGCGGCTGCCCGCACGGACCGGTACAGGTCGATACCGCGGATCATTTTATACCAGTAGGGTGAAAGGTCGAGCGTGCCCGAAAACCCGTCTGAAAAAAAATCCACCTGCTGCCACCGATGCGCAACGATCGGCTCAAAAATGCCCGGTGCGGTTTCCCAAAAACACCAGGTACGGTCGTTCTCTGTTTTAAGCGACTGATCGATGATCAGTATCCGCTTATCGCTGAAAAAAGGTTCCTGCATCATGCGCATCAGCAGGCTCGAGCCCGCACAGCCTGCGCCGGTGATGATATAGTGATAATGATGGGGCAATAGCAGGTCGGTTAATTGGTTTGCTGCAGTTCTTCATCCTGTCTCACTTTATCCCAATATTTTTTTGCCACCAGCAGCATGCCGAAACTTTCACCTTCTTCCTTGCTCAGATGCTTGTGGTGCATCTTATGTGCCCAGCGGATGGCGCGGATATAGCGGTTATTGCTGCGCGAAAGCCATTTAAAACGCTGGTGAATGATGAGTTCATGCACGAGGAAATAAGCAAGTCCATACAAAGCAATGCCGGCGCCGATACTCACCACCCAATAAGCCTGGGCCATACTTCCCAGCATGATGCACAACCAGCTGGGCACTGCGAAGATCAGAAAGAACGCATCGTTCTTCTCGAAAAAACCCGGGCCTTTTCTGTGATGATCCTCATGCAGCCACCAGAGAAACCCATGCATCACATACCGGTGGGTAAGCCAGGTAATGCCTTCCATCAATAAGAATGTAAGTAATGCGATGAATATGTACAGCATCTACAGGTAAATTCTTAAGACCAGGAAAAAAAACAATTCTATAATGAACAAATGTACTGCGAAATGATTGCTGCCCCGGAACGAAAAAAGCCGGAACACCACCAGCAGCCCGGTACTGATCAGCAGCCAGCAGACATAATTATAAAACGGAACGGTACCACCCTTCCATTCCCAGAATCCCAGTTGCATGGCTGCAGGTTCCATGATCCAGTCGAACAGTACCGCCAGCAGCGCTCCATCGAGCACCACAGACCAGGCAGCCAGCCGCGGCGGCATGGCAGATGCTCCGTTGGGCTTACTGCGCATACAGTCCTGCACCTGGTGCATGATGCTGCCGCTGCAGAATACGACCAGGAACCAGTTGAGCCCGATCAATAAAGGCACACCGCCAAATGCAGGGCCGAGCATATCGCCATACCTATAGCTGCCGAATAACAAGCTGGTGTTTATCCCGATCCACTCGGCCAGAAAACCTGCCAGGGCCGCTATCGCAAAAAAAATATAGAAAGCGCGAACCCTGCTGCGCTGGTTCCAGGCGAGTAAAAATGCCATCAATACCAGATTAAGCGGGGTATAGCGAATGAACCAGTTCCTGTAAGGCGTGAATAATATTCCGATCAGTCCGCTGGTATGAACAAGCAAAGCGATGAAAATAGCGATATGCTGTCGCTTCCATTTCATCAGCCTTGCAGGATCAGGTTTGCGGCGATCTTCGCGCTTCGCATGCATAAGGGAATACCCCCGCCCGGATGAACGCTGCCGCCCGCGAAGTACAATCCTGCTATGCGTTTAGAAAAATTGGGATGCCGCAAAAAAGCGGCGAGCCGCGAGTTGGAACTGGTTCCATACAAAGCGCCCATAAAAGACCCACTGCTGGTTTCAATGCCTGCCGGATCCATTACCGTTTCTGTTTCGATCAGGCTTTCAATATCCGTTTGCAATGCACGGTTCAGCTTTTCAATAACGGCCTGCCGGTATTGTTGCCGGTATGCGGTCCAATCCTGGCCGTTGCTGGCAGGCGTGTTCACCATCACAAACCAGTTTTCCTTACCGGCAGGCGCCTGCCTGCCCGGTTCCTGTTTGGAACTGATATTGACATAAACGGTCGGATCATAATAAACGCTTTTCGACCGGAACAGGTGATCGAACTCCGCTTTATAATCACCAGAGAAAAAGATATTGTGCAGATCGAGCCGGGGAAATTCTTTTTTTATACCCCAGTAGAAGATCATGGCGCTGCTGCTGCGCTCCTGCCTGGCAATTTTTTTGGCACTGCGCTCATCACCGAGAAGATAACGGTAGGTGAAATAGGAATCGATATTGCTCAACACGGCCGTCGAAAGTATATTACTGTTATTCACCACCACACCTACTGCTTTGTTTTCGTGAGCGATGATCCGCTGCACCGGCGCGTTGAAATGAAATTCCACCCCTTTCTTCAATGCAAGTTGGTATAAAGCATTCACGATGCTGATCATCCCGCCTTGCGGGTAAAACGCCCCCTCATTGTGCTCGAGATGCGGTATCATGCTGAGCATGCCCGGCGCCCGGTAAGGATCGCTGCCATTGAAAGTGGCATAGCGATCAAATAACTGCACCAGTTTCTCATCCACCAATTGCTTCCGGTTGAACTGATGGAGCGACCGGAAAAGATAAGGCCAGCGGGTAGCCAGCAGCGCTTTTGATACCGGGGCTTTCCAAAGTGTTTTAGGCTTGTGCAGGGAATGATCGAGGAAAACGGAACCGATCCTGCTGTACGCTTTTGAGGCATTGGCGAGATAGGTATCGAGCCTTGCCGGATCGGCTGAAGTTTTTTCGGCGATCTCTTTTTTGAACAGCTCCCGGTCTGCGTAGGCTTTCAGGCAGGTACCGTCCTCATAAAAATAATGACAGCTGACGGGCAGCCTGCGGTATTGAAAATAATCGTTCAGCGGCTCGCCGGCCAGCGCGAACAATTCGGCCAGCTGTTGCGGCTGGGTGAACAGGCTGGGACCCGCATCAAAATGATAACCGTTCTGCTCAAATGCGTGGAGTTTGCCGCCCGGATATCCATTCTTTTCATACACGATCACCTGCCGGCCTGCAGATGCGAGCCTGATAGCTGCCGCCAGCCCGGCGATGCCGGAACCGATAACGATCACTTTAGCTGCGGGATCTTGCATTGTGTTCGATCAGGATCAGGTTAAGCATTCATTTATTTCTTCAGACGCCCGAAAATTTTTTCCAGTCCATCAGTTCAGGGAAAGCAATATGGAACCAGGCAGTATACGATGCAGGATGCGCTTCGAGATCGGCAGCGATCTCCCCGAGGGAAACCCAGTTATAGCCGCATACTTCTTTCGGATCAGGTTTAACAGGGCCATCGTACAAACCGGTAAATACATGATCGAATTCATGCTCGGTAAGACCGTTGTCGAACTCGGCGCGATAAATAAAGTCGAAAGCCTTGGTTAAATGCGTCTCGAATCCCATTTCTTCTTTCAGGCGACGTGATGCTGCTTCCAAAGTGTCTTCATCGGGGCGCGGGTGGCTGCAGCAGCTATTGGTCCACAGGCCGCCGCTATGGTATTTGCCGGGCGCCCGTTGCTGCATCAGCAATTCGCCGCGTTTGTTAAAAATAAAAACACTGAATGCCCGGTGCAGCGCTGCTTTTTCGTGAGCCTCCATTTTTTCCATGGCGCCTGTTACCTTGTCCTGTTCATCTACCAAGATCACCTGTTCCATACCCTAAAAATAAGATTAGTTGCTACAGTAAGTTCAATTGACTCCGGATACCGGCTTTGGCTACGATGAACAGTTTTCGGTAATCGGGGATCCGGATCCTTGTTTCCAGGATGCGTTGCGGTCTTGAACGCTGGATCTTTTGAAAAAGCGAACGATAATATTTGTAGGCAACATATACACCGAACCGCGCTTTTACCGGCAGTTGCAGAATGCCGGCATATGCATCGGCGAAGTCCTGCGCAATTTCCTGCTCGATCGCCGCTTTTTCCGAGGCGCTGAAATTCCGGAAATCGCAGCTGGGGAAATACATGCGCTCAAGCTGTTCATGATCCGCTTTCAGGTCGCGCAGGAAGTTCACTTTCTGAAAAGCGGCGCCCAGGCTCCGTGCATGGGGTTTCAGTTGTTGATACAATTGATGATCACCTTCACAAAACACGAACAGGCACATCAGTCCCACCACTTCAGCACTGCCATAAATATATTGTTCGTATCCGGATCGGTCGTAATGGCGTTGGCCAAGGTCCATGCGCATACTGTTGAGGAATGCGTCTACGAGTTCCAGATCTATCTTATACCGGTTAACGGTCCGCTGAAAACTGTGAAGAATGGGATTGACGCTGATCCCGCGCTCGATTGCTTTATACGTAGCGTCGGCGAATTCCTGCAACAGTGCTGCCTTATCATATTGATGAAAGGAGTCCACGATCTCATCCGCAAAACGGACGAACCCATAAATATTGTAAACCGGTTCGCGCAGGTCTTTATGCAGTAGCCTGATGGCCGACGCAAAACTGGTGCTGTACCGTGCAGTTGTGATCCTGCTGCACTGGTGACTGACTTCATGGAACAAAGAAACCATAGGGGTGAGTTTGGAGTCTGGAGTCTGGAGTCTGGAGTAGTTTGTCTCCAGCCCGCAACTCACAAACATATTATTTTCGAATACCTATATTAAACCTAATTAACCTCAGCCTGCACTAAAACAATACTCCAGACTCCAGACTCCAAACTCCAGACTAGCCGAAGGCCTTCACCACTTCCCCCGCCACCACTTCGCCACTGATCAGGCTCGGCGGAACGCCGGGGCCGGGTACCGTTAGCTGGCCGGTGTAAAAAAGATTATCCAGTTTTTTGCTGCGGCAGGAAGGCTTAAAAAAAGCAGTCTGCCGGAGCGTATTGGCCAGTCCGTAGGCATTGCCCCGGAATGCATTGTACTCATGTACGAAATCGCTGTTAGCAAAGGTTTTCCTGTACACGATATGTTGGGCGATCGGCTGACCCAGTTTTTTTTCCATCCGGCTTACGATCTGCCGGAAATAATGCTCGCGGCGTTCTTCCGTGTCCTGCTCCAATCCGGCAGCCACCGGTATCAGGAAGAACAGGTTCTCGTGGCCCGGCGGTGCACAGGCTGGATCTGTTACTGAAGGCGCGCTTACGTAAAACAACGGATCCGAAGGCCATTGCCTGCTCTCATATATCTCCCGCCCATGCTGTTCAAAAGAAGTATCGAAAAACAATGAATGATGCGAAAGGTTTGAAAGTTTTTTATTTAGTCCCACATAATACAACAGACAGCCGGGCGCCATCACCCTTTTCTTCCAGTACCTGTCTGAATAACTGCGATGAGATGCCGGCAGCAGGCTGGTTTCGATATGATGATAATCGGCGCCGCCGATCACGGCATCTGCTTTATAGTAGTGATGGTCAACAAAATCGGAACGGGTAACGACACCGTTCACGGCATCGAGACCGACCGAAATCTGCGTTACTTCCTCACCGAACCTGAACTGGACGCCCAGATCCAGCGCCAGCTCATACATGGCCCTGACGATACTGTACATGCCTCCTTCGGGGTACCAGGTGCCGCCTTTGATATCGGCAAAATTCATCAGGCTGTACAGGGCGGGGATCTTGTCGGGCATAGCGCCGAGAAATAATACCGGGAATTCCATCAGCTCACGCAGCCGGGGATGAGAAAAATATTTCGCCACATGGGAGCGCATGGAACTAAAAACATCGAGACGGAAAATTCCCGCGGCCAGGTCTTTGTCGAAGAACTCCCTGACCGACCTCCCTGGCTTGAAAACCAGTTTACCCATTCCCACCTTGTACTTGAAAGCAGCTTCAGCAAGAAATTTTTCAAGGCGGGCGCCGCTGCCGGGCTCCAATGAATCGAACAATTGCTGAAGTGCTGTGAAATCTGCCGGCACATCCATGCAGTCATCGCTCCCATAAATGCGGTAGGAAGGATCGAGACGCTGCAGGTTATAAAAATCGGTTACATTTCTGCCGAACAGGTTAAAATACCGTTCAAACACTTCGGGCATCCAATACCAACTAGGGCCCATATCGAATACAAAGCCTTCCGCTTTAAATTGCCTGGCCCTGCCGCCGGGTGTCTGGTGTTTTTCGATCACGGTCACTTCCCATCCGGCTTTCGCCATGAAAGAGGCAGCCGAAAGGCCCGCGAAACCGCTTCCGATTACAATGAGTTTTCTTTTCAAAACAGCAGTGGCAGAAAATTAGCAGAATTCTCCATAACGGTCAACCCGCGCTTTCAACAATTTACGCGCAAAATGGATCCTGCTCTTAACAGTACCCAGCGGCTCGTGCAGCAAGTCAGCGATCTCGTTGTACCTGTACCCTTCAAAATACAGCTGGAACGGATACCGGAACAATTCTGGCAGTGCATGAATGGCGCCCTGTATTTCCTTCAGCTGCAGCCGGCCCATCGCGTCATCGGCAGCCGTGTATTGCCCCGTCAACAGATGATGATCCAGCGGCGCGCTGCTGATTATGGCAGCCCGTTTGGCTTTGCGGCGATAGCTATTGATAAAGATATTCCGCATGATGGTGTACAACCAGGCCCTGATATTGGTGCCGACCTGGTATTTGTCCTTATTGGCCAATGCCCGGTATAGTGTTTCCTGGAACAGGTCCCTGGCTTCTTCATGATCACGGGTGAGGGTAATGGCAAAAGGGCGCAGGGATTCTGCATTGCGTTCCAGCATTTTATTGAATTCCAGGGTCGACATTCTGTTTAACGATTAATAGCCCAAAATTAAACAGAACAAAACTGATCGTCAACTATCCGGGCAGGATTTATGCAAAATGTTTAACCGAAAATCTTTTTAAGAGGCGAATATTAAACAGAACGGGCTGCAGACAGAAAATCCATCACATCGGTCAGCGATCTTTTCATGCTGATGTTCGCTGGCAACTTCTTTTTATAGGATTGTATCATCGGCCCTGAGATGACGACGGATGTTGCAGGCAATTTTTTATGCAGTTGCTGCATGAATTTTCCGAGGTCGAAACTGTGAACCACCGATGTGAGATGCATGTACAGAAAATTAGGATGCTTTATCCGCACCAGGAATTCAAGTTCTGTCAGCGGCGTATCCGCGCCCAGATACCAGACCCGGACGCCTTTCTTCTTCAGAAGATAATACACATAAAGTAAGCCCAGCTCATGATGTTCGCCTTCTGGAAGAAAAAGCAGGGCGGATGACTGCCCATATTTTGCCGGCAGGGCTTCAATGCCTACCAGCAATTTCTGCCGGATGATATTACTGACCAGGTGTTCCTGCGCCGGCTGGATATGATGCGTGAGCCAGAGTATGCCGATACGCTCGAGAAAAGGGAAAATAACCTGGAGAATGGCTTTCTCGATTCCGCGGGAAGCGACCTGACGGTCGAGCGTTCTTTCCAGCTCATCCATTTTCAATTCCACCATACTGTTCAGCAGGCTGTTGATCAGTCGCTCCTGCTGGGCATCGGGCTCCGATAGCGCCAGTACCCGCTCATCGATCTCGGCCACTGTCATGCGATCGATATGTGAGATCTTGAACCCGTACCTGTTAAGCAGCGCGATATTCAGCAGGGTCTGCAACTCCTGGTTGGAATAGTAGCGGATATTCGTTTCCGTGCGCTTCGGGTTCAGAAAGGAATAACGCTGCTCCCAGATCCGGATGGTATGCGCTTTGATACCTGAAAGATTCTCGAGATCTTTTATGGTGAAAGCATTCATACCGCCAACAACAATAATGAACGGAGTTTGTTCGCTGTGATAAAAATCAGCTGGGTCTGATGCGCCGCAGGTACTCACCGTAACCGCTTTTGGCGTAATTATCGGCCAGTTTCAGCAACTGGTCATGATCGATAAAGCCCATGCGGTAGGCTACTTCCTCTATACAACCCACTTTCCGGCTTTGGCGTTTTTCGATCACCCGCACAAATTCGCAGGCATCGGCAAAAGAGTCGAACGTGCCCGTATCCAGCCAGGCTGTGCCCCGGTTCATAATACCCACCTGCAGTTTTCCCTGTTCGAGGTAAGCGCGGTTCACATCGGTGATCTCGTATTCGCCGCGCAGCGAGGGCTTGATGCGGGCTGCGATATCTACCACGGTATTGTCATAAAAATACAGGCCCGGTACTGCATAATTCGATTTGGGCTTAGCAGGTTTCTCTTCAATTGAAACTGCTTTATTATGAGCGTCGAATTCCACCACGCCATAGCGCTCCGGGTCATTCACTTCATAGGCGAATACTGCGGCTCCGTTCACATCATTGAAAGACTGCACCAGCTTACTGAAACCCGCACCATAAAAAATATTGTCGCCCAGTATCAATGCCACTTTATCCTTTCCGATGAATTCCCTCCCTATCACAAATGCCTGCGCCAGTCCGTTGGGTACGACCTGCACCGCATATTCGAAGCGGCAGCCGATCTCGGAGCCATTGCCCAGCAGGCGCTGAAATTGCTGGCTGTCTTCCGGCGTGGTGATGATAAGGATCTCATGTATCCCGGCCAGCATCAGCACCGACAGGGGATAATAGATCATGGGCTTATCATACACCGGCATCAGCTGTTTGCTGATCCCTTTTGTGATGGGATAAAGCCTGGTACCCGAACCGCCTGCGAGAACAATACCTTTCATATCAGAAATTTAAGGTGTCGATACAACTTTTCAAAGCAGGCAGCGCCCTGTCTTTATCAGACAGTATCAATTCGGCCGCATCCAGCTTCCAGTCGATGGCGAGATCGGCATCGTTGTAAATGATCCCGCCTTCCAGTAACCTGTTATAGTAGTTATCGCATTTATAGAAAAACACCGCCGTGTCGCTCAACACTACGAATCCATGTGCAAACCCCCGGGGTACGAACAACTGTGTATGGCTATCGCCGGATAATTCGATGGCGATATGCTGCCCGAATGTTTCACTATGCTGCCGCAGATCCACTGCTACATCCAGCACATTACCTTTTAATACCCGCACCAGTTTGGCCTGGGCTGCATCGCCATGCTGAAAATGTAATCCCCGCAATGTTCCTTTTTGCGACCAGGATTGGTTGTCCTGCACAAAATCGATATCCAGTCCTGTTTTCTCAAAAAAACGTTGCCGGTTATAGCTTTCGAAAAATGAGCCGCGTTCATCTCCAAAAACGCTATCGTGCACCAGGAAGCAGCCTTCTATACTCGTCTGTTCGATCTTCATAATCAGCGGTTGGCGTACATGGATTCATAATAGGTTTGATAGCTGCCGCTGGTCACATGGTTCAGCCATTCTGTGTTGTTCAGGTACCAGTCGATCGTTTCGCTCAGGCCCTGTTCAAATGTGACACTCGGTTTCCAGCCCAATTCAGAACTGATCTTTGTGGCGTCGATCGCGTACCGGCGGTCGTGGCCGGGGCGGTCCTTTACATAGGTGATGAGCTGCTCACTATCACCCGCAGCGCGACCAAGCTTTACATCCATTAAGGTACACAGCAGTTTTACCAGGTCAATATTTTTCCATTCGTTGAATCCGCCGATATTATAGGTTTCTCCGGGCTTCCCGTTGTGAAATACAAGATCGATGGCCCGGGCATGGTCCTTTACATAGAGCCAGTCGCGGGTGAACTTCCCATCGCCGTATACCGGCAACGGCTTACGTTGAATGATATTGTTGATGAATAGCGGGATCAGCTTTTCGGGGAAATGATTGGGACCATAATTATTAGAACAGTTCGAAACAATGGTATCGAGGTGATAGGTTTCGTGGTAAGCCCTCACAAAGTGATCCGATGATGCTTTGCTGGCCGAGTACGGCGAGTTGGGTGCGTAAGGACTTGTCTCCGAAAAAAATCCTTTTTCGCCCAGGCTGCCGAATACTTCATCGGTGGATACATGATAGAACAGGTGTCCGGCGGGTTCCGCCCATTTATGCCGGGCGGTATTCAGCAGGTTTACGGTGCCGATGATATTGGTGTACACAAAATCCAGCGGCGAAACGATGGAGCGGTCAACATGCGATTCGGCGGCCAGGTGGATGATATCGGTAATTCCGTACTCATCGAATATTTTTTCCAGCCCGGCCTGGTTGAGTATATCGGCTTTTACGAACCGGTAGTTGGGCGCCGATTCAATGTCTTTCAGGTTTTCCAGGTTACCGGCATAGGTAAGCGCATCCAGGTTGATAATAGTGTATTGCGGGTATTTGCGCACAAACAGCCTAACCACATGCGATCCGATAAATCCGGCCCCGCCGGTGATCATGATATGCTTACTCATAAGCCTGGACAAAAATTATGGTAACAAAAGTACTTATTAATGCTGCGGTTGACAATATTATAAAGAAAACGGTAATGGTACAGTTTGAATTTAACCGCAAAGACGCCAAGACGCAATGATACGCAAGGGGCACCGGGGACTTCCTTCGCGTTCCTTTGCGCCTCGGCGTCTTTGCGGTCAGCCAGGCCTCAGTATTCAAACCGTACCATTACTAAGAAAACGGTATCCGGGATGTTAAACTGCAATAGGCCGCTTTCAGTTAAATAATAGCAATTGTACTGAAGCATACAGCAATATCCTCGGCGGTTTTATTATCTTCATTACCCAAACACTTGCCATGAAGGAACGTTATTACTCCCTCGATGTATTCAGAGGCGCCACCGTAGCCCTGATGATACTGGTGAACAACCCCGGGTCATGGTCCTATATTTTTTCGCCGCTGGAGCATGCTCCCTGGCATGGCTGCACACCCACCGACCTGGTATTTCCTTTTTTTCTGTTTGCAGTAGGTAATGCCATGGCTTTTGTGATGCCTCGTTTTGAGCAGGCGGGGGACGGTGTTTTCTGGAAAAAAGTGATCAAGCGGACCCTGTTGATCTTTGCCATCGGATTGTTCCTTAACTGGAGTCCGTTCATCCGCTGGGATGGAGACCATCTTGCCGGCAAGGTCTGGCAGAATGTACGGATACTGGGGGTATTGCAGCGGATCGCGCTGGCTTATTTCTTTGCCTCCGTGATCGTTTATTATGCTAAAACAAAAGGCGCTTTCGTGATCAGTGCGGCTTTGCTGTTGCTTTATTGGGTGATCTGCCTGATGGCCGGCGCACCCGGCGACCCCTACAGCCTGCAGGGCTGGTTCGGCACTCCGATCGATATCAAAATACTCGGCGTAACGCATATCTACAAAGGCGAAGGCGTGCCTTTCGATCCGGAAGGATTGATGAGCCTGGCAGGCGCAGTGGTGCAGGTGGTGTTCGGATTTTTTGTGGGGCAATACATTCAGCAGAAAGGCAAGACCTATGAAATGCTTACCAATCTTTTTGTGGCGGGCGCCATATTGCTGTTAACCGGTTATATCTGGGACCTGAGTTTCCCTATCAATAAAAAGATCTGGACGAGCAGTTATGTGGTCTATACCACAGGTCTGGCCATCGTATCGCTCAGCGTACTGATCTACCTGATCGAATTCAAAAATGCGCGAGGCGCCTGGAGCCGGTTCTTTGATGTGTTTGGCAAGAATCCGCTCTTCATATTCGTGCTAAGCGGGTTTCTGCCGCGGGTGCTGGCGCTGCTCCGTTGGGTGGATCATGTGGGCCCTGACGGAAAGCCCGTTTATACCTCGCCTTTCCCCTGGTTTTACGAGCATGTCACCAAAAATATTGCGAGTGATCTTCGCGTGGGATCGCTGGTCTATGCATTGTGTATGATAGCAATGTATTGGGCGATCGTGTATATACTGGATAAGCGGAAGATCTATATCCGGGTATAGCGGTTTTTTAGTCGACGTTTACGCAAGACTGTTTGCGGGCTCTGCGATATGTGCGGTTGCGGATTTTGGAACGCAGGGAACGCAAAGGAGCGCAGGGTACGCAGGGATGGGTCTTATGCTTTGCTACTTAAAAAACTGCGCTGCAAGCTCGAGGCTTTCGGGTTTGCCGACATCGATCAGTCGGGCGCCGGTATGGTCGAAGGAGCGGATCACATTGTCTTTCGCGAGATCGAGGTACACATCAACCATCGAAAATTTGCCCGCACGATCCATCTTCCTGAAAATGGAATGATCGATAATATGAATGCCGCTGAATGCTTTTTGGATAAAATTGCCGGCATCACGCGCGATCTTTTCTTCCCCGGTCTTTACATTTCGCCAGCCCGACAGTCGTTCGTCATTGTCGAACAGGAAATACCTCGAAGTCTGCCTTTCGCTTACTGCAAGGGTGGCAAGCGGGGCTTTTTGCCGGTGCCTGCTGATCATAGCGCCGAGATCCAGATCGGTAAGTATATCCACGTTCATCACAACAAAATCGGCGGGGTCTTTGAAATACCACCCGGCTTTTTTCAATCCGCCCCCGGTTTCAAGCACTTCATCGGTTTCGTCTGAAATGGTGATGCTGCTGCCCCACCCGTTATTGTCCGCTATTGCAGCGATGATCTGTGATGCAAAATGATGAACGTTCACGATCAGCTCGGTAATGCCGAAACCCTGCAGGTATTCAACATTGCGTTGCAGCAGCGATTTTCCGTTTACGACGGCCAGGGCTTTGGGATGATGGTCCGTCCAGGGTTTAAGCCGCGATCCCAGGCCTGCGGCAAAGATCATTGCTTTTAACGGAGCCATGGTATGTTGATCGGATACTGCCATGCTATTTATCTGCGGGTAATGACCGGAGCCAGTTGTCGCTGTTGGTATGGTTAAGCTCCACTTTCAGTTTGTATTTGTTTCGCAGGTGCCGGGCGGTTTGCTCGGCGGCATACACGCTTCGATGCTGGCCGCCCGTGCAGCCAAAATTGATCATCAGTTTGCTGAACCCGCGTTTGAGGTAATCCTCGATGGTGATATCAACCAGGTCCCAGACGCTGTTCAGGAATTCATTCATCCGGGTTCGCTGCTCGAGGAAGTCCTGCACCGATTTATCTTTCCCGCTCAGGGTTTTGTATTCGTCGAAACGTCCCGGGTTGAGTATGCCCCGCATATCGAACACAAAGCCTCCGCCATTCTCGCCCGGATCGGCCGGGATCCCTTTCTTGTAACTGAAACTATTGACCTGCACTACCAGCGGCGTGGATTCATTTGCCTGCGGGGGTTCGAAACGCTGGATCATTTCATCCGCCACTACCAGCCGCAGCACGCGATCGAACTCGGGTGTGATAATACCGATCCGTTTATGATCGATAAAGAATTTAAGGTTACGCAAGGCCAGTGGAATACTGGCCAGGAAATGCGCTTTTCGTTCGAACAGTCCGCGGAAGCCGTACGCGCCCATTACCTGCATCAGCCTGATCAGCACATAACCGTTGTACTGGCTCACAAAAGTGATGCGGTCGATCGAATGACCGAGTATCTCTTCCACCCGGTCCATATAATACTCCAGCAGCGAATCCTTCCATTCCTCGCTCAGGTCGGCTTTCGCCTGCCATAGCAGGGATGCCACATCATACTGCAAAGCGCCTTTCATCCCACCCTGGTAATCGATAAAGTGCACCGTTTCATTTTTGACGATGATATTCCTGCTCTGAAAATCGCGGAACATGAAATATTTATACTCGGTGCGGGTCAGGTAAGTGCTGAGTGCATCGAAATCATCGAGCATGGCCTGTTTGTCGTAAGGCAGTTGCAGGGTATCGAGAAAATAATATTTGAAATACAGCAGATCGCTCAGGATGGCCTGCTTTCCAAATTCCCTGGCGGTAAGACACCAGTCGTAGTTCAGGTCTTTATGGCCGAGTATCTGCACCCGCGCCAGCTCAGCCAGGCTTTGCTGAAAGAGGCGGTAGGCGCGATCTCCATGGCCATGCTTTTCCAGTTCATTTAACAAGGATTCGGTTCCGAGATCCTGCTGGATATAGATCGTATCTTCCTCATTCACCGCCAGGATAGCCGGCACGGGCAGACCTGCATTGATGAAATGGCGGCTGAAATAAATAAAAGTGCGGGTCTCTTTTTTGTTGAGATTGTATGTGGCGATAAAGCTCTCCTGGCCGGAATAGAGCCTGAAATAGATCCGGTCGCTTCCACTCCGGGGCAGTTTTTCGATCCTGTCTGGCCGGGTACCCCTGATCGATGCAAATAATACCGCTATGGCTTCTATCACTGCTTCCATATAACCCGTTTGCTGCGAAAATAAGTCATTGCCGAAAGCAGATTCTATTTTGTTTTCCTGGAGAGAAAATAGACCGGAATACCGATACAGGTGATCAGCGCGCCCAGCAGTGCATTGATCACAGGCGATGCTCCGCTGAGATAAGCGCCGATATCATTGAACAATGTATAACCCAGGAAAAACCCGGTGAAGATGACAAAGGCAGACGGAACAAAGGGATAGCCCCAAACTTTATACGGTCTTTCAGCCTTCGGCATGCGGCGCCGGAGGATCAATACGCCCAATGCGCTCATACCATAGAAGAAAAAGCTCACGAAGATCAGCATATCGGTAAGCATATCGAAAGAGCCGCTGAGGATAAGCAGGATAGACCAGGCTGCATTTAGCCAGAGTGCATTTCCCGGGGTATCGTATTTCGGCTGCACCCTTCCCGCCCAGCGGAACCAGCGGTTTTCCTCGCCAAGCGCAAAAGTTACCCTCGCCGTAGCCAGCACGTTTGCATTAGTGGTGCCGAAAGTGGAGAAAATAACAATAAGGGTGATAACACTTCCGCCCACAGCGCCCCAGGCAACACTGGCTGCATCCGATGCAACAAACGAAGAAGCGGATAACCTGTCTATAGGCAATACATAAACATATGCCAGGTTAATACAGGCATAGACCAGGATACAGAAACTGAGTCCAAAAAAAAGACTCCGCGGAATATTTTTTTGCGGCTGTTGTACTTCGCCGGCTACAAAACCGATATTGTTCCAGCCGTCATAAGCCCAGAATGCGCCGGCGATGGCAGCCACATAAGCACCCACCAGGCTCCAGCCCTGCGGCGCCGCTGCTGCATTTTGAACAAGATGATGCCAGCGTCCTTTCCCTGATCCGATCAGTCCACCGATCACCAGCACGATAGCGATGATCTTGAGTAAAGTCAGAACACGTTGCACTGCAGCGCTGTTTCGCACGCTGCGGTAATTGATAAAACTGAGTAAGAGGATGATGCCGATCGTCAACAGTTTAACGCCCAGGTTTTCCAGTGGAAAAATATCGCCGATGAACGGGATATGCAGCCGGAGGGCGTGTTCTGTAACGGCATCCAGCCTTGGAAGATGAACAAAATAGTTCGTGTACTGCGAGCAGATGTAGGCAATGGAAGCATTTCCGCCAGTATTGAACACGGCGAAGGACGCCCAGCCATAAAGAAAAGCGAACCCCTCTCCATATATTTTCTGGAAAAAAATAAATTGCCCCCCTGTTTCGGGGAACATGGCCGCCAGTTCCGCATTCGATAGCGCCCCGAAAAGGATAATGATACCCCCCAGCAGCCATACACTCAGCAGCAGCAATGGCGATCCCAGCTGGGAAGCCATCAGCGCGGGCTTCATAAAAATGCCCGATCCGATAACACCTCCCACTACAATAGCAATGGTCGATTGAAGAGATAAAGTCCGTTGAAAGCCGGGCATAAGCAGCAGTTGCCTTAAAGATAAACGCTCCTTAGCATTTCTTTTGCAAATCTTTAATTGCTGTTTAATAACAACTGCTTATTCCCATAGGTCTGTGAGAAGAACAGTGCTCGTTTATTTTTTGTTAAGTTGAACCCGCTTCCTTTATGGGCGGGCACATTAAAGGTAGATTTGCGTAAATCGATATTCACATGAGAACCATCGCCGCTTTATGCCTGCTGGCAGGCCTTTCCTCTTTTACAGGATGGAAAACGAATATGACCGAGGCCCGGCAGGAAGCTGCCACCCGGCACAAATACATCCTGCTGAATTTTTCAGGATCCGACTGGTGTGTTCCCTGCATGCAGATGCACCGTGAAATTTTTGAGAATCCCGCTTTCCAAACTTTTGCCGAACAATCGCTGGTATTGGTGAATGCCGATTTTCCGCGTCAGAAAAAGAACCAGTTATCGCGGCAACAGCAGCAGGAAAATGAAGCCCTGGCCGATCGCTATGATAATACCGGCGTATTTCCTCTTACCGTTCTGCTCGATGAGAATGGGAAAGTTCTGAAGCAATGGGAGGGCAATCCGGGCATCAGCGCCGATCGTTTCATCGCGGCTGTTAAAGCGGTTACTGATGGCGGAAGATAAGTTGACGGAAACAAAAGTCCTGATTCATCGCCAGTCGCTGAAACTGATGGGAAACCGGTTCGAATTCAGCGTAGTGAGCGATGATGCCGGTTGGGCGGCCGAAAAGATCGGTCTTGCCATAGCCGAGGTGAAGCGTATCGAGCAACTGCTCACCACATTCGATCCATCCAGCCAGACCAATCAGATCAACAATATGGCCGGCATCGCCCCGGTAAAAGTGAACCGGGAAGTGCTGGACCTGATCGCGCGCTCACTGAAGATCTCCAAATTGACACAGGGCGCTTTCGATATCAGTTACGGTTCTATCGATAAAAAACTCTGGAATTTCGACCGTACCATGACAGCGTTACCGGACCGGCTCACGGCGCGACAAATGGTGTGCCTGATCAATTACCGGAACGTGATACTGGATGAAAAACGTTGCACGGTCTTCTTAAAAGAGCGCGGCATGCGTATTGGCTTTGGCGGTATCGGCAAGGGCTATGCGGCTGAACAGGCCAAGAAGATCTTGCTGCAACAGGGAGTAACCAGCGGCATCGTCAATGCTTCCGGCGACCTCGCGGCCTGGGGAACGCAGCCGGACGGGCAACCCTGGACCATCGGTATTGCGGACCCTGATGCGGCGGGTCAGCCATTTTCCTACCTGAATATTACCGATATGTCGGTGGCCACTTCAGGCAATTATGAAAAATTCGTGATGATCGGCGGGAAAAAATATTCGCATACCATCGATCCGAAAACAGGTTTACCGGTAACCGGCATCAAAAGCGTCACCATCATCAGTCCGGATGCGGAGATCTCCGATGCAATGGCCACGCCGGTAACCGTGATGGGCATTAAAGCAGGGCTGGATATGATCAACCAGATCAACGGCATAGGCTGCGTGATCATCGACGATGATAACAGAGTGTACACATCCAAAAACATTCATCTGCAATGAAACCAAGGATCAAAACATTAAGCGCGCTTGCCTTTATTGGCATTGCCGCCGCATCTGCAAGTTCCTGTACCACGGTGAAGGAATACCAGAAAAACAAACTGAATGATGCCGAAATGGCATTGGGAAATCGCAAAGTGGAAAAGACGGAACTGAGTTTTCAGTCTTATCGTGAAGGTGCATCCGGCGCCAATGCCGGTAAAAGCGGCGGTGGCTGCGGCTGTAACTGATCATTAATCCCGAATTGAAACATGAAGAGATTATCCCTGTCCGTGATCGGACTATATCTTGGCATACTGGCTGCTTTTTCGCAGACACAGAAGCTCCCGGATACGGCATACAAGCCACGCAAACTGGAATTAGAAGAAGCCAATTTCGTATCCAGTTACTATTCCCAGCATGGAAATAATTCCGCCGTAACAGGTGGTATTGGTACCGAAAAGCTCAATGACTTCTCCAATACCTTCGAGCTGAAACTGCATCGCTGGGATAAGAAGAACCGGAAACATACTTATGATTTCGAGCTGGGTATCGACCATTATACTTCCGCTTCTTCAGACCTGGTAGACCTGAAAGCAAATTCATCCGCTTCACATGCCGATACCCGTTTTTATCCTTCAGCTAATCTCACCATCGAGAACGAACAGAAAGGCAGCAGTTTCGGTGGCGGCCTGTCCACTTCTTATGAGTTCGACTATTTTTCGCTGGGTGGTACTATCAATTTCGCGCAGAAAACCAGGAACCGCAGCGGCGAATTCAGCGGAAAGCTTTTTGGTTATCTCGACAATGTAAAGCTGGTGTACCCCACCGAACTACGAACAGGCAATCAGGCCCAGCGCGGCGATGAGTATGGTTCGGCGGCGAGAAATACTTTTGGTGCATCATTGTCCTATTCGCAGATCGTAAACCAGCGGCTGCAGTTGGCTTTCCTGTTAGACCTGATCCACCAGGACGGTTACCTGGGCCTGCCTTTTCACCGTGTGTATTTCACGAACGGCACTGAAAAAGTTGAGAACCTGCCGGCTTCGAGATTAAAGATACCTGTTGGCTTCCGTGCGAATTATTTTTTGGGAGATTTTCTTGTATTGCGGGCTTATTATAGATACTACAAAGACGACTGGGGACTAAGCGCCCATACTGCCAGTCTGGAGACATCTGTCAAGTTCTCGCCTTTCCTTTCATGCACGCCGTTCTATCGTTATTATGCGCAGACCGCAGTGGAATATTTTGCGGGATACCAGTTGCATAAAACAACGGATACCTATTATACCAGCAATTATGATCTCTCAGCCTTCAGCAGCAGTTTCTATGGCGCAGGCATCCGTCTCACGCCTCCAAAAGGAGTTTTTGGGGTTGAAAAAATCAATATGCTGGAGTTGAGGTATGGGCATTACAGTCGGACAAATGGAATGAATTCGGATATTGTTTCGCTTAACCTGCGATTCAGGTAAGGGCTGGTCATTGCAACGGCGAAAAACTGCGTTTAGTATAGATCGGGAAAGAATTCAACAGGATATAACCCAGCAGTAACATGAAAATAACGGACAGCTAACGGCCGCTTTACCTGCAGGATGTTGCTTTGCTAAACGCAAAGCCATGAAAGCACTCTGTTTGCTGCTATTCCTTTCTTCAACCTCTCTGCTCATTGCTCAATCACCTGGCACGAGGAACATCTTCATCATTACGATAGACGGGGTACGCTGGCAGGAGATATTTACCGGCGCCGATACCGGGCTGATACATGATCCCCGGTTCGTAAGCGACACCAGTTTGCTGCAGGATGTATATGGAGGCGATTCGCCCGAACGACGCCGGGAAAAACTGTTGCCGTTTTTCTGGCAGGTAATTGCCAGAAAAGGGCAGCTAAGCGGCAACCGCTTGTATCAGAATAAGGTTAACGTCAGCAATTTTTACAAGATCTCTTATCCTGGTTATAACGAGATATTTACCGGGTATGCAGATCCACGGCCGGTGCTGAACAGTCCGAAGCCCAACAATAACATCAATGTACTGGAATACCTGAACACCCAGGAAGAATATAGGGGCCGGGTTGCCGCTTTCTGTTCCTGGGATATTCTGCCTTATGTGCTCAATGAAACGAGAAACTCACTGCCGATAAACGGCGGCTACGAATCTGTTGAAGAAGCAGACAGTGCCAGCGTGGTGATCAACCAGGTACAGAAAAACGTACAGGTCAGGAACCACTGCCGATATGATGCGCTGACGTTCGTTGCAGCAAAGGAATATATTCAACGGGAGCATCCCAGGGTGCTGGTACTCGGCCTGGGGGAGACAGATGAATTTGCACACCAGAAAAAATATGACCTGTACCTGCAGCAATTGACAGCGATAGACAAAATGATTTCCGACATCTGGTACCTGGTGCAAACAGATCCGTTCTACCGGAACAACACGAGCTTTATTATCACTACCGATCATGGCCGCGGCAGGAAGCCGACCGCCTGGTATGCACACAATCTTTTTGTTAAAGGATCGGGTGAAACCTGGCAGGCAATGATCGGCGCCGGTATACCTGCAGCCGGTGAACTACGGGAGAACGGGCAGATATTTCAAAAACAACTGGCAGCCACCATAGCTGCACTGGCAGGCAAGAGATTTATCAGCAACCACGCAGCGGCCGAAGCACTTGTATTATCGGGCCAACCGCTGGCCGTTGTTAGTGCAGGAATCGACACAGGAACGGATATGGCAAGAAAGTAATTTGCATTTCTTTTGCTTTTGAATTCCAACGCCCGCTTCGGAACGATCGTTTATTATTTGTTAAGTTCCGCACGGTCATTTCCAGGACGAACTGTTCCATTTAGATTTGTTCTAAATCCTTCCCTATGAAAACCATCGCTGCCTTCGGGCTGTTCGTAACCCTGTCTTCTTTCACCGGCTGGAAAACAAGCCTGACTGAAGCCCGGCAGGAAGCCGCCTCCCGGCATAGGTATATCCTCCTTAATTTTTCAGGATCCGACTGGTGCAATCCCTGCATGCGCATGCACCAGGAGATTTTTGAATCAACCGCATTTAAGAATTTTGCCGATCAGTCACTGGTGCTGGTAAACGCCGATTTTCCCCGGCAGCAGCGAAATCAGCTTTCTTCTAAGCAGCAGCAGTTGAACAACGAACTGGCCAGGCGTTACAATATCAGTGCATTCCCCACAACGATCCTGCTGGACGAGAACGGGCAGGCTTTGAAACAGTGGATCGGTTATCCCGGCATCAGCGGTGAACGGTTTGTGGCTTCGCTCAAAACATATATCGACAACGGGCGATAGTCTTAGCATTATTTTTCCCTGCGGATAAATTTTTGCAGACTGGTGCGCGTGTTGCTATTTTAGCTGCATGAAGAAATGGTTGCTCGTTCCGATGCTGGGCTTGTGCTTTCTGTCTGCAAACAGCCAGGTCGAAGAAACATTTTTTGACCATAACTGGCGTGAGACCACGCCCGACAAGGGCCGGTTTTTCAGACACAGCCGCCACAGCGATTCCGGCTGGGTGGTGCAGGACTATTATCTCCCGAAAAAAAGCCTGCAGATGAAGGGGCTGTATCTGGATTCGGCGAAGAAGATCATGAATGGCTATTTTTATTTTTTTTACCCAAATGGTCAGTTATCATCTGCCGGTGTTTCTAAGGATGGGAAAAAGCAGGGCACCTGGCTGTCGTTCCATCCCAACGGTTTCATGAGCGACTCCACCGTTTATGATGAATCGGGCAGACCAACCGGGATCTCACTTCAATGGCACAGCAACGGATATGTATCCGATTCTACCAGCTATACCGGTTTCGGCGCGGTACAGGTCAGCTGGTTTGACAATGGCAATGTTTCGTCTGCCGGACGGGTAGACACCGCTAATCACCAGATCGGCAAATGGCAATATTTCCACCGCAACGGTAAGCTAAGCGCTTCGGAAGTGTACGATGGCGGCGTACCGGTAAGTGTTAATTATTTCGATGAAGCGGGTGCTCCTGTAGCGGACACTTCGGGACGTAACCGTGATCCTCAGTTCGCAGGTGGCGTGGCTGGCTGGCTAAAATACCTGGGGAATCATCTCTACTGGCCAGCAAATTATACTTTAGTAAACGGAGACCTTGCAGGCGTTGGGGTAAGGTTCAGGGTAGATGAGGAAGGCGCGGTAAAAGATGTTTTTATTACCGTTCCTTTCGATGAGGCTTTCAACGATATTGTGATACGGACCATCCGGAACTCACCCAAATGGCAACCGGCGCTTTCGCATAACCGCAGGGTGGCATTTCAACACAGACAAATAGTAAACTTTCAGCAGCAACGTTAGCCTTCTCTACCCCAGTGCAAAATCAACAGCAGCCTGTGCATGTAGACGTGTGGTATCGAAACTCGCAATAGGCGAATCGCCGGCCGGGATCAGTAATGGAATTTCAGTACACCCGAAAATAACGCCTTCGGCGCCCTGGCCCTGCAGTGTATCGATGATCTCCAGGAAGCGCTTCTTCGTTGCGGGCAGGAATATACCCCTGCCGAATTCTTCGTAAATGGCATTGTTGATATAGTCGGTATCGGCCTGGCCGGGTATGATCGTCGCAATGTTTTTTGCGGCCAGTTTCTCTTTGTAAAAATCAAGCTGCATTACATAACGCGTACCGAGTAATGCCACTGTCTTCAATTCCTTTTTGCTGACGGCTTCGGCAGTAACTGCGGCGATATGGATAACGGGAACTTTTACCGCAGCCTGCACCTGGTCTGCAATGCGATGCATGGTATTGGCGCCGATCAGGATGCAATCTGCTCCAGCTTGCTCCAATTGCCGGGCGGCATTTCTCATTGCATCGGCCAGTCCGTTCCAGTTATCGGCAAAAGTGAGTTCCTTGATCTCTGCAAAATTTACCGAGTAGATGATCACTTTAGCAGCATTCACGCCGCCAAGCTTTTCATTCACGAGTTCGTTGAGCAGTTTGTAATATTCAATGGTGGAGAGCCAGGAGATGCCGCCGATGAGACCGATGGTTTTCATGGGCTAAAACTATTACAAAACACGGAACCTCCGCGTAAACGCTGCCCCTCATGTTCTTTGCGGTAAAAATTAACCGCAGCGAACATGAGTTACATGAGTTGGCGCAGAGGTTTAACGAAACAGCCGAATAGTCACCCTAAAACAGTTTCCCCTGCTCCCCCGGCCTCCTGAACTGCGTGCAGTCGAGCTCCCATCTTTCATCGATCAGGTTATACAGCTTGGTGTACTTCCTGAACTGCTGCCGTACCAGGTCGGAGATCGGACCCTCGCCGCGCATGCGTACGCCCCAGCGGCTGTCGTTCACTTTGCCGCCATGGCCATTCTCTATCAGGTGCCAGACCTTATCGGCCCGGTCGGGGAAATTCTTGTAGAGCCAGTCGTGAAAGATGAGCTTAATGGCCCCGTTCAGCCTGATAAAAGTATAGGCTGAAAAACTCGCCCCATTCTCGCTCGCAGCTTCCATGATCCGCTGCATCTCATGTTCATTCAGTCCGGGTATCATCGGCCCCAGCATCACACCGGCCCGCACGCCCACCTCGCTCAGTTCCTTGATCACCCGCAGTCTTTGTTTGGCCGTGGTGGTGCGCGGTTCCATAGCCCTGCGAAGGTCTTCATCGAAAGAAGTGATGCTCACCAGCACGCTTACCAGTTTCTTTTTTGCGAGTTGCTGCAGCAGGTCGGTGTCCCGAAGAATGCCTGCATTCTTGGTGATAATGCCCAATGGTTGGTTGAATTCATTGCACACTTCCAGGATGCCTCTCGACAGCCGGAACTTTTTTTCCGCCGGCTGGTAACAATCCGTGTTACCGCTTAAACTGATCGGCACGCATTCCCAGTTCTTATTCATCAAAAATTTCCGGAGCAGCTCCGGCGCATTCTTTTTCACGATGATCTTGCGCTCGAAGTCGAGGCCGGCACTGTAACCCCAGTATTCATGCGCGTTCCTTGCATAGCAGTAGATACAGCCATGCTCGCAGCCCTGGTAGGGATTCATGCTGTAGAACATGCCTACATCGGGACTGTCTACTTTATTAACGATCGACTTTGCATTGTCTTCGAGGTAAACCGTTGCCGGGTTGGGCTCGCTCCAGTCGTCGATGCTTTCGATCTCGGAGCGGATCTGCTGGTTTTTGAGGAACCGGTTCTTTGGGTTGAACTGGGCGCCGCGGCCTTTGAGGTAGTTGGTATCTTCTGGTTGCATGGTTGTTGATTGACTCACCCCGGCCCGCTTTGCGGGCCACCCCTCTCTACGCGTAGAGAGGGGTTAGGCGTTTAAGATTGTTAATTGATTGGGTAGTTTTAGAACAGCTGGCCTTGCTTTACTTCTTCTTTTACATTCATCAGTTTGAACCTGCCGATCGAAGAATAAGCGCTCTCGCCCGATCGCTTTCGGAGCAGAACGAGTTGGTCAAGGACAAAACGGCCGCTGAAATGGGTATTGCTGTATTCGAGCCAGCTTTTTTCATATTGCCAGGGCAGTAGCTTGCGGGCAATGGGGATATATGGGTCGGTGATGATATGCACTTT
This sequence comes from Chitinophagaceae bacterium, assembly GCA_019247775.1. GTDB lineage: Bacteria > Bacteroidota > Bacteroidia > Chitinophagales > Chitinophagaceae > Sediminibacterium. Next base: position 11,748 of record JAFBAN010000212.1, on the reverse strand, counting down.
GCGTTCTTTATCGATCGTCAGCAGCTGCTGCATGGGCCGCAGTGATTTTGCCAGTTCTACCCACTGCGTTTTCGTAGTAATGTTCAGAAAAATGGTATGCGTGGGAAAACTGCCGAAATCGTGCAGTTCCACGATAAAAGACGATTGTGCCTGCGCAATCAGCTTAAGACGGTGCAGGATGCGCGATTCTAGCATCTCGTATTGCTCAAAACGCGCAAGGGTAAGATTGGGTTTGCCCGAGGCGGCCGCAGGGCAATCATACTTTTCTGCAAAACTTTTTTTCAAACCCTGGATCTCCTCGCGCAAAGCGGCATGAGGCTCGGCCACCAGCAGGTAATGGGCGGTACTGAATGTTATTTCAATTTTCGGTAATGCACTTGCCATCGTCTTCATAGGTCTGGATATTTCTGTTCCGCTAATTCTTCACCGCCGGCTGCAGCCTGAAAATATTCACCTGCTTACAGGCATCGAACTGGTCGCGCCGCCTGAGTAAGACCAGCTCACTCACTTCAAAACTGGCATGGAATGTTTTTTCAGAATAACAGGCCACCGCCTGCTGATATGTGGTCGCATCCAGTCTTCTGGCAATAGTGAGATGCGCATTATCGATCAGTTTCATTCCCGGAAAACCAAAACTGCGGATCTGCTGATCGATCGGTTTCAATGCTTTGGCCAGTTGCAGAAAAGGTTGCTGGTCCTGTATGCGCAGGTAAATGGTATGCGGCCTGAATGCGCCATATTCATGCAGCGTAACCTGAAAACTCGGCGTATAGCTGAATGCACGGCCCATCCACCGGATCAGGGTCTCTTCCATCCTGTCCACCGTCAGAAAATTAGCCACCGTAATATGCGGTTTGGTCTTTACCGCTATTGCGGCATTGAACTGCGAGGAGAAAAACCGTTTCTCCTCCATCACCTGCTCATATACCGCCGCATCGGGGCGGGCGATCAGCAGGTATTCATATAAGCCCTGCAAATGCGGCATGCCTTTGGCCGGGCTGCTTACTGTCCCATTGTCCATAAAAATTATTTTGAGGTCAATTATTTTAGCATAAATTTACTAAAATATTTAGCAACACAAAATTTAATTATTATGGATGGGGAACAATGGTATGGGGCCGCCTATAAAGGCTCCAAGCAGTTCAGCCAGTGGCAGGTGCCCACGGCCAACGCCACCGGGTTTGGCGCCGCGGCCGACGATTATATGGAACGCGGCATCGATCTGAACGAGCAATTGATCCGCAATAAACCCGCCACTTTCTTTTTTCGCATGAACAGCGACGCCATGATCGAAGCCGGCATCCACAGCGGCGATGTTCTTATTGTTGACCGCAGCGTAAAAGCGGTGAACGGCAAGATCATCGTAGCGGTGCTCAACGGCGAGTTACTCGTGCGCCGCCTGCAAACGAATATCAAGGGAGTGGACCTGGTTGCAGAGAATAAAAAGTACGGCAATATCCATGTGGATGAGTTCAGCAACTATGCGGCATGGGGGACTGTGCTTTATTCTATTCATTCACTATAAACCCCCCAGCCCCCTGAAGGGGGAGTTAAAATCCGTTCCTTAAAAAATTTTTCATGAGGCGAAAAATGTTTTTCAATGCAGAGGCTACGATTTTCAACCGGGCTAAGATTTTGCGCAATCGGCAGACCGGTTCGGAGATGCAGATATGGGGTTATCTGAGGACCAGGCCTCTTGGCTTTAAATTTCGCCGGCAACATCCGCTAGGGATTTTTATCGCAGATTTTTATTGCCATTCCGCAGCACTTATCATTGAAGTAGATGGCAATATTCATGACAGTCCCGAAGTAAAATCTGCAGACGAAAGGCGGCAAAAGCTTATTGAAAACGACGGCCTACAGGTACTTCGCTTTACAAACAAGCAGATCAATTTTCATTTTGAAGAATGCATTGCTTCAATTGAAAACGTTCTTAGCCAAAGAAAAAATCAAACTCCCCCTTCAGGGGGCTGGGGGGTATGAAAGCGATCATCGACTGTAACAGCTTCTACTGCTCCTGCGAGCGCTTATTCCGCCCTGACCTGCGGAACAAACCCGTAGTAGTACTCAGCAACAACGACGGCTGCATCATCTCGCGCAGCGATGAGGCAAAGCAGCTGGGAGTGGGTATGGCCGGACCTTATTTCAAAGCAAAGCCATTGATAGAACAACACAAAGTGGCCACTTTTTCTTCCAACTATAACCTGTATGGCGACCTGAGCTGGCGCGTGATGGAGACCCTGCGAACGATTGTTTCTGCAGAGCGGGTGGAAGTATACTCGGTAGATGAAGCATTCGTTGATCTCACCCATATCCCACCGCATGAACTGCAGTCCTTTGCTATTTACCTCAAAGAAACGGTAGAGCAATGGACCGGCATCAAAGTATCGGTGGGCGTGGCGCCAACCAAGGTGCTGAGTAAGCTCGCCAATCGTCTCGCCAAAAAACACAAAGCCGCCACCGACTGCGTGCTGGTACTCGATACGCCCCGCAAACGCGAGCAGGCCCTGCAGCGGACGCCGGTAGAAGATATCTGGGGCGTGGGCTATCGGTATGCAGAGAAACTGCGGCGTTTCAATATCAATTCTGCATATGATCTTGCCAAACACAATGCCGAATGGGCACATTCACACCTGGGTGGCGTTACCGGTGTACGGTTGCTGCGCGAGTTGCAAGGCATCGAGAGCATGCAGATGCTGGAAGAACTGGACAGTAAGAAAATGATCGCCACCACACGCATGTTCGGCTCGCCGGTATCTGAAGTAAACGATATCCGGGAAGCGGTGGCCACTTACACTTCCCGCGCAGCGGAAAAATTGCGGCGACAGCAAAGTGCAGCTAATATCATCAGCGTATTTGTGGTACCGAAAGAAGAATCGCATACAGGCCGTTTTCGTCACGGACCAACAATAAGCAGCTACACTTCTTTGCCGCAGGCTACTTCCGCTACCCATGAGCTTATCAAACCGGCCGTAGCGCTGGTAGACAGGCTATACGAGCAGGGGCGGCTGTATAAAAAAGCCGGCGTGATGCTCAGCGGCATCGTCCCCGATGATTCCATCCAGGGTAACCTGTTTGCGCCGCCTGAAAAAAATAAGCATCGGCTGCTGATGCATATGCTCGACAATGTCAATTTCGCGATGCGCAATGATATCATCAAATTCGCCTCCTCCGGCACCACCCGCGACTGGAAAATGCGCCAGGAACTACGCAGCCCGAGGTTTACGACAAGATGGGAAGAGCTGTTCAAAGTTTCCTGAAGATCTCTCTGCGTACCCTGCGGTCCTTTGCGTTCTCTGCGCTACTAAGGAGCTGTTGATCTAGTAACGCAGGGAACGCAAAGGACCGCAAAGAACACAGGGAAATAAATTCCAACTCCAGACTCCTAACTCCAGACTCCAGACTCTCCCCAAGCAGCGTCTCCGCAAAATCCTGTATCTTTTTGCGCATGAAAACCCTTGCCATCCTTTTCTCGGCTGGCTTGCTGTTGACTGCTTGCAGTAAAAATGGTGGTGGTGGAAACAGTGGCAGTAACGGCGGCGCCTATACGGGGCCTAATGAACCGGCCGTATTCCTGAATTCACCCATTGAGGTGTCGAAGATCAGTTTCCTGCTATCGCTAGGCTGGATACAGCCTGTGGGACATACGATTCCCACAGACCATGTTTATTTCTGGTATTCAAATCCGAACAACACTATTTACCTGCCCGTTTACGCCCTGACCAATGGCAGGGTGGAAAAAATATTGAATGTGCCGGTACTGGGTGTGAAAGAAACCAAGACCTGGTTCAGGGTGAATGAGAAATTCATGTACTACCTGGATCATATCGTGCTCGATCCTTCCATACAGGAGGGCAGCATGGTAAAAGCCGGTCAGCAGATCGGCACCACCGGCCTTGGCAGCAGCATCGATCTCGGCGCTATCGATGATAACATTACGTTGCCGGGTTTTGTGAACCAGGCCCGCTATGTTGGCCAGACCCTGCACTGCGGCAAACCATTCACCTATTTTACAGATGCACTCAAAGCCCAATTATACCCGATGGTCGATCGCGAAGGACCTGACAAGGATGGCCGTATCGACATCGATGTGCCGGGCCGGCTGGTGGGCAGCTGGTTCCTGGACGGACCGGTGCTGTATACGGATGGTCCGGATGGATGGGATAAGGAATTGTCATTCGCTTTCGATATCCAGCACCCGCAGACAGTACTTGTGTCGATCGGCGGCACGATCCAGATGGTGGGTAAATACACGATCGAGCCTGGCAAGCCACTGCCGGCAGAAGTGAGCATGGCCAGCGGAAAAATAGCTTATCCGCTGTACAGCGCAGGCGGCATCAGCGCAGATCCCAATCAACGCGGCCTGATGATCATACAGATGATCGACGACACCCATATCAAAGTGGAAACCTTTGCCGGCTCAACCGCCAAAGACGCCGCATTCGATGCCAACGCAAAAATTTATGCCCGATAGCCGTAAGAGCGTTAGCAACAATTTTCAACAGTGTAAACCTGGCAGTTCCTCTGCGTTAGCTCTTGTACCTCATGTTCTCTGCGGTAAAACCTACGCTGCAATTCACCGCAGAGAACATGAGGTACGGGAGTTCGCGCAGAGAAATACGGTTATCGGAACAGTTCCTGCGGCGCACCATCCACAAAACTGGGTTTGATCAGATTTAATTTACAGGCCTTATTGAGTTTATCGACCATGTACACGGTCAGTTCCGGCGATTTTGCCTCGTCGTGCATATGCATGAAGAAATACAGTTCCTCTATCCCTTTATCCAGCCAGCCCTTCATCCGCGCCACCCAGTCGTCCACACGCGGAAAATCTGTCGGGTGTAAACTATTCCCCACATAACGGATGAACGCTTTGGGTACCGTCAGGTACATGTGCGCACAATCGCGCCGGCCTGCGGTATCCGTGATCACGATGCCCATGTTGAGCGATCGCAGTGTTTCCATCAGTTCTTCACGGATGTCCGGTTTGGCAAACCAGTCGGGATGCCGCACTTCGAGAAAGAATGACATATCAACGGGCAGACTTTTAAGAAAAGTATATACTTCCTCTTTCCGCTTCGGAGAAAATGCATCGCTTAGTTGCACGAACACCGGCCCCAGGTGTTCCCTGAATGCATGAACGCCGCGGATAAATTCATTGAGCTGAAAATCTTTATTGAATAGGTTGCCGCGATGGGTAACACCCTGGTACATCTTCGGACAAAATTTGAAATCGCGCCCCGCGGCTTTGGCCGCCCATTTGCCGATACCGGCCTCGCCGTACAATTTATAATGCGTGGCGTTCAGCTCTATACTGTTGTAATGTTTTACGTAATGGTCGAGAAAATCTTTTTCCTTGGTTTTGGGGGGATATATCTTGCCCACCCATTCGGTGCGGCCCCATTTGGCGCAGCCCAGATAGACCTTCGGGTCTTTGGCCTTATTGCCTGGCAATACCTGCTTATTGAATGCAGGATCTTTTGGCAGTTTAAAATCGATCTGGTCTAGTTCTTCTTCTGGTACGCGGCCGAATTCCATGGGAAATATTTGAGACTAAGTTAAAGAATTGCGGGAGGCATGGGAGGTTTCAATAAAAGAAAAACGAAGGGAAGAAGAAAAGAAGGTTCTTTTAATTGCATGCCTTAGGCTGCTATGGAGTTTCGAATGGTTTCGCTAAAAGTGGATAAGAGCGAAGGAGTTCAGGAGGGATCTCTCCTGCTACCCTCTTTTTCTCCTTGGCTCCTAGCGAAACCATTTTTATCCTCATGTCCAACAAAATAGCTATTCATCTCCACCTCTTTTTTCTTCTTCCCTTCGTTTTTCTTCTATCGAACCCTTACACCATCTTTCGGAAAGTCAGATTGATCCTCGGCTCATGCACCCGTTTGGTGGGCGGTAACCGATGATGCCAATGTGTCTGCGTGCTGCCTTTCATCACCAGCAGGCTTCCCGGATCGAGTACAAGCGAAACGGTTTGCTTCGTCTTCTTATGCCGGAAACTGAATTTCCTTGCCGCCCCCAAACTCAGGGATGCGATCGCGCCGTTCTTCTCGAGCATCAGTTCATCATCGCTATGCCAGGCCATTCCCTCTTCACCGGTATGATAAAGATTGAGCAAACAGGAATTGAATATTTCGCCTGTTGTTCTTTCAACCAGCGCTTTCAGTTCTGCCAGTTCCGGTGTCCATGGCAATGCATGCTTGGTAACTTTCGAATAGGTATACGAATAGTCCGCATCACCATACCAGGCAGCTTTTCTTTTTGTGATCAGATGCCGCCCGAAGATCACCGCTTCATCATTGCGCCATTCGATCGCTTTCAATAATGCATCGAAATAATGCTGCGCATCCTGCATAGACATAACAGGTCCGTAGTAATTAACAATACCTTCATAGGGAAGTAAATTGATGGCGGGATCGGCCTGTTCATTGAATAATTCCATACTGTGCTGTTGATCGTTATACTCCTGTTTCCCTACGTGCGGCTTCCCATCCTATGATCGCAGCTTTACGGGTTGGCCCCCACATATATCCGCCGAATACGCCTGTGGACTGGATCACGCGGTGACAGGGGATCAGAAATGCAACCGGATTATCGCCGATGGCCGTACCCACCGCCCTCGAAGCCCCGGGCCGGGCGATCTGCTTCGCGATAGAACCATATGTAGCCAGCCGGCCCATCGGTATCTTCAGCAGGCTTTCCCAAACCTTGAGCTGAAAACCAGTTCCTTTCAGATGCAGTTTGATCTCGTGCAGCCGGTTCCAGTCGTGTGTAAAAATGAACAGCGCATTCTGCTGTATCAGGTCAAGCTTCTGTTTGAATACCGCCTTCGGGAATTGCCGCTGCAAAGAACCGAATGCCGCTTCTTCATCATCCAGAAAAGAAAGATGACAGATGCCTTTCGGCGTAGAAGCTACCAGTATATTCCCGAACGGGCTTTCTGCAAAGCTGTAGTTGATCGCAAGGTCTTTTCCACCATCGCGGTATTCTGCCGGCGTCATGCCTTCGATATTGATGAACATATCGTGCAGTCTGCCGGTACCCGATAGTCCTGTTTCAAACGCGGCATCGCTTAGCGTTGCCTGCTCTTTCAACACCTGTTTGGCGTGTTCGATGCTGATGTACTGCAGGAATTTTTTAGGGCTGGTGCCCGCCCACTCCGTAAAAAGCCTTTGAAAATGGAAAGGACTCAGGTGTACCTGGGCGGCCAGCTGTTCCAGGCTGGGTTGCTGTTTGAAATTGGCCTGGATATAAGCGATCGCTTCTGCGATCCGGTCGAAATTGAGTTGCTCCTGTGTTTTCATAACATTGATTGATCCCACAAAACTATCCCGCGCATAGCGGCAGTCCTACCCGATCCTTGCTATCTTCTTACAGATACTGCTGCAGCCACGCCCTGGCTTCGTTCTCATTGGTAAAATGTTTCATTGGTATGGGCGGCGACTGCAGTCCGAACAGCAATTTCATGATGAAGCTGGCGAGCCCGGGTTTGGATACCATCGCCATGGCTTTGTAGATGACCGGCAGTTGCTCGGTCGAATATTTCCGGGTCTGCTTATCGGGCACCGGCGAATTTTTGAGATAGATCAGCAAGGGCATGGGTTGGTTGCCGGTGATCTCTTTCACCAGCGCCACATTGCGGCCGATATTCTCCACCGTACGCTTCACCGGTTTGGAAAGCGAAACAAGTATCCCGTGATCGAACCAGTACGTTGCTATTTCGCCGTCAAAAACGGGGCGATCTTCCGGTATTTCCATGGACTCAGGTTTTACCTCCGGGCCTCTGCGCCTCTGTGGTAAAAAAAATAACCGCAGAGACGCAAAGACGCAGCGTTATGAGTCAACAAAATTATTGGATTATCTTAGAGTGCCGTTGCAATTTTGGAATTGCCAATTCCGAAATTTTTACCCTTCTTAAAATATTCGCCTTCCCGCCCCGTCTACCTAACCAATGGCGAAGGCCCTGACGATACCAACTGATATGGGAGAATCCCGATCCAGCAGCATTACCGAGGTCATCAACGCTTACAGCAAGCGGCTGATGGGCTTTATCCGGAAACGGGTGAGTAATGAAGCGGATGCGGAAGACATACTGCAGGATGTATTCTACCAGTTCATCGGCAATACCCAGCCCATCGAGCAACTGACCGGCTGGCTGTTCACGGTAACCCGCAACAAGATCACCGACCGCCAGCGCAAAAAGAAACCCGTTCTGCTCGAAGATGTGTACACCGACGCCGACGGCGAGGCCGGCTTCGACTGGACGGATATTTTTTTCGACGATTCATCCAATCCCGAAACAGTGTACCTGCGCAACCTGTTCTGGGAAGCCCTGAACGATGCACTGGACGAGCTGCCGGCGCCGCAGCGGGAAGTATTTGTTCTGAACGAGCTGGAAGGAGTACCATTCAAGACCATTGCCGAGCAGACCGGCGAAACCATTAACACATTGCTTAGCCGTAAACGCTATGCCGTACTGCATCTCCGCGAACGGCTAGGCAGTCTGCGGGATGAGCTCTTAAAAAAATAAAAACTATTGTATGAATAAGAAATTCTGGGCCATGAAAATTGTTGGCTTCATTGTATGCGCCGTGGTATTTGCGGCAGTGCTGGGCTGGGTGGTGATGAGCCTCTGGAACGGGGTATTGACCACCGTGGTAAACGTGCCCCTGATCGGCTTCTGGCAGGCGTTGGGGCTGCTGGTATTGAGCAAGATCCTGTTCGGCGGCTTCGGCGGCCGGGCCTGGGGCCGGGGCCGCGGACGCTACTGGACCAAAGAAATGCGCGAAAAATGGCATAACATGACCCCCGAAGAGCGCGAGAACATGAAACAGGAATGGCGCAACAAATGCAGAACCTGGCGGAGGGCGGGGGAGCAGGACGCAAGTGCAGAATAGGCAACCGCCAGTCTGGAGTTAGAAGTTAGGAGTCTGGAGTAATAACGCCAACCTCCAAACCCCTACTCCTAACTCCTAACTTCTAACTCCAGACTTTCCTTTTTTCCCCTTACTTTTGCGCAATTTCTGCGCGATGAATCCTACCCTTAATTCCAACGAATCAGTACCCTCGAAGAAGAAAAAGATCATTGTTCTGGGCAGCGGTCCTAACCGGATCGGCCAGGGCATCGAGTTCGATTATTGCTGTGTGCATGGGCTGCTGGCCATCAAGGAATGCGGGTATGAGGCGATCATGGTGAACTGTAATCCAGAGACCGTATCCACCGACTTCGATATGGCCGATAAGCTGTACTTCGAGCCGGTATACTGGGAGCATCTCTGGGAGATCGTGGAGCTGGAGCAGCCCGAGGGCGTGATCGTGCAGCTGGGCGGGCAGACCGCGCTGAAGCTGGCGAAGCGGCTGCATGCCAAAGGCATTAAGATCATCGGCACTTCTTTCGACAATATGGATATCGCGGAAGACCGCGGCCGGTTCAGCGATCTGCTGAAGGAACTGAATATCCCTTACCCCCAATATGGTACCGCTTATGAAGCCGAAGAAGCGATAGCGGTGGCCAATGCGGTGGGGTACCCGGTGCTGGTGCGCCCGAGCTATGTGCTGGGCGGACAAAGGATGCGGATCGTGATCAATGATGAGGAAGTGGAGAAAGCGGTGATCAGCCTGCTGAAACATTTACCGGGTAACAAGATCCTGATCGATCATTTCCTCGACCGCTGCCAGGAAGCCGAAGTGGACGCCATTTTCGACGGCGAGAATTTCCATATCATGGGTGTGATGGAGCATATCGAGCCGGCCGGTATCCATAGCGGCGACAGTAATGCCGTGCTGCCTGCTTTCAATCTTACCCCGCTGGTGGTGGAGACAATGGAATTTTATTCGGAGAAGATCGCCCGGGCTTTGGATATCCGCGGACTGATCAATATCCAGTTCGCCATTAAAGATGGTAAAGTGTATGTGATCGAAGCCAATCCGAGGGCATCACGTACCACGCCGTTCATTGCCAAAGCCTACCAGATCCCCTACCTCAATATCGCCACCAAAGTAATGCTCGGCGCCAATAAGCTCACCGATTTCACCATGGAGAAAAAGCTGGAAGGCTATGCCATTAAGGAGCCGGTATTCAGTTTTGATAAATTTCCCGGCGTGAATAAGGAGTTGGGGCCGGAGATGAAGAGCACTGGTGAAGCCATTCGGTTTATTAAGGATCTGCGGGATCCTTATTTTAGGACGCTTTATAAGGAACGGAGTATGAACCTAAGCAAATAGGCTTCACCCTTATTCCAAAAGATTCAAAAAGTTTTTTTCCTTCGTTTTGTGGGTATATAACCCACACCCACTTGTGCTTTTGTGCACTTTGCTGTTCCGAAAACGAAACTCGTAGCCGTTGAATGTCAGCGAAAAGCGAATTTTGCGGCTATTTCAGGGCTTGCGAAACTTGCGTACTTTTAAGTGTTAACTATAGCTTTATGAAGAACACTCTGCTATTTTTTTTGAGCTTATTATTATTCGCTTGTTCTCCAAACACGAGGTGGATTTAGAATCAAATTCAACAGTTGAACTTTCAGATTCTTCTTGGCACTGGAAAAGCTTTTCTGATACAATAAAAGACGTTTTTTCAATAACTTTTAAATATCCTGCGATACTTCAAACGGAACGTTTTCAGAATGGGATTTGTATTGGGAAGCCAGTGCGCATCTTCTAGGCTTTAATAGAAAAAATGTTATTTTCTTATTCGCAAGTGAATTTATGGACGCAAATGACGAACAACTAAACGTAGAGAAAATTGATTCTGGCAGTACAAGCCCTAAAGTATCTGGATTTCAGATGCTGCTCTATTTACCACTTATGGCGGCAATGTGCTGGGGCTTATCTAATCGAAGCGGCGCTGTCATTTATCGAAATACTTTTTATATCGCCATTCCATTATTTACATTGGTTTCAATTGTATACGTTAGGGCATGGATCAAGGGTGGCTATAAGAAACCGACTTGGTGGGAAATACTTTTTATAGTTGCAAGTCCATTCGTTATTTATGGAGCTAGTATCTTTTATTATGGAATGGGCGCTGGTATCAAGGACGCCTACATGTGGATAACTTCTTCTGCGATCCCAAAAGAAAGAGCAATTTTTCTATCAATAATTACAACTTTGTTTTTGGGTGTTTTTTTATGGTACTTCAGATTGAAAAGAAGAGCTTTATATGGTCTTACGGAAACAATGATTGGGTTAACTGTTGCTGCTTTAAGAGCGTCATCGGAGAAAGAAGATAATTTGAATAGTCCAGAGTTCTACCTTGCTTTGCTGACTGCAGCGATATATCTAGTCGTGCGAGGTTTTGATAATATTCATCAAGGTTTAACGAAAGACCCCATCGATCCTTGGGGTACTAAAATCTTCAAGATTTTAAAAGCAAAGCGATTCGATATCTGATTGTCTCTCTCCCGCCGTCGTTGATCGCCTGACCAACAACCTATGCAACCCACCCGGATATCTCACGCCGTTGTTGGTCGCCTGACCAATAACCGATGCAACCCACCCGGATATCTGAGTCCGGCACACCTGCACTACCCGCCCGGTAATCTGGTCGCAAACCGAAAATTGAAGCGTTCTGCAATCATCCAAATGCAGTTGTCCCTACGCCGTTGTTGGTCGCCTGACCAACAACCGATGTAACCCACCCCGATATCTGAGTCCGGCACATACTGTTGTCCCTAACCCATTTCAGCCTATTAGAAAGATGCGTACTTTCAAGCATGCATATCACTACCATGAAATCTATATTCTTATTCT
>JAFBAN010000180.1 GCA_019247775.1 Chitinophagaceae bacterium | reverse complement strand
GCCCGAAATAAACGCCGCCTTCATTGTAGTAGCCGCCTGATACCGAGTATTGCGTACGGTCATTGCCACCGGATACACCGATCTGGTGACTGGTGGTGATACCCGTTTTATAAACGAGCTTCTGCCAGTCTGTGCTGCGGCCGGTAGCAATACCTACCCGCTCTTCGGGTGAGAAAGCATCCACTAATATTTTTGGATCGTCAATGCCGGTATAGGTTCCGGGCTTACCAATAAAGTTGGCCCATTTTTTCAGCTCCAGGTATTGCGGACCATCCATCATCGGGTATTCGCCCATGCTTTTGGTAAAGCCTGTATAGGAATTGTAGCTGATCACCGGCCGGCCATCGCCGTTCCTGCCGCGCTTGGTGGTGATCAGTATTACCCCGTTGGCTCCCCTTGAGCCATAAATGGCCGTGGAAGACGCATCCTTAAGAATATCTATCGAAGCAACATCGTCAAGGTTGAAATCGTTGATATTGCCATCGAACGCAATGCCGTCGATCACGAACAAAGGGCTGTTGCCCGCCTGCACCGATCGGGTACCGCGGATCAGGATCGAAGGCGATTGCCCGGGCTTACTGTTACCTCCGCTTTTCTGGATATCGATGCCGGCGCCCTGCCCCTGCAGCGCCTGGGCGAGATTTGCTGACGGCACATCCTGAATGGACTGCGCGCTGATGGAAGTGATAGCGCCGGTAACATCTACTTTTTTCCGGGTACCATAACCGACTACTACTACCTGGTTCAGTTCGTTTTTGTCGGCCAGCAACTGGATATTAAACGTCTGATCCGATGTGCCCACTTTGACCTCTTTGGTAATATACCCGGTAAAAGAGATCACCAGCGTGGCATTCTGTGGTACCGTGATCTGAAAACGGCCATCAGCCTGTACGCTGACGCCCTTGGTACTGCCTTTCTCCAGTACGGAACCGCCCGCCAGTGGTTCACCTGTGGTACTCGAAACAGTGCCCCTGACAGCAACAGTTTTGTTCTGCGCGAACAAGGAAGGGCCAGACAGCAAAAAAAATAAAACCAGAAGACAACCAGGTCGCAGGGATAGACCGTGTCGTTCGGAAAAGCTTTTTTTCATACAGCAGTTTTAAGTGACGAGATGGCGATTCGTTACAGATCCCGATTGGCTTATTGGGATATTGATGCAATTGAATGAGATTTTTACACCTCCGTATTTGTGGAATTATCAAATTATTAAACAATCCTTACATGATTTTTCCCTCTGAAAAACCAGTTTTTTACACAAACGATTTCGTAAAAAATAAAGGGGAAATAAAACAGTCGGAATGGCTGTTTTGAGGCAGTGCAGGGCTATTGGATTTTTTGGAATGAATAGATTATTCAGAGACCACGATCGCCGGGTTCAGTCCCGGCGCTAGCATCAACTTCTTTACTGCGCCAACTCGATTGTCGGCGATGCGAATGGTATTGCTGCGCTCGCCTTCTACAAGCAGAAATGCTTTTGCACCGGCGCCGACTGACAGGCCTTTTACCAAACCATCCTGAACATGTTCAAAACGGATCACAGATTCTGCGCCCGGCGTTGCGGGAAGATGGCAATCTGTAATGCTGACGCGTTTAACATCTTCGCAGATGAAAGCAGGACGCAGATCATTGCTGCCCAGCCTGAAATTCACCTGCCTCAGTTTCAGCCCGTCTACATGTCTTGCCCATACCCCATAAGCGGGTACCAGCGGCCCGAATGTTTTTACCTCAGGGTATTTATCGATAGCTTCGGGAACCGCCTGTCTGGCGTTCTCAGCGGTGCCGCCGCCGGCAAGATCGATTTCTATATTTTCTAATGTCAGATCTGTAATGGGGTGGCCGGGCACACCGGTAACGAGAATGCCCGATGGCGGCATCAACTGCGCGGTATCAGCTGCTTTTGCTTTTACGTTCCTGATGATCACATGATCCAGTGTACCGGTTTCCTGCCGGACATCACTGTCCTTACGGAATACGCTGAGCCGCGATCCCAGGCGTATCAGTATCGGTGTCTTAACCTGAACCATAGTGATATCTGATATCTCTACATTACGCAGGTGTGCGCCATCAACGGTCAACAGTTTGATGCCCCCGTTATTCGTGTTATAGATATAGCAGTCGGAGATCCTGATATTTTCGAAAGGCGCCATCGATTCGGTACCCATTTTGATCGCGCCCTGGCTGCTTTTTAAGCGCATGCCGGTCACTACCACATCACTGCAGGCCATTTTGCTGGAAGTGGTCTTAAAACACAGCGCATCATCCCCGCTTTCAATATCACAGTTTTTGATGCGAACATCCTGGCAACCGTCGATATCTATCCCGTCGTTATGAGGCACACCACGGCTTACGATCTTTACATTTTCGATCCGTACATGCCTGCTGTGAAAATAATGCGAGGTCCATGCCGCTGCGTAATGAAGAGCAATACCGCTCACGGTCACATTCTCGCAACGAACGATCCGCAAAAGAAATGGCCTGCGGCCCCAGCGCTGGGATTCAGGTCTTGTATCTGTCAATACCTGCTGATCTTTCAGTTTAGATCCCTGCCCGTTAATGATGCCCTCTCCTTCAATGCCGATGTTCTTTGCATCCACTGCTACCAGTAGGGCCCAGCCAACATCGATCCCAAGACCATCGGTAAATGGATCGATATTGCGGTATTCATTTACATCGGAACTGCCAAGCAGCACCGCATTTTTATCAAAATGAAGGGTAACATTGTCTTTCAGCACGATCGTGCCCGATAAAAAACTACCAGCGGGAAAAATTACCTTTCCTCCCCCTTGTCTGTTCACTTCATCGATCGTTTTCTGTATGGCAACCGTATTAAGGGTCAGGCCATCGCCAACAGCTCCATTTTTCAGGATACTGATATCCGCGGCATGCAGGTTTATACCGATCAGCAGCGCTAGAACCGGGCTGTATTTTTTTAGAAGCATGTACTGTTAAGGATGAATGGCTTTAATCCAGTGCCCCTGTTTTCATTTTCTCTTTCGCATCCACCGTATTTGCAACATTACCTTTTACCGCCAGCTTTACCACTGATGCGATCGCATCGGGCGCTTTGGCCGGCAGGCTGATCACCACCCCGTCTGCGGTATTCTCCACTTTGCATTTGGTATTATTAGCCAGTAACTGTGCATTGAGCGCGGTATTTTTCAAACCGGGCACCAGTAACCTTCCATCGGCTGGCCAGTCAAATACATGCAGGTATAATGTTGTTCCGTTCGCACTCTGTTTTTTGGTGCAGCGGCCCCAGGTCAATGGCGCAAGCGGGCTCGCCTTGGTGCCATAGATCGATTCGCCGTTCAGTTTCATCCATGCGCCCATGCCTTTGAGGATATCGATGCTTTCCTGCGGGAATGTGCCGTCCGCCTTGGGTCCTACATTCAAAAGATAGTTACCACCCTTGGAAGCGATATCGATCAGGTTGCGAACCAGTGTTTCCACGCTTTTCCAGTTATTCGCGTAAGATTTATAACCCCAGGTTTCATTCATGGTCATGCAGGTTTCCCAGTCCTTGCCATCGAGTTCGCTGAGATTGGGGATACGCTGCTCCGGCGTTTTGTAATCACCGGGATAATTAGGACGCTTCAGCCTGTCGTTGGTAATGATCATGGGCTGCCGTTTTAGTTCCGCATCCAGTTTTGCCGCAAACTCATCGGTCATTCCCGTAGGCGTATCCCACCATAGCACGGCCACATCCCCATAATTGCTCAACAATTCCCTTACCTGCGGAACCGCCACATCGTTCATATACTGGCTCATGGTCTTTGTTTCCTGCGCAGGATCCCAATGACCATTATGGGCGGCGGTATAAGCATCAATTTTCGCCGAATCGGGATTGGCCCAGCCTTCAGAAGCCGGCTTTCGCGATGCCGCACCGCCGGGATTGTTCCAGTCCTGCGCCTGTGAATAATAAAAGCCCAGCCTGATACCATATTTTCTGCAGGCATCCGCCAGTGGCTTCAGCAGGTCTTTTTTGTAAGGCGTGGCGTCGGCTACATCCCAGGTACTCGCTTTTGAATTGAACAGCGCAAAGCCATCATGGTGCTTGGCAGTGATCACAATGTATTTCATGCCCGCATCCTTTGCCGCTTTTACCCAGGCTTCCGGATCGTACAGCACAGGATTGAACTGGCGGGCAAAAGCCTGGTATTCCGCAACCGGAATTTTACCGCGGTTCATGATCCATTCGCCGATGCGATTGATCTTTTGCCCGTTATAAGTACCTGCCGGCACCGCATATACACCCCAATGAATGAACATGCCAAACCGGGCTTCCCGCCACCATTGCATGCGGGCTTCATGGCTGGTATCCTGCGCAAACGCAAACTGCACAAGCGTGATACAGGCGAGCATTAAAACGATAATCTTCTTCATATAGTATAGGTTAAACTGGTGCAACTAACTTATTATATTTTGAACGCTTCCACTTTGAATTAACCAACCATTCACTGAAATTACCCTCTGTGCGCCTCCGTGTTTTCTGTGTCTCTGTGGTGAATCTCAGTGCCTCCGTTCGGAGCGAAGGATTACCACAGAGACACAGAAAACACGGAGGTACACGGAGATTATTGATTCGCAGGTATTAGCTGCAGTTCAAGTAACTTCATCAACTCGGCTTTAGTGATCTCTACTGGAAGTATTTCGATTGTTGTTACTCCTTTATCCAGTTGAACCGTTCCGAGTTCACGCGAGATCATTGCATTTGATCTTTCAGTTGCCCTGATCCTTTCACTGAATACCTTTTCTCCTATTTTGATGACCGCTTCGCCTTCCGTTTCAGGTGAAGCAACATATTTTAGCACCAGTTTGAAGGTTCCCGGCTCCGCCACCCGGAATTTCCAGGATACGGATTGCTGTTTTGATTTCCAGTTCTCCACAAAGTAGCTGGCGGCTTTTCCATCGCCAAAGCCAAAGCCTCCGCCATGCAGATCGGCGTCAAAACCAAGCAGCCTGGTACTCGTGTTATTGGCTATCACCATAGTGGAATCTGCTTTAGCAGTTCCTTGAAATTCCAGTACGATCACCGCATCGGCGGTGTCCGGCGCAGCATGCGGAACAGATAGTATGGCCAGATCGTTTGCGGCATGAACGGGCAAACTCTTTTTCATTTTATCCGTCAACAACCACGCGTTCTTTATCGGCGTTTTAAGACCACCGATCATCAGTCGGCCGTCTGCAGGCCAATTGAACACATGGAGGTAGATGCGTTGATCGTGCATGGTGGTAACACCCCAGCTCTGCAAAGGCAACGGCGAAGGCTTCGTAAGAAAGATACTTTCCCGGTTTCGGTCTACCCAGGCGCCAATACCTTTCAGGATAGTTATATCCTTAACGTCAAATGTGCCATCCCCTTTGGGCCCGATATTCATGAGCAGGTTACCGCCTCTCGACGCCGCTTTGGCCAGCAACTGCACAAAAAAACCGACCGACTTATGACTGGAATCATATTTTGAATACCCGTAAGATTCATTCGTTGTAGGTATCGCCTCCCAGTCGCCGGTTACCGGCGCAAATTCCGCTGGTCGATCACCGGTATTTTTATAATCACCCATCATCAGGTTATTGGGGCCGCGCACTAATCGTCCATTCACCACCACATTCGTATCGGTTTCGCGGATGGCCTGCAGGATGCGGATGTTCTCAGACAAAGGCAATTTCTGCGGGGTATCAAACCAGAGAATATCGGGATGATATTTGGTCAGCAGTTCTTTGATCTGTGGAATTGCCTTTTCGTTTACATAACGCTGCGCCTTCACCAGAAGTTCCGGATGCAGGTCATACCAGTTACGGCCACCGTGCAGGTTCAGATCGCCACCGGGGTTCTGGTAGTCCCAGTCATTGCCCGGCGCATCAGGATGCTCCCAGTCAAAAGCATGGGAATAATAAAACCCGAATTTCAATCCGTATTTTTTACAGGCTGCAGCCAGATCGGCCATCGGATCGTGCTTCCAGGCAGTCTGCTGCACGATATTGTAGTCGGATACTTTTGAGTCGTACATCGCAAATCCGTCGTGGTGCTTGGCGGTAATGATCAGGTAATTCATGCCCGCAGCCTTCGCATTCTTTACCCATTCCTCTGCATTAAAACGCACCGGATTGAACTGATGGGCCAACTGCAGATACTCCGGCCGCGGGATCTTTTCTTTCCGCATCAGGTGCTCAGCATAACCGCTTACTTTTTTTCCTTTCCATTCCCCGCCCGGCAAAGAGTACACGCCCCAATGAATGAACATGCCGAATTTCGCATCACGCCACCACCGGATGCGCTGCTCATGGGTGAGCAGGCTTTTTTTATACCAGCCGTTCAATGCCTGGTCTATCTGCTGCTGATCCCGGATCTTCCCGGTATTGAGCATTTGCCTGTCCTCATCGCCTTTGTCCTGGGCCGCGAGTGCCAGGCCCCGCAATAATATGCTTACGACCAGAATTGCTTTTACAGGAACACAGTTCGTTTTCATGATAATTATTTTGGCGCCAACACCTGCCGGCTCATATTCTTAGTTGAACCAGATCAGCGGATGACGTACGGGCAGATTCCGGATCACTTCCTCCACCGTTGGCGAGTGATCCAGTTTTTTCCAGGTATTGAGCCAGTCCTCATTATGATATGCCGCTGCGCCGAATACAAGGAAGGGTTGCGCTACCGGCCAGTTATTCCAGTACATCACATCCTGTGCATAAGGCCATTTGGTTTTATCGGCTATGAAAGGATACAGGAACATAATCCCTTTCCTGATCGATCTGCCGTCGCTGGTCGCAAAATTCCAGAGATCGTTGCCTGTGGTCGACAATGTCTGGCAGATGGTAGCGAACGCGTCAAGGCAGAAAATAGAATAGCCGTAAGGTTTTGTACGTTTCAGCTCTCTTGGCAGGCTGCCATCGGGCGCCATCTGGTTTGGCAGCAGAACATTCTTATACCGGTTGCTGCAGAATTCCATCAGCTCGGTATTACCGGTGAATTTCGCGAATACAGCTACCTGCATCACCCAGCAAACACCATGGTTGTTCTCCGCATTCATCTCGTCCTTTCCATACTGATGGGTAGTAAGCCATTGCAGATACCTGGTGAACCATACTTTCACGCCATTGATTATATTCGCATCCATGTCGCGCGCATTTGCCATCGCCATTAATCCCTGTACCACTTCCATCAGTTGAATGGTGTCGATGATACCGATGCCCCGCCCGGTAAACCGTCCCTTGATGGCCTGTGCATACAACAAATGCG
Organism: Chitinophagaceae bacterium; assembly: GCA_019247775.1. Lineage (GTDB taxonomy): Bacteria > Bacteroidota > Bacteroidia > Chitinophagales > Chitinophagaceae > Sediminibacterium. The sequence goes on along the minus strand of JAFBAN010000180.1, from coordinate 4,648 downwards.
GATTCATCATTGTTTCTGCATCGATGAACCAGGCCCTGCAATGCCTGAGTGCCTGCAGCACATATTTCCTGTCGCCGGTTAATGTGTATGCCGACGCAAGAGCGCCGACGATCCTGCTGAAACGGATCATCGCCAGCCGGTGCGCAACAAAATTATCCGGGTTGCTCAGGCCGTCTTTTTGGATATAGGGACTGTCGGCATGCCGCGGATCGGGCCACCAGTAATCGCCTTCCGAAAAGAAATCATGTTTGCCGCCTGCGCTTCTTGGCGAAGATTGTGCGGTTACGGTAACAGGGACCTGCTGCAGCGCCCAATCGGCTTCTGCCAGTACCTGCTGCCTGAGTGTATTGATCACCTCCGTCCGCACGCGGGTAGCATCGGCAGAAGGTTGTGCGCCGGCAGAAAAAAAACAGATCAGTAAGATCGGCAGGACGGAATATCTCATGCAGGGTCTTTTAATTTCATCCGGGCGTATCCTCCTAATAACACAACCCCCGCAGGGGTTGCGATACGTTCAGCTCAAGTTACAAAATCGTTGTTACTGCGTCTGGTAAAATACTACCCTGTCTACTACATGTATCGGTCCGTTGGTAGACAGTATTCCCGCCGTACGCGCCTGCAACCCGGGCGAAGCGAGGCCGGGGCTCGGATAAGCGCTTCCCGGAAAATCATTGATCCGGAACCGCGAATCGCGGTCGTTGATCACGCGGAAAGCAATTTTACTCTCCGGGTTCAGTGGGTCTGCATTCGCGGGCATAAACGTGGTAGCAAAGACAGGATCTGGCGGAACATTCTCAAAACTATACTCACCTTTTACGATCAGCGAAAGCAGGTGATTCTTTACCTGTGCCTGCGGGTACTGGTTCCAGCTGCTGGCAGCCGCCCCATTCACTTTATACTTGCCGAAATAGCAATCCGCCTGCACCGTTGTTCCCGATTTGCGCAGGATGGCATCGTTGTGATAAACGATGAATGTCCTGCCCGGGGTTTTGTATTCAGCGCTGTCGATACCTGCATACAGGATGCCCTGGTACATTAATTTGAAAATGGTGTCGCCGACCAATGCGCGATCCCTGATAAAATCCCAGGCCGTTTTGTTGATATGCGGATCGATGGTTGTGGTCGGATGATCTACGTTCTCCTGCAGCGGCAATCCAAGCAGTTTTTTACAGCCTGAAAAACACAGCACCATTACCACACAACTGCATACTGAAATAAACTTGATAACTGATATTTTTTTCATAATAGCTGTGTTTAATCTGAATAAGGTGGATTCTGGATCAGTAAAGGATCCCGGGTCAGCGCATCGCGCGAAACAGGCCAGAGGATTTTTCGCGCATCGGAGAACCCGGTCTGGCTGATGCCGAGATTTTTCTGCCTTTGTTTGATCACCGGATCCATCACGCTCAATACCCGGCCGGTTCTTACCAGGTCGAACCAGCGCTTGCCCTCGGCGAATAATTCAAGTTGCCTTTCATCGAGGATAGCGGTTTCCACATCCAGTTGCGTGGTATAGCTCGCAGCGTTGAGGCTATTGGCCTTGGCGCGGGTACGTACCTGGTTCAGCAGTACGAATGCATTGGTCTTGTCATTCGTTTTGTTCAGGGCTTCCGCGCGCATCAGCAGAATATCGGCCCAGCGATAGAATGGCAGTTTGGTCTCATTCTGGGCACGGCTCGGCACGATAGGCTTGCCCGTTGTAACATCTGCCGGATAAAATTTCCAGATCTGGATGATACGCTGCAATGCGTTGGCGATGGTGGTGTCATAAGCGATGCCGCGCCTGATATCCACTTTATTGTTCTCCCATTTCAGCAACGGGATACTGTCGATATAATAGTTCGAGGTCTGGTCCGACGAACCTATTTTACCGCCGAGGCCGTTGCCACCGTCTACCAGGTAACTCCAGTTCAGACTCCAGATATTTTCTTTGGTGGTGCCGGTAACAAAAATGTCCTTATAGTTTGCAGCAGGCACAAGCGAATACCGGTTCAGCGCGATCAGCTGGTCGGTAGTGGATAGCACTTTCGCATAGTCTTTCTGCCACAGGTACACCTCGGTAAGCATAGACAGGATGCTGCCGTAATTGATTTCAAAAGTGCTGACGGCAGTTTTATCCACCAGCGCCGCCGCTTTGAGCAGGTCGGTAAGTATCACCGAATTCAAAACGGAATCGGCGGGGCTCCGGGGAAGATTAGGGCTCTCTTCTACATTCTCATACGGCAACAACCGCACCGGTACAGCGCCCCACAAACGCACTGCCCAGAAATACATGAAAGCCCTGCCCGCGTATGCCTGCGCGAGATAATTGTTGCGCTGCACTTCGGTAAGGTCCGGAATGCCCGGCAGGTATTTGATTGCCACATTGGCGCGGCCGATCGTGGTGTACAGGTTGTTCCAGTTGGCGGTGCCGGTGGTGGAATTAAGACCGTTCAGCGCCACGTTGATCTGGTTCTCCCCTGTTCCTCCATACGTGAAATTGTCGGAACGCGCATCACCCCATTCGGTAAAGCTTCCGCTGAAGGTTTTCTGCATGCCATCATAAATAGCGGCATTACCGGCAAGCGCATGTTCGGCAGTTTTCCAGAACGAACTGCTCGACAGGTCAGATATCGGCTGCTGATCCAGCTGTTTTTTACAGCCGGCAAAACCGATACCGAGTAAAACAATGCTTAGATATATTGATCTTTTCATGTTCGTTCTTTTAAAAGTTGATATTGATGCCGCCACCGATCTCTCTTTTTCTCGGGTATCTTCCGTTATCCAGCCCGGGCGTAAGTGCGCTGCCAAGGGATATCTCCGGATCGTACCATCTGTATTTGGTCCAGGTAAGCAGGTTATTGCCATATACAAACACCGACAGCCCGTTCAGTTTGATCTTGCGGGCAACGCTGGCGGGCATTTCATAAGACAGCCGCAGGTTGCGGAAGCGTATGAATGAAGCGTCCTCGATATACAGACTGCTTCCGTCACGCCCATTGCCCAGGGAATTGTTTTTGGCGATAGGGAAAGTGGTCACATCGCCCTGGTGCCACCAGGCTCCCTGGATATAGTCGGGCTCAGGCGTAACATTGGTAGTTGCATTCAGGTTCAGTTGCGCACGCGCATTGTTGTAGATACTGCCGCCCCAACTGATATAGAATGAGAATGAAAGCGTGAACTGTTTGTACGTGATCAGGTTCGTAAGACCGGCGATCCATTTTGGCTGCGCATTGCCCAGGATGATCCTGTCATTGTCGTCGATCACGCCGTCGTTGTTGGTATCCTGCCAGATCATGTCGCCGCCGGCAGAAACAAGACCGTTGGTCGTTCTCTGCTTGACAACGCCTGTATACGGTTTGCCATCCAGCGTATAACCGGCAAATGTGCTTCCGTTGAACACCGGTGTCAGCTGCAGCCAATCGGGTGTATAAGCGTTTGACTGATCATAGGCATAAACGCCGAGCGCTCTGTATCCGTAAAAATCGCCCAGCCGGCCGCCCTCCGATACCTTCCATACATTCGGGCTTCCTGGGAGCAGGTCGGTGCCTCCGTAAAGTTCTTTCACGGTATTGTTGTTGAAAGACATATTGTAGGCCACATTCCAGAGCCAGTCTTTTGTCCGTACCGGATATCCGCTCACGATAAATTCAAGCCCCCGGTTCTGGATGGAACCTACATTCACCTTAACGGTATTGAAGCCTGTATTCGATGAGAGCGGCGCACTGTAGAGCAGGTTACTGGTGATCTTGTTGTAATAATCGATCGATACGTTCAGCCTGCCTTTGAACAGCGCAAGATCGGTACCGATATTCAATTGCGTGGTAGACTCCCAACTCAGTTTATTGTTACCGAATGTGGAATTGGGCGCCACGCCGGATATGCCATTATAGTAGTTGCTGCCGAATACATAGCGTTGAATGGCATCATAGGCGCCGATGCGGTCATTGCCTGTAAGACCATAACTGATCCGCAGTTTGCCATCATCGAGGTATTTCCTTGCAAAGTCCATGAATGACTCATCCGAAAAACGCCAGCCCACAGAAGCTGAAGGGAAATAGCCCCAGCGCTTGTCGAATCCGAACCTCGATGACGCATCGGCCCGGAAATTACTGTTGAACAGGTACCGGCCTTTATACGAGTATCCTGCTCTTGCAAAAACCGAGTTCGAAAAATTCCTTTCTTCCGAGGTAGAAGGCGGGTTCCGGATCTGCGCCGAATTGATGGTTAGCACAGACTCCGTAACCAGGTTGGTTCCGGACATATCAGAAGAATGGATGAATCCCTGGTCGGCGCTCACACCCAGTACGCCCGTTACATTGTGTACGCCCGAAAATGTTTTGTTGTAATTGAAATAGGCCTGCGCCTGCCAGTAAGTAGTGAAATCGACGCCGTCCGAAATAGAATTGTTCAGCGGATTGGCGCTGCTGTTGATCTTGGCAGCGAACTGCAGGTTATGTGTATTGTTGGCATGTACATTACCGTCTACGGTCAGCTTGAGGTCTTTGGTAAAGTTGTAGCTGATGTAATTGTAGACGCTGGCATCATAGATATCAAAACTGTTCTTGTTGAAAAGCGCTTCCGCTACCGGGTTGCGACGTCCGCCGATCAGCCCGGCGAGCGTTCCGTCCTGGAAATAGATTCTGAAATTCGGCGGTCTCTGTATGGC
>JAFBAN010000106.1 GCA_019247775.1 Chitinophagaceae bacterium | reverse complement strand
TCGATACGAAAAAGCAAAAACTCGCCAACGGATTATTTTCTTGCCAACCGTAACCTCGGATGGTGGGTGATCGGTGCTTCGATACTTGCGTCAAACGTGGGCTCGGAGCATATTGTGGGCCTTGCAGGCACCGCTGCCAGCAGTGGTCTTATTATGGGTCACTATGAATTGCATTCGTGGATAGTGCTGACATTGGGTTGGGTCTTTGTTCCTTTTTACATGCGCAGCATGGTGTACACGATGCCCGAATTCCTGGAACGGCGCTTCAATGCAAAAGCCAGAAGACTGTTATCGATCATTCAGCTGCTGAGTTATGTGATAGCAAAAGCTTCGGTAACAATTTCTGCCGGTGCGCTTGTGTTCAACGCATTTTTGGGAGTTGATTTCTGGACGGGTGCTATCATACTCGTGGTGGTAACCGGCATCTATACCATTCTCGGCGGTCTGCATACGGTGATGTACACCGAAGCCATCCAGGCCATCGTGCTGCTGCTGGGCTCGGCTGTGCTGATGGTGATGGGATTGCAGAAAGTAGGCGGCTGGCACAATATGATCGCCAGTGTTCCCAAAGAGCAGCTGAATATGTTCCGCCCGCTCAGTGATCCTGATTTTCCCTGGGCAGGTATCGTATTCGCCTCGCCCATCGTCGGGATCTGGTATTGGTGTACCGACCAGCATATCGTGCAGCGATGCCTTGCAGGCAAGAATGAAAAAGAAGCCCGTCGTGGTACTATTTTCGCGGCTTACCTAAAGCTGATGCCTTTCTTCATCTTCCTGATCCCCGGTATCATTGCCATGGCGATGATCAATCAGGGCACGCTGGTGCTGGCCGATCGCAACGCCGCATTCCCTACGCTGGTGAAAGAGATCATGCCCGTGGGTCTGCGCGGACTGCTTGCAGGCGGATTGCTTGCGGCATTGATGAGTTCACTTGCTTCTGTGTACAATGCATGTTCTACACTGTACACGATGGATATCTACCAGAAACAAAAACCCAATGCCAGCGGCAAAGAACTGGTACGTGTAGGACGGATCGCCACAGGCGTGGTGGTATTGCTGGGCATGGCCTGGATACCGCTGATGTCGAGGATCTCCGGCACGCTGTACACTTATCTGCAGAGCGTACAATCTTATCTCGCGCCGCCTATTGCAGCGGCATTCCTGCTGGGGGTATTCTTTAAACGGCTGAATGCAACAGGGGCGTATACAGCGATGGTATCGGGTTTTATCCTGGGGATCATCAAGCTTACGCTGGAATTATTCAAGACGGACCTCAGCGGCTTTCTCTATGATTTCGCAACGCTGAACTTCCTGTATTTCTGTATCTACCTGTTCCTGTTCTCTGTAGCGGTAATGGTGATCGTGAGCCTGCTCACTCCCAAACCGAACCCCGAGCAGATCCGCGGCCTCACTTTTGCCACTACCGTGGCCGAAGACAAAGCCGCAAGCCGGGCCAGCTGGAATAAATGGGATGTGATCAATACGATCGTGGTAGTGGCGATCATCATATGCATCTTCACTTATTTCTCGCCGTTGGGAGTGGCTAAATAAAAATTTCTCTCTGTGCGCCTCCGTGCTTTCTGTGTCCCTGTGGTAAAGCCTTCGCTTCGATCAATTCACCACAGAGGCACAGATAACACGGAGTTACACGGAGATACTTCAAAGCATTTTTATGTTGATGCATCAGACCATGCGTTGGTTCGGCCCGGATGACCCGGTGAGTTTATCGGATATCCGCCAGGCAGGTTGTGCCGGAGTAGTGACCGCCTTACATCATGTTCCCGTTGGAGCGGTCTGGACAATTGAAGAGATCAATAAACGCAAGGCGGTTATCGAAGCCGCAGGCATGAGCTGGACGGTCATCGAAAGCCTCCCCGTCAGCGAAGACATCAAGCGCCAGACCGGCGACTGGCTCCAGCATATCGAAAATTATAAGCTTAGTCTCCACAATGTTGCCGCCTGCGGGCTGAAAGTAGTGACCTATAATTTCATGCCCATCCTCGACTGGGTACGCACCGATGTGAATTACGAAATGCCCGATGGCAGCAAAGCCCTTTATTACGAGCGTTCCGCTTTCGTTGCTTTCGACCTGTTCCAGTTAAAACGCCCCGGAGCCGAAAAGGATTATACCGCAGAGGAGATCGAAAAAGCAAAGCAGCATTTCGCCGCCATGAGTGAAGAGAAAAAAGCGGCATTGTTCAAAAACGCATTGCTCGGTCTGCCGGGAAGCAAGGAAGCTTTCACGCCGGAGCAGATCCTCAAGGCGCTGAAGAACTATGAAGGCATCGATACGGCAAAACTGAAAGAACACCTGTTCTATTTCCTGCGCCAGGTGGTGCCGGTGGCGGAGGAATGCGGCCTGAAAATGGCCATCCACCCGGATGATCCTCCCTATTCCGTGCTGGGCCTGCCCCGTATCATGAGCACTGAGCAGGATGCCAAAGAGATCATCGACTGTGCTCCATCCCCCGCCAATGGCTTGTGCTATTGCACCGGCTCTCTCGGCGTGAGAAAAGACAACGACCTCCCCGGTATTATCCAACGCCTGGGCGATCATATCCATTTCATCCATCTCCGCGCAACGAAGTCTGATGGCAACGGCAATTTCTACGAAGCCGACCATCTTACCGGCGATGTAGACATGTATGCCGTAGTAAAAGAGATCGTCCTGATGAGCAAACGCCGCAATATCTCCATCCCCATGCGGCCAGATCATGGGCACCAGATGCTGGATGATCTGCAGAAAACCACCTATCCCGGGTATAGTGCGATCGGAAGGTTGCGGGGCTTGGCAGAGTTGCGGGGATTAGAGCTGGGGATTGCGAAATCGTTGTAAAGTAATGCCTTGCAGCCAGGATATGCGTAAAGCTGACTCTTTGAGGCTGCTTTACGCATGCTTTTTTGGTGGGGCTGCGTCTATTTAAGTGTTAGTGGTAATGGTACGACAACCTCAGCTTCCGAAAAACCTTCCAATTTTTCTGGATACAACTTCAAGTGATTTGGACACTTTCGCAAACCAATTCTTTTAGAATTTTGCAGTGAACAAAAAACAGTTTTATGAACAGAATCAAAAAAGTAAACCTAGGAAGTCAGGGACTTGTAGTTCCTGCCATTGGTTTGGGTTGTATGGGTATGACAGAGGTAATGGGAATGAGTATGTACGGACAGGCAAACGAAGCAGAGGCGATTGAAACCATCCACCGTTCCATTGAATTAGGCGGCAATTTTTTGGATACAGCAGACATGTATGGTCCTGAAAAAAACGAACAGCTCATTGCCAAGGCAATAGCAGGCAAAAGAAACGATTGCATCATTGCCACAAAGTTTGGTTATGAAATTGACAACAATGGAAATTATACGAATAAAATAAACGGTAGTAAATCCTATGTTAAGAAGGCGGCTGAACGGTCTTTGAAGAACCTACAGACCGATTACATTGATTTGTATTACTTGCATCGTTTGGACAAAAACACACCTGTTGAAGAAACCGTGGAAGCGATGGCGGAGCTGGTAAAAGAAGGCAAAGTGCGTTACATCGGCTTATCGGAAGTTGGCTCTGAAACCATTCGCAAGGCGCACAAAATTCATCCACTTACAGCGGTTCAAACAGAATACTCCTTGTTTGAAAGACAAGTTGATGAGCTAAAAATTACGGATACATTAAGAGAATTGGGGATCGGGTTTGTTGCTTATTCGCCATTAGGCAGAGGATTTTTATCGGGCGAATTTCAGCATCCTGACGATTTGCCAAAAGACGATTGGAGAAGGAGTTTGCCGCGTTTTCAGGGTGAGCAATTTTATAAGAATATTGAGTTGCTGAATGAGATTAAAAAGATGGCAAACGAAAAAAGCATCACTACATCCCAATTAGCCATTGCTTGGATTATTGCAAAAGGACACTTGCCAATACCAGGAACAAAGCGACCAAAATATGTTGAGCAAAATATTCAAGCCACCAACGTTGAGTTGAGCAGGGAAGAATTAAGCCGTTTGGAAAGTATTATCCCATTAGGTACAAATACGGGCGACCGATATACTGATATGAATGGCGTAAATTTATAGTAGTTATGAAAAGCAACATGCATCATGTGTTTCATTCGGTAGCAGAGCTTCACTCAGCTCTGCTACTGAAAAAGCCAACAAATCCTTTGGTAAGCGTTGTGAGATTAGATGACGTTGACCTTAAAAACAGCAACATTGTTGAGACCACTGCCTTTAATTTTTACACCATCTTTCTGAAGAAAAATTTTGACGGTAAAGTCAAATATGGGCAACAGTATTATGATTTCGACAGCGGAACAATGACATTTTTTGCACCCAAGCAATTAATAACCGTGCAAGATTACAAGCCTTCAAAGTTAGAAGGTTGGATGTTGGTTGTGCATTCCGATTTTATTCAAAATTATCCGCTTGGAAAAAAGATAAGAGACTATGGTTTTTTTGGTTATGCTGCCAACGAAGCACTGCATCTTTCAGACATGGAAGAACAAACTATTTATGGCATTATGAAAAATCTACAGCAGGAAATAGAAGCCATAATAGACCGCTATACACAAGACGTTGTTGTTGCTCACATTGATTTGCTGCTGAACTACTGCAATCGTTTTTACAATCGCCAATTCATTACAAGAAAGAAAGTGTCTAACGACTTGCTCATAAAATTTGAAAGTTTGCTTGCTCACTATTTTGCAGACGGCATTCAAACTAAATCAGGACTTCCCTCAGTTCAATATTTTTCCGAACATCTTTTGGTTTCAGCTAATTATTTGAATGACATGCTGAAAAACCTAACAGGATTGACAACACAACAACAAATACATAATTACATTATTGACAAAGCCAAAGAACTACTTTCAACAACCAATTTATCGGTAAGTGAAATTGCCTTTGAGTTGGGCTTTGAGTATTCCCAATCATTCAACAAACTTTTTAAAAATAAAACACAGCTGACACCATTAGAATTTAGACAGTCGTTCAACTGACGAAAGCCACTACGACTAATAAGGTGTTTGTGCAAGTGTGTTTTCCATTCTCCGCAGGGCGTTCAATTCAAGCAAAAGATGTTCTCCGCACACGTCTCCCAGCGGGGACTCTGCTGTTTCAAAGGAAATTCTTCCCTCTTTTAATGTAATTTGGGGATGCAACCGGTTGATGAATGGAAAACAAACTCCGGGCAGTGGCCGTTATTGTCTTCTGCTTAATTCGCTTTATTTCCTCTGCGCAGGTTCCTACTGGGAAACTTTCCGCTGCTGATCAGCGCAATCTGCAGAGGGTACAACAGGCTATCAGGTTTCTGAAGGCTCAGAAGACCAGGTCATTTACTCCTTTCGATAGCGCTTCTTTGGAAGGTTTAAGCAGGGAATACCAACCGTTTTTTAATGCATATTTTGATACAGCCTATATCACCGATTCAGCCAGGAAGCAGTCGATAATGAGTGGGGCCGGCCAGATGCTGCTCCTCTATAATATTGATCACTACCTGGATGTGCTCCCCCTGGATTCAGTTTTTATTGCCCCGCTCAGCTTTTTTGATCAAGAGGAAGCCAGCCGGGACCGGCACCATACGTTAGTCACCTATCTTAAAATTGATGGGACTGACTTCCTTGTTCATGCGCTTCTTTTCAATGAAGAAGGAAAAATAAAAGGGGTTGCTCCGTATATAGACTTCGAGGGTAAACGTGAAAAAATTGACGTTGAGGGCTTTTATAACCGGCAGAAAGGATATGATAAGATCAAGGATAAGATTTATATTTTCTGATGCACTGCGTGCTGCTCATAACGCAGTAATTTCCAGCACTGGGCTCTGCCGTATGTGCAGTCAGTTGGTCGTATACCCGTTAAGATAATAAACATCCCGGATTTACGGTAGGTCCGTATATTTAGACAAGCATCATTCAACTTCATAACCATGACCAAAACCATTGCAATCCTCCTGCTCAGCCTCACCGTAACCCTGGCTACTGCCCAGAGTTCCCGTTTCGCCCCACAGAAATTTATCAGCAAGAAAGGCGACACCCTGCTGTACCGCCAGCTCTCAGACTATAACAACCTGCAGAAATACCCGCTCGTCATCTTTCTCCACGGCAGCGGCGAGCGCGGCAGCGACAATGAAGCGCAGCTGAAATGGGGCGTAGGCAATTTTGCTACGGATGAGTGGATGAAATTGCATCCCGCTATTGTCATTGCCCCGCAGTGTCCGGAAAACATGCAATGGGCCAATATCAGCATCGACGCGAACCGGAACCCGATACTCTTACCTACGCCTTCCAAGCCCATGAGCGCGCTGATCGAACTGATCGAGCAGTTCAAAACGAACAAGATGGTGGACACGAACCGCATCTATATTACCGGGCTTTCTATGGGCGGCTATGGAACCTATGATGCGATAGAAAGATACCCCAATCTGTTTGCCGCTGCCGTACCGGTATGCGGCGCGGGCGATACTTCGCGGGCGGCATCCATCAAACACATCCCCATCTGGATATTCCACGGCGCCGATGATGCGGCGGTCAATCCCGACTACTCATTCAAGATGCTGGACGCCCTCAAAAAAGCCGGCGCCCGCCCAGGGTTTACACAATACCCCAATGTCGGGCATTTCTCCTGGATCGGGGCGTATAGTGATGCGATGATGGTGGACTGGTTATTCAGGCAGACGAAGCAGAACAGGTAGCGCTTTTAACGTTTTAGCTTACACTTCACCACAGAGGCACAGAATACACGGAGTTTGCACAGAGATTCTCTGTGCGGCTCTGTGCATTCTGTGCCTCTGTGGTAAAGCTACAAACACCCTATACAGGCATTACTGTTTCGCTAAAAGGGATAAAAGCAAAGAAGCCCGGAAGATTGCCCCCGCAGTTTGGAATATTCGCGAATGTTTGTACTTTACTGTACTCACAACGAACATCCTTTAAAACCATTCTTATGATCATCGTACACGATATCTTCATCTGCAAGCCCGGCCAGGCTTCCAAGCTGGCCAAGAAGTTCAAGGAGGCCATGGCCGGAATGGCTGAAGTCACGCATATTATGACAGACCTCAGCGGCCAGTTCAACAAAGTGGTCATGGTAAGCCAGTATGCAAGCCTTACCGCCTGGGAGCAGAGCTTCGAAAAATACAAACAGGACACCGACGAAATGAAAAAAGTAAAGCAGGTCATGGAAGGCTACCAGGACATGTATCTCACAGGATCAAGGGAGATTTTCCAGGCCTGAATTATTTCGCTTTGCTGAGACCGGCTTGTCAGCATCACTAAATCACTCCGTATTATGTTAAAGCTTAAAGCTGCACTGGCTGTGCTCGGCCTTATTTTTCTGGCCGCGCCCGCCAGGTCGCAAGACAAAACCTTGACTGAGACCATTATCAAACTGGACAGTATTTTCTTCGGCGCCTACAATCATTGCGACCTGGAGACCCAGGCTTACTACTATTCGGACAGTATCGAATTCTATCACGATAAAGGCGGACTTACAACCTCCAAAAAAGAGATCATGGAAGCCATCCGCAACAATATCTGCGGCAAAGTGACCAGGGAACTTGTAAAAGGCAGCATTGAAGTTTCGCCCATACCTGGTTATGGCGCCATCGAAATGGGTCTCCACATGTTCCATAATAACCAGGAAAAGGATCAGGTGCCCCATCCCAGTAAGTTCATTATCATATGGAGAAACCAAAACAACAGATGGTCGATAACGAGGGTGATCAGTCTTCATTGATTTTGCGTCGCCTCAGACCGTTTCAGTTCTGCTTGGGAACACTTTGTAAATAAAACGAAGAATTACACTTTTCACCTGATGCCTCTTATATTCAATTCAGTATCCGCGTAATGAAAAACTTCCTGCTGCCCGCATTCATCGTTTCCTTTATTGGTTTATTTGCCCAAAATAAGCGGCCCGAAGACTATGGGTTCAGGCACCTGCAAACAATTTATAAAGGAGATACCGTTGATATTCTGATCAAATCCAAAAAAGGTGAGGAACAAAAAAAGAAGCCGTTATTCCTGTTTTGCCAGGGCAGCCTGCCTATCCCTTTGATCATAAAATACGACGACAAAGGTAAGCAGGGCATTTATAGTGTGTTCACTTTCACCCCCGACAGCTTAGCCAACTATTTCCATCTTGCGATCATAGGTAAACCTTATGTTCCGCTTATTGCAGACAAAAAGAGTTTGAGTGATGATTTTACCTACATGGATGGAACCGGAAAGTTCCCTGAAAAATATATTGCCAGGAATTTACTTAGCTACTATGTCGACAGGAATATCGCGGTAATTAAGTTTTTGCAAAAGCAATCCTGGGTGTCGGATAACCAATTGGTTGTTGCGGGACACTCGGAAGGGAGCACCGTTGCGGCAAAGCTTGCATCTGTTTTTCCTGGGGTAACGCAGCTTATCTACTCGGGCGGTAATCCTCTGGGAAGGATACTGTCGGTGATTGAGCGGCAAAGAGCGGTCGAAACGGACTCAGCCAGATATGCGGAAGATGAAATCAGTAACTGGGAAAAGATCATTGCCGACCCGCAAAGCATGGACGCGTCGATGGGCGATACCCACATGGCAACAGTAGAATTCTCGATCCCGCCCATTCAATACCTGCAGCGTTTAAAGATCCCAGTCCTTGTGTGCTACGGTACAAAAGATTATAGTGCTCCGTTTAACGACTATTTGCGGGTCGAAATGCTGCGCCAAAGAAAGAAAAATTTTTCATTCAGGGCCTATATCGGAACAGAACATAATTATTTCCCGCTGAAGCCAAACGGCGAAGTTAATTATGATGTTTTCAATTGGGATAGGGTGGCGGATGATTGGAAAATGTGGTTAATTGGGAAGCCGAAATGATGAAGGATTTTTCTCCTGAACTGAGGACGATTGCAACTTGTGAAGGCTTTGTGAATTTACCCGCTGGCGCTGGCATTTCTCCAATCGCAGCTCTATATTTATGTTGTTGTGCCCCCCAGCTAAAACAATTCAGCCATGCGCCCAGTCATTGTTTTTCTTTGCAGCATAACTTACACGCTTTGTTCGGGACAAACAGCAGTTCCGGGAGATACATTACAGTCGATAACATACGATACCCTCTCTGTGCAGATCGAAAGCACCGCGTATTTTCCATTTTGTTCAACTATTTACAATTTGCCAACCGGCTGCAAACCGGGTCAGCAACGCAGTTGTTGCCGGTACTCAACTTATACCGGCAAAAATCAAAAAACCGCCAGTTACGGATATGTCAGCTGTATTGACGGCACAAGCTTCCATTGGGACTACAGGAATTCGCTTGCAGAGGCCAGGAATAATTTTGGAGGCGGGATACGGGTAGCTGAGCCGCCTCTTAAATCCTCTTCGCGAAAGCCGGTAAAGTGTCTTATCTACGATCAACCAGCAGAAGCATACATATTGTCAGAGGAGAATGTTAACGGCTATAAATCTTATACATTATTCACTTATGGAAGTCATAACGGTTTCTATTTTAATCTGGAATTGAGGTCAGAAAATGAAATAAGGACCAATGAAGACATTCCCGCGGTCTTAAGGCAGATTTTAAAGATTCAACTATAGTATTTTTCAAACAATAATGGTACAACTATGCGCCTGCTATTTGTTGTTCTTTGCGGCTTAGCATGTTCTCTTTGTTCCGGGCAGATTCCGGTTCCTGGGGACAATTTAACTTCCCGTCTGTACGACACCGTATCCATGGAGATAGGGAGTAAAACGCATTTTTTGTTTTGCTCCAAAAGCTACGAACTTCCGCGAGACTGCAACGATAGCTACCCGGCTAACTGCTGCTCCTATTCTGCCTTTCTGCTAAAGAATAGGAAAGTTGCCGACCTGGCATATGTGAGCTGCGGCAATGGTTCATCGTTCGTCTGGCATTATGGCAATTCGCTTGAAAATGCAAGATCAAATTTCGAAAGCATACCAACACAAACGCTGCATTCAAAGGTGGTTTCTAAAACGCTTATAAAATGCATTGTCTACGATAAAGAAATGCCGGGTTACATGATCCAGCTAAGAAACTCCCAGGGCGGTGTATCTTATCTGCTAACCACTTATGGAACTTATAATGGCTATTTTTTCTGGCTGGAATATACTACTGCCAAAGAGATAAAGAGCAACGAAGACATTCAGCCGGCCTTCAGACACATTTTTAGGATCCAATCGGTATAAAAGGCCAGGTTATTACCGGCAAGCCTCAACAGTGTGGCTGCCGGAATTTTTAAAACGAAAATATTTTTATGAGAGCTATCCTGATCCTTATTTGCAGCCCGGGCTCTTTGTTTTGTTCTGCTCAGTATCCCTCTTCAGGCGACACGCTGGCGAAGGGGCGCTTCGATACAGTTTTTGTACAGATCCGGAACAGGGCCAGTTTCCCGTTTTGCTCAAGTACATATTCCTTGCCCGACGGGTGCAGTGAAGACAGGCCGGAGAATTGCTGCGGCTATTTAGCCACTGTGAGGAAGAACCAGAAAGTAGCGACAGAAGGCTCTGTTGGCTGTGACAATGGAACAATGTTAAGCTGGGTTTATTGCAGGGACGCCGGCGGCGCCAGGTACAGCTTCGAGAGTACGACAAACCAATATGCGGGAATGCCACACAGCCTCCCCAGGAAGCCGGTAAAATGCCTGGTCTTTTGTCAGGAAGCTGACGGGTATTTACTGGAAAGGGAACTGGGCAATGGAAGAAAATCATTTTTATTGACCACTTATGGAAGCCATAACGGATTTTATTTTTCGTTGGAGTATCGTTCCATCAAAACAATAACAACCACCGACGATATTCAACCAATATTCAGGCAGATCCTCAGTATTCAATAGCGAGTTGCTCACGATCAGTGACCGGAACGTTCTGCTAAAAATTCCCATTAAACCTGCCGGATTGCGCCAGGATAGACAGGCAAAAAATGCTAAGGAAAAATAAAATAGTCTTACCTCAACGTTCCCGGATGGAATTCGCGCCAGGAATGCCAGTATTCCTGGTAGGCCTTCACAAGGCTCAATTTTTTTCCTTTCAAAACACCGGACACACAGAACCCATCCATATTCCAGTCAGAACCCGTATTCCCATCCCTGATCAGTTCGGGGTCGGCAGTTTTGGTGAATTGCAAAGCATTTCCGTCAAGCACCCTGCTCCATGCATGGAAAGAAACCGTATCTTTTTCCAGCACGAGCAATACAGGCAAACCGGGAAATGAATCCTGGATAAGCCGTTCCTTCACGAGCCGGTTCCAGTCATATGCTTTCGCAAAAGGATAGTAGGATATACCCACTACCCAGGACTTATCATGCCAGGAAAGGCTGTCGCGTCTGGTAAGATCGCTTTTCGATCTTCCTTTTTCATAGTTGGCCATTTTTTCGTAGGTCTCTTTGAAATTGCTGTCGGCCTGCATCACCAAGGTACCGGGATTAGCGCGCTGCCACGCCGTAAGCGACATTTGCTGCGATGGTATTTCACGCAATACAGCGCCTTTCAACGGTCCGGCAATTGCTTCACCCGTTACCTGGCGCCACCAGCTTTTGGTGCCTGCATCTTCGAACATGGCATTGAAATGGTCCATACCCACAAGGCGGAATGTTTCAGGTTTGCCGTTTACTGTGGGACTGTACACGCGCCCGGTCCTGCATACTGTACAATAAGTAATGATCACAGGCTGACCACCCACGGTGTCTGCAACCTGGTGGTGATAGCCGATGAATTGTATTGGATAAGCTTTGGCTTCACCATTAAGGGCTACGCCGATTACCAGTTTATCAGCGGGCACTGCATTGGCATCGCCGCTGGCAAATTGCTTAATCTTTGGCTGGTAGAACATCTTGTCTGCTTCCATTTTGAAATTCACCATAAAGCAAACTGCCCCGTATAACACCAAAAAAAAGAGGAACATCGCTTTTTTCCATTTTAAGCCCGGCCGTCGAAGCAAACTCCAGGCAGGGTAGGCGAGCAACAGCACGGCCACTATTCGCAACCACCAGATATTCCTGGCGATCCAGTAGGCAGTATCGATGGTATTGGTTTGCTGGCTGCCGGGAAAAGGCATAATGAAATATACCCGCAGAATTTCCACGGCAAATAACAGAACGAAACCTGTAATGAGCAGAAAGGTCTTCATGCGCAATCGTTTTGGTAAAGGGTTGTATAAGATAAGCACATTTTTGTTCGTTCCACCACAAGCCAGGAATTGACCGGCCATTCGGACCGCTGTATATTCGGTTTCGCTAAGAGTGGATAAGAGCAAAAGAGCTCAGAGCCGCAGTTCGGTAACTCTCCGTGCCCTCCGTGCAACCTCTGTGCTCTCTGTGTTGAAAAAAACTCCGCCATTGAGCCTGCAGGATTCTGCCATGAATAGATAGAAGCAAATAAGCTCAGAAAAGTTAGCCCGATTTTTACCTGAAAATTCTTGTATGATGAATCCAATCGCACTAACTTAAAGCTCCCAATCAACTTTGCACACCATGAATATCGAAATAATCACCAAACCCCTCACACTCGAAGTCTACGGCTTCGCCGGCCGTGCCTCCAACGGTAATTATGCGCAGACTGCTTTTGGCCTGATGGACCGCATGTGGCAAATAGTAAAATCAAAAGGCCTACCCAATAAAGGACTCAATATCTGGATATACGAACCCGATGAAATGGTATTCGCCGGAGTTGAACTCACCGCAGCACAGAACGATACCGGCATGGAACATAAAAAACTTGAGCTCTCCAAATATGCCTACTACAAACATATAGGCCCCTACCACCTGATAAAACAGGCCGTCCAGCAAATGCAGGCAGAGCTAAAGGCAAGAGGCCTCGCCATGACCCTGCCTTATGTCGAGATCTACGGACACCATACACCGGATGAAACCCAAGCCGAGACCGAACTCCTGATGCAGCTGACATAACATTGCTTAAGAGGCTAGGATCACTCTGTGAAGCTCCGCGCATTCTGTGCCTCTGTGGTAAAGTGATATTGTTTAACCGCATAATCATTGTAACTTGGCCCAACCCAAAACGAAAATATGAAGCGTCGTCTCTTCCTCCAGGTCCCGCTCCTGGCTTCAGCACTTGTTGCACAGGCTAAAGGCCTTTCAAAAAACAGGCCCAACAAAGGTTTTAAAGTAAAAGGGAATAAGAATCGTTACCAGGAAGAACTCATGATCATGGGCGGCAGGTTCGATTGCAAGGTTTCTTCTAAAGACACAGACGGAGACCTGCTGATCTACGACACGTTCCGGCAGGAAAAAGGCGGCCCGGCCTTGCATTTCCATCACGAGCAGGACGAATGGTTTTATGTAATGAAAGGGGATTTTATAGTAAAAGTGGGCGATGAAACCTTTACACTGACAGCCGGCGATTCGGCTTTCGCACCCAGGACCGTGCCCCATGCTTTCGCCAAAACAAGCGAGGGGGAAGGGCAAATGCTTGTTCTTTTTCAGCCCGCGGGTTCAATGGAAGATTTTTTCCTGCAGATGGCGAAGCTTGGCAAAGAGATCCCACAAAATATGGAGCAGGTGATGAAAGATACGTTCCGGACGCACGGCATGGAAATAGTAGGCCCGCCGCTGAAGTATTGATTAAAGGGCTACCTGTTGCGATCGAACAACCCTCTGTGAACCTCCGTGCATCCTCTGCGTCCTCTGTGTTAAAAAAAAGCTACGTCAGGTTAGCCTGCCGGCAGACTTAAGGGCAACCGGCGGCCAGGCCCATTCCGGTCATCTGTTGACGATTTTTCGTAGTTCATAGATGTTAACAAAACCGGTCATTGTGTTTTGCTGAGTTTCGCCGCCGTAACCACCTACGATAGGCGGACAAACATTTTACATAAAAAAATCAATGCACAGTGAGTATCAGAAACATTTTCAAACGCGACGAAACCAGAGGGGTTTCCAAATTCCGGTTCTATTTATTACGATTTTATTTTGTCCTGAATTTCGCAGCCCTTGGCTTCGACGCCTGGAGCGAAATAATCGGGCATACAGGATTGTGGCAGCCAATACCGGGTATTGCCTATAGCTTTTGGGCGGCATTTTCTTTACTGGCCATCCTTGGTATCATCCATCCTTTAAAGATGCTGCCTTTGCTGCTGTTGCAGTTTACATATAAGCTAATCTGGTCGACTATCGTCGCTTACCCGCTATGGGCTGCGCATCAGCTGCCCGCCTCCCATGAGCTTACGAATATCATGGTGAAGGGTGTGCTGATAGATATCGTCGTTATTCCCTGGCCATATGTATTGAGAAATTTCGTTTTGTTCAGGAAGCTGAAGACTCAAAGCGCGCCGATCAGCGGGAAATGACGTTTTATGAGATTTCACGCAAAGCCGCAAAGAGAAATAAGGCGCAAAAAAATCCTTGGCGCCTTTGCAACTTGGCGTCTTTGCGTGAAATATCCCAGATCGCTCGCAGCCGACCGGCTTAAACAGACTTTTCAAAAAGTCAGTCCGACGTGATACCCGTTTTGCAGATGGTAATTTGAAAGTTTTCTCAACTTTCCAAACGCTATAATTTATCGATCACTTCCTTATATCCCCTCCCGATCGGGATGCTCACCCCATTCACTTCCACCGCCTCCGCCGTATACGAATCGATCTTACTAACCGCTACGATATACGAACGATGGATCCGCTTGAACAAAGCCGGCGGTAAGGCAGACTCTATCTCATGCGTGCTTAGCTTGGAGATATATTCTTTTTTGGTGGTTACGATCTTAATGTACTCCCGCTGACTCTCGATATATGCGATCTCCGAGAACAGGATCTTCACTTTTTTCTTCTGCACATTCAGGAAAATAAAATCCCTGGTTACACCCTCCTCGGCAACAGCATGCTGCTCCTGCCTTGCCGTGCGCACTTTATTCACCGCTACCAGGAACCGCTCGAACTCGAAAGGCTTCAGCAGGTAATCCGTTACATTCAGTTCAAAGCCTTCCACGGCATACTGGTGGTAGGCGGTGGTGATGATGACTGCCGGCGGATGGTTCAGCGTTCGCAGAAATGCCATGCCCTTTAGTTTGGGCAGGTGGATATCCAGGAAGATAAGATCGGTGGAATGATTGCGCAGGAAATCGGTGGCCAGGATGGCGTCTTTAAAAGTTCCCTGCAGGTCCAGAAACGGGGTCTGGCGGATGTAGTCGGTCAACACCCTGGCCGCGAGCGGCTCGTCCTCTACGATAATGCACCTGATATTAGACATGGCTTGCAAGATTGATCTTCAGTTCTGCGGTAAATACAAAACCTTCGTGCCGCAGCGATAGATGGTGATCTTTATACAACAGCTCGAGCTGGCGCCGCAGGTTGGAAAGCCCGATATTCTCCCTGATGGGTTCCTGCTTCGGCATCTCACCCACAGAATTCTTCACCTCAAACAACAACTGCCTTTTAGAAACAGCCAGGTGAATATCGATAAAAGGCTGTTCCCGGGTTTCGGATACGCCGTGCTTGAACGCGTTCTCCACCAATGGCATCAGCAGCAGGGGAGGCAGGGCCTGTTTTTTATCCTCAATATCGGTACTGAACCGGATCCGTAAAGATTCATCATACCGCAGCTTTTCCAGCTCTATATAGTCGTCGATAATCTTTATTTCCTGTTCAATGGCAATATAAGCGCCGGTTGTTTCATACAGCATAAACCGCAGGATCTTCGACAAACGCAATACCGATTCCGGCGCCAGATCGCTCTTGTCCTTGGAAAGCGAATAGATATTGTTCAGCGTATTGAACAGGAAATGTGGGTTGGTCTGCGATTTCAGGTAATTCAATTCCGCCTGCTGCTTTTCGATCCGCAATTGCTGCGTCGTCTGCCGCAGTTTGAAATGGTCATAGAAATGGCGGACCACTGCAAAGAAGAGTATGGATGTCATTGCCGCTTCCATCTGTGTTGACACGGCATGGTTGAGCGACTTGAATTCGATCAGTGAAGTATAGATATGCAGCTGGATCCCCAGCTCGCGCCATCCGTAAGTGCCCCAGGAAAACACCAGCATCGAGGCGATCAATAAAAGAAAAGAGCGGAACAGTTTTCGCAGACTGAGTGCGGGGATCACATGTTCGAAGAAGATATAATTCACGACAGTGATATAGGCAATACGCCACACATTATTTATCACCCGCACACCGAACGTGTCGGGATTGGTGGCCAACTCATTGAACATCCATATCAGCAGGTAAGCAAGCCCGATCCATAAGAAAAGCTGTACCCTTTTTTGATCTGCCTTGAACTTCATGCGATAAATGTCGGCAAAACTTTCGCTTCACGCCGGCCCATCTACAGAATGGTCCTGAATGTATACAAACCGGCGGAACCCGTCAACAGGCAGGCATTTCCGCCGTTTGCAGCCCGTTTCCATACAATAGCGCAGCCTGTATACGATAAACCGTCGTCTGTTGACCCGCGGGCTTTTCACTCGTTCATCCTGTTTAACCTTGAATAAAATTAACCGACTATGAAAAAGATACTTATGCTTATCAAAATTGCGGTGCTGTTGGGAACCCAGTTGCATGCGCAGACCGAGCCCAATGCCGGTAGCTGGAAGACCTGGCTGATCAGTTCGGGTAAGGATTATCGCGCGCCGCAACCGGCCGCTTACAAAAGCGAGATCGCCGAAGTGATCGCCGCCCAGCAGAACCTCGATGCCGCCGGCCGCATGCAGATCCAGTTCTGGAGCGCCGGTTCGCCCGGCTACCGCTGGCAGGAGCTGATCAACAAGATCTGGACACAGGATACCAGCTCAAGAGGGGTGCTGTCGAATATGTTGCTGGGCGCCGGTATTTATGATGCAACCGTAGCTGCCTGGGATTCGAAGTATGCATTCAACAGGCCGCGGCCATTTGCTGCAGACAAGCGCATCCAGCTGCTGGCGCCGAATCCGGAAAGCCCTTCCTATCCCTGCGAACATTCGGTGGCCGCGGGTGTGGCTGTAACCATAATCAGTCATTTTTTCCCCAGGCTGGCAGATTCGGTGAATCATATGGCGCAGCGGCTGATGGCTTCGCGCATTGCTGCCGGTACGGCTTTCCCGAGTGATACCCGCGCAGGTTTTGAACTGGGAAAAAGAGTAGCCGAGCAGGCCATCGCCCGCACGAAGGACTATATCACTACTGCTGTATGGGATGGAAAAACGCCTCCGGGAAAAGAACACTGGAAAGGCCAGTTTGCGATGTTCCCAACGGCCGGCCTTAATAAAACAATGGTACTGACCAATGGCAGCCAGTTCCGCCCCGCTCCGCCGCCAGATTTCACCAAGGATATGGCAGAGCTGAAAAATTTCAAACAGACATTCCGCTCACAGGCCAACGCATTTTATTTCGCTTCTCAGAATTTTGGCGACGAGATGCTGAACCAGAAGATCTTTGAATACAATCTCAACCTCAATGCACCCCGCGCCGCCCGGATCTACGGCGCCACGGCAGTGGCCACATATGATTGTTTTATCGCCTGCTGGGATGCCAAGTATGCATATTGGGGGGCGCGTCCTGATCAGTTCGATACCACCTATCATCCGCTGATCCCAACCCCGCCATTCCCCGGCTATCCGTCCGGTCATGCGGTGATGTCGGGCATGATGAGTGAACTCTATACTTATTTCTTCCCGGCCGATAAAGCCTATTTCCAGAAAAAAGCCAAAGACGGCGCAGAATCACGTTTCCAGGCCGGCATCCATTTCAGGACCGACAACGAAGTGGGGCTCGACCTGGGCAGAAAAGTAACAGGAATGATAATAGAAAAGCTGAAAGCAGACGGAGCGAATTGAACAGATGAGCAAGGAACAAGGAAGGGAGATCGGAAGAAGGCGTTATTACTTCCGATCTCCCTTCTTCTGTTCCTTGCTCCTTGTTCATCTGTTCATCTGTTCACAGCGCTGTCTGCGGTCCGATCACCACCCGGACTTCTTCAACCCCGTTGATTGGGAAACGGCAGGCGGTGGAATGTTCGCGGATCGAGTCTTCGCTTTCGGCCTCGTGTATGCAGTAAATGGCATCGTCGGTCACAAACGATTCCACCCAGGTATAAGGTTTGTTCAGGCTGCTTACAACATCTACCGAAGTCTTTGAAATGGTCCGCAGTTCGTCCGGCGTCATGTTTCCTGCGCCCGGCAGTTTGCGGGCGATGATGAATTTTTTCATGTGGTTTTTATTTTGCGTAAAGCTCCGGCGCAGGCAGCAGCAGCATATAGGGAATATCCACCAATCTGTGATAACAACTCCCTATTTTAGAACGCCCAGCCGTTCGGCTTCAATAACGGCCCTGGTGCGCGAAGGCGCTTCCAGCTTGAAGAGTATGGAGGAGATGTGGTGGTCTACCGTTTTGGGGGAGATAAATAAAGCAGCCGCTATCTCTTTGTTCTGCGCCCCGGTACGCAATAGGGTAAGGATATCAAGTTCGCGCGGCGTTAGCTGGGCAGGATTAGACCTGGTAGTTTCCCGCATCCCGCGCGGGATACTCCTGATGCCTGCTGATCGCATGGCCTGCCTGAGTTGACGGTAAGGGATCTCTGCACCGAGCTGCTGCAGCAGCTGCAGCGCTTCTTTCTGTTCCTGTTCCGATCCCTGCTGCAGTAACAACGCGCGCTCATAAGGCTGCAATGCCCATTTCTGAAACACCTGTGTTTTACCTTCATTGCTTTGGTCAGGCTGAAAGCTGCGCCACCATTCCTGTGCCCGCGGATCTTCGGGCCTTGCCAGTTGCAGCCAGAAAGCCGCTTCGATGTTAAGATGAACATTATCGACCTGCGCCAACAGCGTATAGGTTAATTCGAGGTCATTTTCATCCAGCATTTCAATCCCGGTCAGCCACTGGTATTCGAGCAGGGCGATCATCACAGGGATGATCCGCTGGTGCTCCTGGGTTGCAGATGCCAGTTCCTTTGCCTCACGCAGCATTGCTGCGGCTTCTTCTGTGCCGGTGCGCATCCGTACAATGGCATCTACCACCATGGCGGCCACGCGGATGATGCCGGGTTGGGTGGGATTGGCCAACAAGCCAACTGCGATTTCCCGCGCTTTGGTCCAGTGGCCCTGGTACAATAACATCTTTGCCTTCCATACGAGTTTATAGCGGATCCAGGAATGGAGGTCGCGTTCCTCGCAATACTGCAAACCTTCCTGCAGGTATCCGGCAGCAGTCTCATAGTCACGCAAGCCGATCGCTGAAGCGATGAGATTGGTATAGGCGCGGGCCGCATGTTCGTGGAAACTATGTTCCAATGCTATGTTCAGGCTCTGCAGCAGTAATTGCCTCCCTTCCTCCCGCATGTCTGCAAATTTCATTTTGACGGTGCCTACATTGTTCAGCGCATGTGAGAGCGTTTCGGGATCGTTGAACTGCTTCGACAACTCTATCGCCCGCGTTCCCCATTCCACGCAGGCCGGAAGGTCTTCCGCTAACATCTTCAATTGCGCCATATTGCTGAAGGCCATCGCTTTTTCTTTTGAAGCAGGCAATCCTTCAAAGATCCGGATGGCTTTTTCCGCATAGGCTTCCGCCTCCCTGCGGTGTCCCTGGAACCACCAGAGCCGGGAAAGAAAACGCAGGCTGTTACCGGTCTGCAGCGCTTCATTTTTATCCTGCCAGATCTTCAGCGCTCTGGTCTGGTAAATAATGGCTTCGCTGATCTGGTTGATGAGATAGCACTCGTAGGTATATGCCTCATACAGCCGCACCAGCTTGTCTGGATCCTTATCGGTATTGTATTCTATCGCCGTCCCGTACAGTTTGGCGGCTTCAGTGTGGGCGCCAACAGCAGCTGCCTGCTCTGCAGCCTGGGGTGCATACATGTCAACCAATTCATTCTCCGAAGCATTCTTCGCATAATGTACGATGCGCTCCACCGCACCGGATGCCCTGAACCGGTCGAGGAAAAAATCCAGTACCTGTTTGTTCAGTTCCTGTCTTTTAAAAGGAGATAAAGCTGTTTCGATCGTGCGGCGGTACAGTTCATGTTTGAACACGATGCGGCTGCCGCGGATCAGCAATACCCCATGCAGCAGGCAGCTCTCTATCGCGTTGCGGCCATTGGCATCGATCTCCGACAGCCAGCCCAGTTCCAGTCCCTCGGGCATAATAGACAGTACCTGCCAGATATGTTTGATGGCAGCTGCCTGCCTGTTGTATACCGAGAGCACCGAATCCTTAATATTTTCCGGGATGCCCGGGCTGTAACTCGCGATGATCTCGTTCACATAAAAAGGATTGCCGCCGGTAACCTGGTAAACATCTTCGCCGTTGTAGCCCCGTTGCTGCGCCAGTGTTTCCACGGCTTCCTTTGACAAGGGCGTGAGCGTGATCCTGGAAAAACTGCCCGGGTTAAGTTCGCCAAGCACATTGCGCAGGGGATGCGCGGGACCGATCTCGTTATCACGATAGGTAAGCAGCATCATGCAGCGCGAACCCGGGATGCGCCGCGCAAAAAATTTGATGAAATCGAGGGTGGCTTCATCGGCCCAGTGGATGTCTTCAATCACTACTACTACCGGTTGCTGATGCCGGGTCAGTTCCTGCGTCATCGCGGCAAATAATGCCGATCTCGAAGAGGCGGTATTCATTTGCTCCAGCACAGCGCCGTCGGCCTGCAATGCAAAATCGTACAGCGGACCGAGCGGGCGCGGCGTAAAAAGAAAATCGCATAATGCCGTATACTGCCTGCACCTGCCTTCTGCCTGCTGCAGGAATAATTTTACAAGGGAGGATTTGCCAATACCAGCTTCGCCCGCTACAAAAAAGCAATGGCCTTCTCCTGCGGCGGTTTGGTCAAATCCCTGCTGCAGCGTTGCCAGGAAAGGATCACGTTCCAAAAATGTAGCGGTGTGTGTCATTGAGCCTGCAAATGTTTACGCGCAGTGGCAAAATAAGAATGCAATGGAATGACCGGCGGCAAAATAAAAGGATAGCGGGAAACTGCCGCTACCAAAGCTGAAAAACCGGTAAGGATCGCTTCAAATTAGGGAATATTCCCTATGCCGCCACCCTGAGATGGGGACAATTTTGTGCCCATTATTCCATCATTTAAAACAAGCAATCGTATGAAACAGGCAGTAACCAGTAAAGTTTTCCCCCTGCACAAAATTGCCATGAAACTGGCATTCGTTCTTTTAATAGTCAGCTGCTCGGCCCGGGCCAGCAGCAAAACAGGTATCCCGTCTTCCGGTCAGGATTCTGTTAAACCCGGTAACCAGTTGTATATCGACGTGCATTACCTCGCCGCCGGAAAAGTAAAACTGGCGGATGTGGCCGCGGCGCACAGCAAGGACCTGGCCGTGCAGGACAGGTACGGCGTGTCCTTCCTGAAATACTGGGTGAATGAAGATAAAGGCGTGATCTACTGTCTTTCTTCTGCTCCCAACAGCGATGCGGTGCAGCAGACCCATAAAGAAGCGCATGGACTGCTGGCGGCAAATATTTTTGCAGTGAGTCCGGGCGCTGAAGCTGCAGCCGCAGGCAATGACAATTTCTTCCTCGACGTACATACCCTCGGCGCCGGTAATGTAACCGCGGCGGCAGTTGCCAAAGCCCATGAAAAGGACCTGGCGGTACAGGGCAAGTATGGGGTCAACTTCCTCAATTACTGGGTAGATGAAAAAGAGGGGGTTGTGCTCTGCCTTTCGCAGGCCAAAGACTCCGCCAAAGTGATCAGCACCCACCGCGAAGCCCATGGCCTGCTGCCGACGGCGATATACAAGGTGAAACAGCGGCAATAGCCTTTGAACAGATGAGCAAGGAACAAGGAGCAAGGAACGGAAGAAGGAATGGGGGCGGGCGATCGCTGCGGATCGATAGTCCGATCCTAGATCTTCTGTTCCTTGTTCCTTGCTCGTCTGTTCTTAAATGTTCCTAAATGACTGGTTATCAATATTAAAATCTCAGATTTTCCATTCCTTGTTCCTTGTTCTTCCGTTCTTTTCCCTTACCTTTGCTCCCCCGATTTAAAACCGTCGGGTTTTTTATGAATTTCATTAATAAACAACTAAACGCAGATGCACAGGAGAACGCTGCAGCACCAGAGGCTGTTGAAGTTCCTACTGCGACAACAAATGCACCTGTGGCGGATGCAGCGCCTGTTGTGGCTGAAACCGCTCATGATGATTTCGACTGGAGCATCGACAAACGTAATGTGAGTCATTATGCCGAGTCTGAAAGGGTTAAATACGACAAGGTCTACGACGAGACCTTCGTACAGATCGAAGATGGTGAGATCGTTCGCGGCGGCGTTGTGGCGCTGACCAAAACGGATGTTGTTGTTAACATCGGTTTTAAAAGCGATGGTCTTGTATCATTGAATGAATTCCGCGATGTTCAGGGATTGAAGATCGGTGATGAAGTGGAAGTAATGGTGGTGGAGAAAGAAGACCGCAATGGTAATCTGCACCTCAGCCGCAAATCAGCCCGCATCTACCGCGCCTGGGAGCGTATCGTGGAAGTACATAAGACCGGCGAAGTGATCACCGGTACTGTTACCAGCAAAACAAAAGGCGGTCTGATCGTTGACGTGTTCGGTATGGAAACCTTCCTGCCGGGTTCACAGATCGACGTGAAGCCTGTTACCGACTACGACCAGTTCGTAGGCAAGACCATGGAGTTCAAAGTGGTGAAGATCAACGAAGCCATCAAGAACGCCGTTGTATCGCACAAGGCACTGATCGAAAGCGATATCGAAGCACAGCGTGCGGAGATCATGAGCAAACTCGAAAAAGGCCAGGTACTGGAAGGCGTGGTGAAGAACATCACAGATTTCGGTGCATTCATGGACCTTGGCGGCCTCGACGGTCTGTTGTATATCACCGATATTTCATGGGGTCGTATCTCTCACCCGAGCGAAGTGGTGAAGATGGACCAGAAACTGAATGTGGTGGTATTGGATTTCGACGACGACAAAAAACGTATCAGCCTCGGCCTGAAACAATTGACCCCGCATCCATGGGATGTGCTGCCTGAAGGTCTGGCAGAAGGTTCTGTTGTGAAAGGTAAAGTGGTGAACATTGAAGATTACGGTGCATTCCTGGAGATCCAGCCTGGTGTTGAAGGCCTGGTGCACGTGTCTGAGATCACCTGGGCCAATACGCCGATCAACGCCAAAGAGTTCTTCAAACTGGGCGATGAATACGAAGCAAAAGTGGTTACCCTCGATAAGGATTCACGCAAAATGAGCCTGAGCATCAAACAAATGAGCCAGGACCCATGGAGCACTATCGAAACCAAATTCCCTGAAGGCAGCAAGCATAAAGGCCTGGTGAAGAATATCACCCCTTATGGCGTGTTCGTTGAACTGGAACCAGGTATCGGCGGTATGATCCATATCAGCGACCTGAGCTGGCTGAAGCGTTTCAATCACCCCACCGATTATACCAAGATCGGCGAGCATATCGACGTGGTGATCCTCAGCATCGACAAGGACAACCGCAAACTGCAGTTGGGCCACAAACAGCTGGAAGAAGATCCCTGGAATGCGCTCGAAGATACTTTCGCCATTGGCACTGTTCACGAAGGCACTGTGATCCGCAAGGACGACAAAGGCGCCATCGTACAATTGCCTTACGGGCTGGAAGGCTTCGCGCCTAACCGTCACCTGAACAAGGAAGACGGCAAGCAGGTACAGGCCGATGAGACCAACCAGTTCATGGTGATCGAATTCGACCGTAACGAGAAGCGTATCGTTCTCAGCCATGCGCGGATCTGGGAGCAGCACGAAGCGGAAGTGAAGGAAGCTGCCAAGAAAGAAGCAAAAGCCGATTCTGAAAACACCAGGAAAGCGGTGAAGAACATCCAGTCGAAAGTGGAAAAAACTACTTTGGGCGACCTGGGTGCTCTCGCTGAGATCAAGGCCAAACTGAAAGAAGGCGAGGAAGACGGTAAGTAATCCGGCCTGAATTTTCATAACAAAAGCCGTCATACAGCGATGTATGGCGGCTTTTTGGTGAATTCCCTTGCGTTCTCTGCGCTCCCTTTGCGTCCTCTGCGTTACAAATCCGCGGCTATGTGGTAACGCAAAGAACGCAAAGGAGCGCAAAGAGCGCGATGGCCGGTACGCTGGCCTTAAAACTAACAGCTAACAGCTTCTTTTGTAAATTCTTAACTATTCCACCCCACAAACTGCCTTCCAGACTACCTAAATTGCCCGTAATTAACTAATTTTGCCCCCTTGTATGAATAGGATCGCCCTGGTTTTGATTTCGGTACTGGTTTTGACTGCTTCATGCTCCAACAAGTTTGGCAAGATCTTGAAGAGTAAGGACTATGAGTACAAATACAAAATGGCTGAGCAGTACTATGCCAATAAGCAGTACGGTTACGCCCAGCAGCTCTTTGAGGATATATTCCCTTATGTAAAAGGAACGACCCGCTACGAGGATATGTATTATAAGTTCGCGTATTCTTACTACTACCAGAAAGATTACATGAACGCCGAGAACCTGTTCAAGACCTTCGTGGAGAATTTCCCTACCAGTCCGAGAAGCGAGGAATGCGACTATATGCGGGCTTTCTGTTACTACAAGCAGTCGCCCAAAGTAGAACTGGACCAGACCAATACTACCAAGACCATACAGTTGATGCAGGCTTTCATCAATACGCACCCTGCTTCGCCGCGTGCAGCGGAAGCGAACGATATCATTGAGAAATGCCGGGAGAAACTCGAGCTGAAAGATTTCAAGAGCGCGGCACTCTATTACGATCTTGGTTTTTACAAAGCGGCCGCCATTGCATTCCAGAATGTATCCGAGAATTTCCCCGACTCAAAAAAGGCGGACGAGTACAAGTACCAGGAGATCAGGGCTTATTTCAAATATGCGGAAATGAGCTACGAGGAAAAACAAAAAGAGCGCTTCGAGAAAGTGCTGGCCGAGTGTTCGGATTTCACTGAGCGTTTTGCCGACAGCAAGTTCCTGGAAGAAGTGAACAGATTTAAAACACAAACCAATAACATTTTAAACAACCTGAAGAATGAGCAAGTTAAGAAGACAACTTAGTGCCAATACCGCCGCCGTGGTGGAAACCAAGAGCCTGGTTGATGTAAAGGCTAAAACAGGTAATCTGTACGAGTCTATTGCGATCATTGCCAGGAGGGCCAACCAGATCAATATCTCCCTGCGGGAAGAACTGCATAATAAGCTCGAAGAGTTCGCCAGTCATACAGACAGCCTCGAAGAGATCCATGAGAATAAAGAACAGATCGAGATCTCCAGGGCCTACGAAAAAATGCCTAACCCGGCTATCCTCGCCACCCAGGAGTTCATGGAAGGCAAGGTATACTACCGCAAGAACAATGAAAGCGACCTGTTCAGGTAGGCTAAATTTTTCTGAAATGATTTTAACGACAGTGATGAGCTGTCGTTTTTTGTTACTTTTAGTTTGTGGAACGTTAGACGTGAGGCGTGAACCGTGAGGCGTGAATCGTGAAATGTGAGTGAAGGCTGATTACAAAATCCAGTTCACCGTTCACCATTCACCATTCACGACTGACGTCTCACGCCTCACGCCTCACGCTCACTCCATGCTTCAAGGAAAAAAAATACTTATTGGCATCACCGGCAGTATCGCAGCTTACAAGAGCATCCTGCTGGTGCGTCTCTTGGTTAAAGCGGGAGCGGAGGTGAAAGTGGTAATGACGCCGGCTGCCAAGGACTTTGTTGCACCGGTGGTATTATCCACGCTTTCCAGGAATCGCGTCATTGTTGATCTGGCCGACGGCAATGAATGGTCCAATCATGTGATGCTGGGCCGCTGGGCCGACCTGTTCCTGGTTGCGCCGCTGAGCTGCAATACACTCGCGAAGATGGCGCATGGCTTTTGTGATAATATTTTACTGGCGGTGTATCTATCCGCGACCTGCCCGGTGGTGGTTGCTCCGGCCATGGATGAGGACATGTGGCATCATCCTTCCACGCAGAAAAACCTGCAACTGATCCGCGAATACGGCAACGAAGTGATCCCGGTTGAAAAAGGCGAACTCGCCAGCGGACTTTATGGCGATGGTCGTATGGCCGAGCCAGGCGATATCATGAGCTGGATCACCGAACGTTTTTTCCGGACGGAAGAACTTAAAGGAAAGCAGGCCCTGGTTTCGGCAGGCCCAACCTACGAGGCGATCGACCCCGTGCGTTTCGTTGGCAATCATTCTTCCGGTAAAATGGGTTTCGCGATCGCCGGCGAATTGTTCATGCGGGGTGCAGATGTTACCCTCGTAGCGGGACCAACACAACAGCAAGTTCAATACAAGGGTATTAAGCTGATCGAAGTGCGATCTGCCGACGAAATGCTCGCAGCATGTTCAGCAAATTTCCTCAGCGCCGATATTACAGTAATGGCGGCCGCCGTTGCCGATTATGCGCCGGCAGCAAGGGCGGCTGAAAAAATAAAGAAAGCGGCTGGTGGTCTGGATATCGCGCTTGTCAAAACAACCGATATCCTGAAAGAACTCGGCCTGCAAAAAAAACCTGGCCAGTACCTGATGGGGTTTGCACTCGAAACGAATAACGAGAAAGAACATGCCATCGAAAAACTCAGGTCAAAGAACCTCGATGCAATTGTCTTAAATTCATTGCGTGACAAAGGCGCCGGCTTTGGGATCGACACGAATAAAGTAACCATTATTGCCAGCGATGGCAGCGAAACTGCGATAGGCTTGAAATCCAAGAAAGCGGTAGCAGCGGATATTGTATCATTCATCATACAGCAACATGCATAAACGTATTTTTTTTATGGTTTGGCTGGCCTGCCTGGCAACACTGGGGGTTGAAGCACAGGAGCTGCAGGCAAAAGTGAGCGTGGTAGCATCGCGGGTGAGTTCGGCGGTGGATAAAAAAATATTTACGACCCTGCAGTCGCAGCTCACCAATTTCCTCAACAACCGCAAATGGACATCCGATGTTTTTCTGCCTTCGGAGAAGATCGAATGCAGCTTTATCCTGAATATAGAAAGTGCATCGGACCCCAATACCTATCGCGGTACGCTGACGATCCAGGCGGCAAGGCCTGTTTATAATTCTTCTTACCAGGCAGCACTGGTTAATTTTATCGACCCCGATGTTCAGTTCAAATATGTAGAGTTCCAGCCGATCGAGTTCAACGAGAGCCGGGTGCAGGGTACGGATGCAGCGGCAGCCAACCTCACGGCATTGTTCGCCTACTACGCTTATATGATCATCGGCCTGGATTATGATTCATTTTCACCCAAGGGCGGCGACCAGTATTTCAGAAGAGCGCAGAACATCATCAACAATGCGCCCGAGGGCAAAAGCATCGCGGGCTGGCGGGTATTCGACGGCACCCGCAACAGGTATTGGCTGAATGAGAACCTGATCAACACCAGGTACAATATTATCCACGACGTGATCTATTCCTATTACCGCTCCGGCCTGGATAAATTGTTTGATAAGGAACCTGAAGCCCGGGCCAATATCCTGCAAAGTCTTACCCAGCTGCAGGCTTTCAGCAAGGAAAATGCGAATACCATGATCGCCGAATTTTTCCTGCAGGGAAAAGTAACCGAGCTGGTAGGCGTTTTCAAGAAAGCCACTACCGAGCAGAAAGCCCGCGCCGTTGATATACTGGCAGCGATCGATATCGTGAATGCTTCACGTTACAAACAGGAGATCAAATGATGAAGTTGCCGGTGCTTTTCGTTTTCCTGGCGGTCCTGGGCGCCTGCTCTTCCAGGAAGGAGATCAGGCCCATTGAAGTGAACCGGATGAAACTGATCATGTGGGACCTGATCAAAGCCGGTGAATGGTACAATAATATCATTGCAAAGGATTCAACTGCAAGCAAGAGAAAAGTAGACACCCGGCTGTTTGCCCAGGTGTTTGCATTGCATGGTGTTACCGGCAACCAGTATTATGAAAGCTACCGCTACTACGAAGCGCATCCAATCGAGTTCAAGACCCTGGTGGATTCTGTGGATGCATATGCTACCCGCGAAAAAACGACTTTGTTCGAACGCCAGAATCATGGCCAGGCTCGCTGAGCAATCCCTATTTTTGCAGAGTTAACGATCGTCTATGAACAAAGTGTTTGCAGATGCCGATGCGGCCATCCACGATATCCCCGATGGCGCCACCCTGATGCTCGGCGGTTTTGGTCTGAATGGAATTCCTGAAAACAGTATTGCTGCCCTGGTACGCAAAAAAATAAGCGGACTTACCTGTATCTCCAATAATGCGGGAGTAGACGGTTTTGGTCTCGGTATGCTTTTGCAGACGCGACAGATCAAGAAAATGATGAGCAGTTATGTGGGTGAGAATGCGGAATTCGAACGGCAGCTGCTGAATGGCGAACTGGAAGTGGACCTGATCCCGCAGGGCACCCTCGCCACACGGATCCAGATGGCCGGAATGGGCATCCCCGCATTCTTTACGCCCGCCGGCTTCGGCACCGAAATAGCGCAGGGCAAAGAAACCCGCGAATTCGACGGAAAGATGTACCTGATGGAACATGCCCTGCATGCCGATTTCGCGATCGTGAAAGCATGGAGAGGAGACCGGCTGGGCAACCTGGTGTTCCGCAAGACCACCCGCAATTTTTCGAGCTCGATGGCAAAAGCGGGTAAAATTACCATTGCGGAAGTAGAGGAACTGGTGGAACCTGGTGAATTGGATCCCGATTCCATCCATGTAGCCGGAGTATATGTGCACCGGATATTTCAAGGAAACAATTATGAGAAGCGCATTGAACGCCGGACGGTAAAATTGTAATTATAGATTAACCGCAAAGGCGCGGGGGCACCAGGTTACGCGACGAATTCTTTGCGATCCCTCGCGCCCTTGCGCCTTTGCGGTAAAAAAAACAGCATGTTAGACAAATTCGGAATCGCAAAGCGGATCGCCCAGGAGTTGAAAGATGGTATGTATGTCAATCTCGGCATCGGCATACCAACACTGGTTTCCAATTATATTCCACAGGGCATGACAGTGATATTCCAGAGTGAAAATGGTATCCTCGGCATGGGCCCGTACCCGGAAGAAAAGGATATCGATGCAGACCTGATCAATGCGGGAAAGGAAACCGTAACCGTGATCCCCGGAGGCGCATTCTTCGACAGTGCCGAAAGCTTTGGCATGATCCGCGCGGGCAAGATCGATCTCACCGTGCTGGGTGCGATGGAAGTGAGCGAGCAGGGAGATATCGCCAACTGGAAAATACCCGGCAAAATGGTCAAAGGCATGGGCGGCGCCATGGACCTGGTGGCCAGTGCAAAAAATATCATTGTAGCTATGATGCATACAAATCCGAAAGGAGAAAGTAAATTATTGCCACAATGCAGTCTGCCGCTGACTGGTGTCGGCTGTGTTAAAAAAATCGTCACCGACTTGGCTGTGCTGGATGTAACACCACAGGGATTTGTACTGAAAGAACGTGCGCCTGGTGTGAGTGTGGATGAGATTAAAGCCAAAACTGCGGGTAAGCTGATCCTACCCGAGAACGTGCCCGAAATGACAATTTAACGCTGCGCAATCTCTGCTTCTCCCGTTCTCTGCGGTGAATCAAACTGCTTTATGCGAGCGTTTTTTACCGCAGAGAACATGAGTTAAAGGAGTTTGCGCAGAGGATTATTTTACTATAAACCTGATAAAAATGCCCATCCAACCCGGCCAATCAGCGCCTGATTTGACGCTCTTCAACACCGAAAAACAAAAAGTATCCCTTGCCGACCAGCGTGGCAATACCGTAGTGTTACTTTTCTTCCCGCTGGCATTTACCAGTACCTGTACCAAAGAGCTCTGTAATGTAAGGGACAATATCAGTCTCTACAACAATGCCGCTGCACGGGTATTTGGCATCTCCGTCGATTCATTGTTCACGCTTGCAAAATACAAGGCCGAACAGAATCTCAATTTTCCGTTGCTGAGCGATTTTAACCGGGAGGCTTCGAAAGCGTATGATGTACTGTATGAGACCTTTCCCAGTTTTGAGATGCAGGGTGTAAGCAAACGCGCTGTTTTCGTGATCGATGGCCAGGGGATCGTGCGGCATACCGAAGTTTGCGCAACCCCGGGAGAAGAGCCCGACTACCAGGCTATCCAGGCAGCGATCGCCGGTTTAACGCGATCTTAATTGAGTTTTTTGTTAAAAATTTAACAGGACTGGCTGAAATCCGCGGGTTTTGAATAATTTAGTTGAGTACAACGTGGATCCATGAGGAAAATCTACTTATCCATCTTACTGGTATGCACCCTTGCCATCAGCAGTTTTATTGCAGATGGTAGCAATACGCCGTTGATGGAGGGCAAGATCACCCATTTCTATCCCAACCCCGCCACCAGCTATATCAATTTTACCTTCGACAAAACGGTTGATAAAAGCTTTACCCTGCAGATCTACAATTTCATCGGCCGCAAAATGAGCGATAGCCGCGTTACCGATGAAAAGATCACCATCACCCTCGATGATAGCTATATCCGCGGCCTCTACATCTATCAGCTCCGCGATCAGACCGGAAGGATCGTGGACTCCGGAAAGTTCCAGGTTTCCAAATAACGGTTATATGCTTCGAAGAATAAGTTTTACAGCGCTGTTTTATCTTCTGCTGGCAGGTATCCTTATCTTCTTATCGCGCAATTTTAGGTCTGGACCTTGTACACCCAACCTTGATGTTCTCGGGTATCTTTTAGCATTGATCGGCTGTTTTATTCTTTTTGTCAGATATCTCGTCAAAACATTTACCGAAAAAAATAAAATGCTACTGCTGTTTGCACTGATTCACGCATCGGCATTAGGGCTGTTACTGCATGGCTGGTGATATTTTTTTGGAATTTCCTTGCGTCCTCCGCGGTCCTTTGCGTTCCCTGCGTTACTAAATTCGCAACCCGACAACAGCGCAAAGAACGCAAGGAGTAATCTATTTGTCAGTCACCTCCACTATCAGGAATTTCAGGTAGTTCGTGTTCTCGATGCCCCAAATGATCGGATGATCTGCCGACTGGGCCTGAAAAGTTACTTGCCTGATCCTTTTCTTAGCATCTTTTGCAGCAGCATCGATCGTTTGCAAGAAAAGTTCCGGATGCACCAGGTTGGTACAGCTCGAGGTAACCAGGAAACCCCCATTGCGGATCAGTTTCATTCCCCGCAGATTGATCTCCTTGTAACCCGTTACCGCTTTCTGGATATTTTCCCGGCTCTTTGTAAACGCCGGCGGATCGAGCATTACCACATCATATTGCCTGCCATCCTTTCCCCATTGCTTCAGCACATCGAACGCATTCACTGCCTCGAAATGACAGATCTTTTCCAGTCCGTTCAGAGCGGCATTGCGGTTGGCCTGGGCAACGGCATTCTCGGAGATATCGAGCCCCAGCACCGACCTGGCGCCATAGTGTGCCGCATGGATCTCGAAAGTGCCGGTGTAAGTGAATGCACCCAGTACTTCGGCGCCTTTCACGATATGCTGAATGGCGCGGCGGTTATCCTGCTGATCCAGGAAGTAACCTGTCTTCTGGCCGTTCTCTATATCCACATTGAATTTCAACCCGTTTTCAGTGATAAGAATATTGGTATCGAAAGGCGCCGACAGAAAGCCTTTCTGCTGGGGCAACCCCTCCAGCTCCCGCACCGGCACATCATTGCGTTCATAGATGCCTTTGGGTGAAAAAATGCTTTCCAGCGCTTTCACAATAGCCGGTTTCCAGCGGTCCATGCCGAGCGAAAGGGTCTGGATCACAAAATAATCGTTGAACTTGTCGATCACCAGGGCCGGCAACAGATCGGCCTCCCCAAATACCAGCCGGCAATTTTCGATATACCCCAGTTTCTGGCGGTACTGCCAGGCCTGCAGGATGCGGCGGTGAAAGAAATCCTCATCTATCTTTTCCGGTTTCCGGGTGAGCAAACGCGCAATGATCTGGGATTTCGGGTTGATATAAGCCTGCCCGGCCGGCTTCCCATCTCCATAAAACACCTCCACGATATCCCCGCCTTCTACCGGCCCCTCTACCCGGGCCACTTCATTGCCATAGATCCACGGATGCCCATTAGCGATCCTCGGCGCGATCTGCTTTTTCAGGATAAGTCTGGTCATCCGGCAAAGATATGGGGAGTCTGGAGTTAGGAGTTGGGAGTCTGGAGTAGGGTGGTTTTGACTCCAGACTCCCAACTCCTAACTCCAGACTTTCCTCCCCTTTCTGCCATTTTTTCCCTTTTCTTTGCCCCGGCAATATTTTTGACATATAGCCTTATAATGAATTGACAACTATGAAAGAGAAAGAAACGGCCCAAAAACCGGAAATCAACGAGCCGGTGAACGGATTTGATATTAATACTGACGAAAATGCAGCCGGTACCTCGCATCTGAACGAGCCTGTGGCGAACGAAAATGCGCTGGAAAAGCTGGAAGATGAGCTAAAAGAGCAAAAAGATAAATATATCCGCCTGATGGCTGAATTCGACAATTTCAGGCGCCGGACGGCCCGGGAACGGCTGGATCTGATCCAGACCGCTGGCAAGGACGTGATCGTAAGCCTGCTCGATGTGCTCGACGATGTGGACCGCGCTGAAAAACAGCTCCAGTCCAGCGATGACCTGGCCGCTCAGAAAGAAGGCGTTCAGCTGGTATTCAATAAACTTCGTTCTGCCCTGCAGTCCCGCGGCGTAAAACCTATGGAAAGCCTGAATACGGAATTCGATGTGGAGAAGCACGAAGCCATTACCGAAATCCCGGCGCCCACGCCAGAGTTGAAAGGAAAAGTGGTAGACGAGGTAGTAAAAGGCTATTATTTAAATGATAAACTGATCCGCTTCGCGAAAGTGGTAGTTGGGAAGTAGCCGCTGGAGATTAGCTGTCAGCAATTAGCCTTTCACCGCTAACAGCTGATCGCCAATAGCTAACCGCTAACATAAAACAAAAGCAAAACTAATGTCCAAACGAGATTATTACGAGGTATTGGGTGTGGGAAAATCGGGCACCGCAGAGGAGATCAAGAAAGCCTATCGCAAAGTGGCAATGCAGTATCATCCGGACCGTAATCCCGGCGATAAAGCTGCCGAAGAAAAATTCAAGGAGGCGGCGGAAGCTTATGAAGTGTTGAGCGATGCCGACAAGAAAGCGAAATACGATCGCTTTGGTCATGCTGCTTTTGCGCCCGGTACCGGCGGTTTCCACAATACGAATGCGGAGGATATTTTCAGTCAGTTCGGCGATATTTTTGGCGAGGACATGTTCGGCAATTTTTTCGGCGGCGGACGCGGTCGTGGAGGCAGTGGCGGCAGGGCCCGTGGACAGCGCGGCGCCAATCTTCGCATCAAGCTCAAACTGAATTTCGAGGAGATCGCCAAAGGCGTTACCAAGAACGTCAAAGTAAAAAAATACGTGGTGTGTTCCACCTGCGGCGGCAATGGTGCAAAAGATAAAAGCAGTGTTCAGACCTGCAGCACCTGTAACGGCAGCGGG
The DNA here is from genome assembly GCA_019247775.1 of Chitinophagaceae bacterium. GTDB lineage: Bacteria > Bacteroidota > Bacteroidia > Chitinophagales > Chitinophagaceae > Sediminibacterium. Next base: position 12,082 of record JAFBAN010000106.1, on the reverse strand, counting down.
CAGGTGAGAAGGGTAACCAATACTTTTCTCGGGCAAATGCAGACGGTCACCACCTGTCCTACCTGTAATGGCGAAGGCACCAGTGTAACAACGAAGTGTACGGCATGTAAGGGCGATGGCAGGGTGTATGGAGAAGAAACCATCAGCATCGATATTCCTGCCGGCGTTTCGGATGGCATGCAGCTAAGCATGAGCGGTAAAGGCAATGCGGGAGAACGCGGCGGTTTGGCGGGCGACCTGATCATCCAGATAGAGGAAGAGGGACATGCAGAACTGCACCGCGACGGACTGAACGTTGCCTATGAACTTCATATCTCTTTCACCGACGCCGTATTCGGCACCCAGGTGGAAGTGCCTACCATCGACGGCCGGGCCAAGATCAAAATACCGGCGGGAACCCAGAGCGGAAAGATCTTCCGTCTCAAAGGGAAAGGCTTCCCCGAGGTGCAGGGCTATGGCAAAGGCGATCAGCTTATCGAAGTGAATGTCTGGACCCCCCAGCATCTTAATTCCGAAGAAAAAGAGCTGCTCGAAAAACTCAATCAGAGCGAAAACTTCAAACCTAAGCCTGGCAAAGCAGACAAAAGCTTTTTCGACCGGGTGAGAGAAGCGTTTAATTAGAACATAGGAACAAGGAATGGATGAACGGATTGTAATTCCGATTGAACTTCGGCTGTCCCTTGTTCCTTGTTCTCTGTTCGATTGATTATATTAGTAGTACAAACTACTGCCATGCACCCTATTGTTCATACCTGGGAGATCAGTCATAAAATGAATGAGCTCCTTATCAACAATATTCCCGAAGAACATTACGGCGATCAGTTAAACGGCAAGGGCCGCACCGCTGCCGAGCAGTTCGCGCACCTGCACAATGTGAGGCTGATGTGGCTGCAGGCCGCGAAGCCGGAGCTGATGGACGGGCTGACCAAACTAGAGAAAGGAACAGGACTTAAAAAGAAATTACTGCTTCAGCACCTGAAGCAAAGCCAGGCGGCGATCTCAAAACTGCTCGAGGCCGGACTGGCTGCCGGCAAGATCAAAGGTTTTAAACCTCACCCCGAAGCATTCCTCGGCTATCTTATTGCTCATGAAGCCCATCATCGCGGCCAGATACTGAATACGCTTAAATTCAATGGCCATCTTCCCGATAAAAAAACATTATTCGGGCTTTGGGAATGGGGGCGGGAGTGAACAGATGAATAAGGGTACAGAACAGAAGAACAAGGAACAAGGAACCGATGAATGTTGATCAGATCCTTTCCTCATCCGTTCCCCATTTCTTGTTCCTTGTTCATCTGTTCTTTCAGGGCTCATCTGTTCTTTTTCTTTCCCGGCGTGTATACCTTGATCGCTTTTTCGATAAGGACGAGAAACTCGGACTGGCGGGCATCATTGATATTGACACTGGTGCGCGCCAGTTCGCGAACATCTTCGAACGCCAGATCTTTTACAAATCTTGACTGCTTCAATACCGAGCCGAACAATGCGATGGCTGCTGCAAAACGATAGCTTGAATCCGCTTTTTCGATGGGCAGCGGGTTGTAGGGAATACTGAAATGCTGTTTGGCAGGCAGATCGGTGCTGGTGATGCGGTATTGCAATAACAGTTGCGCAAACTCCTGATGGCGGAACAGCGAGTCCCTTCCCGCCGGCTCCAGTTCGAAGATCGCGAGCATGGAATGCCCGCTGCCCACTTCGCCGCCCTCGAGTTCGCTGGTTGTATCCTGTATCGCATTCTTCTTGTTATCGAACCCGATCAGCCGGTATGCTTTTACGATCCGCGGATCGAAATCGATCTTTACGGAAGCGTTGTTGGCCACCGCATACAGCGTTTGTGTGAATTCCGTTACCAGCACTTTCTGCGCTTCCTCCAGGTTATCGATATAAGCGAAATTGCCATTGCCTTTTTTCGACAGGGTTTCCAGTTTACTGTCTTTGTAATTGCCCATGCCCACCCCGAGACAGGTTAAGTATATACCAGTCTGACGGTAGCCTGTGATCATGTCCTCAAGTTCTGTCTCCGAAACCTGTCCCACATTGAAGTCTCCGTCCGTGGCGAGTATCACCCGGTTATTGCCATCATGGATCAATGTTTTTTTGGCGAGGTTATAGGCAGTACGGATAGCGCCTTCACCCGGGGTATCGCCGCCGGCCACAAGTGAATCGATCACGGCTTTGATATGTTGTTTATTATTTCCGCCGGTAGGCTGCAAAGCGATCCCAACGCCGCCGCCATAAGTTACAATGCTCAACGTGTCTTTCGCCCGCAGATTATCTACCAGCAATTTAAAACCCGCCTGCAGCAAAGGCAGGCGGTTGGGTTTATCCATCGAGCCGGAAATATCGATCAGGAACACCAGATTGGAAGGCGGGAGATTGTCGAGGTTCAGCCTCGGGGCGGTGATGTTCAGGAACAGAAGCCTGTTATCTGTTTTCCACGGGCAACCGGTAAGTTCGCTCTGGCAATGGAACTGCCTGGTATTGGCCTCGCCTGCAGCCCTTGTGAAGCTGAAATAGTTGAGCATCTCTTCAATGCGGATCGCATCTTTCGGAACTTTCATTTCATTGATGAGAAAGCGACGGATATTGCTGTAGGCGGCTTTGTCAACATTGATCGAGAAACCCGTTTCGGGATATACAGCTGCATCCACGAACTGGTTTTCTACAAGATTGGTATAGCTCTCGCCAGGCACCGCGGCTCCGCCGGCGCTCTCCGCTTTCAGGTTGGTAGTGGCGGATGTGAGTTTGTTATGGTACTGCTGCGCGGTGGAAGGAAGCATCTTCAGCACCAGCGACTGGAACTGCCGGGTATCTACCGCGGCTTTCCATTGTTCATATCCTTCTAGTGAAAGCGTGATGGTATCGCTCGCCAGCGAAACAGTAATACCGAATGTGCCCCCGCTGCCGCTGTAATACGGGAATGCCCCGTGAGAAGCGAGATTGATCTTTACACCCTCCAGCGGCCGGCCCCGGTTATCCCGTACCTCGCCGCGAAGATAATACTGCCCATACAGGCCATGGGCAAACAATAGCAGCAGAAAAACCCAGGAAACACGTTTCATCCGGCCCGGTTTGTTCCAATATAACGTACAAAGAAGGAAATTAATGCCCGGGTGCTGCTTATTGGCAAAACTTTATGCTTCGCCGTCGAGCTGGTACAGCTCGCGGATATTGCGTCCAAGGCCATCATAATCGAGGCCGTAGCCCAGCACAAATTTATTGGGGATGGAAAAACAGCAGTAGTCGATGGGTACCTGAAAAACAGTGGCGTCAGGCTTATGGAGCAATACCGCTATCCTCAGTGATGCGGGTTGCTGGTTCCATAACTGCGGCAGGAATTCATTCATGGTCTTGCCGGTATCGATGATATCTTCCAGTATCACCACATGCCGGTTGGTGATGTCCGTATCCAGCCCGATGGCAGTAAGTACCTGGCCGGAAGATTTGGTGCCTTTATAGGAAGCCAGTTTGATAAAACAGATCTCAGCCTCGAAATCCAGTTCTTTGAACAGGTCCGATGAGAACATGAACGACCCATTGAGAATGGAAATAAAAAGTGGTTTCTTACCGGCATAATCGCGATGGAGCTGCGCGGCCAGTTTTTTCACTTTTTCAAGGATCAGCGCCTCGGGCAGGTAGGGAACGAATGTTTTGTTGTGAACGACCAGGTTTCCCATGCAGTAGTGGTTGAATGATCAGCCGGTGATTTTCTTTGTGTTCTTACCCGGCTTCTCCACAGCAGCCTGGGCATTGGTACGCAAATATATCTTATCGCCGGTTGAAACCTTCGAACCTTTTTTTAAGCTGTTGTACTCAAGCAGGCTCTCCAGACGAACGCCTTCCAGCTGGCTGATACCATGGAGCGTTTCGCCATCGGCAACCATATGAAAATCGCCGGCGCCTTTTTTCTGCTTTTTTTCGAGGAACATCAAACGGTCGGTATCCAGCACATCCATTTCTGCAAGATCGTTGAACTCGAGCAGTTTGCTCAGGGGCAGTTCATACTGATCGGCCAGCGACAGCAGTGAGGTTCCGGCTGTGCCGAAGACCACTTTGGTATGGTTGATGGTAAAAACGCCGGTTGGATAACTCGCCACTTTTGCAGCAACCGCGGTGTTGATCGTTTTTTCTTCCGAAGGCTGTTCAGCAACCGCTGCCAATACATTGGTCACAGACTGCTGGGCGGTTATAGTACCCGGTGACGCAGCCTCAGTGGCGGGCTTTGTTTCGATAAACTCTTTTTTGGGTTCCGCACCAGCCGGTACAACGCCGGTTGTGAAAGGCGTTTCACCATTCTTCAGCCGCGCAATGGCTTCGAGCGAGTACTGCTGCAGCCCGAAAGTATTGATCAGCTGGATCAGTCTCGGCGCATAATCTTTTTCAGTGGCATAGCCTGCTTTTTTCAAGCCCCTGGCCCAGCCTTCAAAATCGGTAGGGTCCAGTTTGAACAGGAAAGCATAGGGCGGACGCGTTTTGAGGAAATTGGAATGGTCGATATACGACTGATCGGCAGTAGGATATACCCTGAAGCATTCACCCTTGGTGTCGTCATCATGGTAAAATTTCTCGCCGGTCCATTCGGTCTTACACTTGATACCGAAATGATTATTCGAATTCTTCACCAGATCGCTCTGGCCCGATTGGGATTCGAGGATACCCTGTGCAAGGGTAATAGCGGCAGGAACGCCGGTACGCATCATTTCCGCGATAGCGAGTTCTTTGTAGGTTTCAACGTAGGCCTGCACTTTTTCTTTCTGTGCATGTACCGCGAGGCTTGCAGACAGGCATAAAAACAAAATCAGTTTCTTCATTCACTCTTTTTTTTGATCAGTTGAACACCGTCCCTGATCGTTATGAAAACGTTTTCTGTTCTCGGATCGTTTTGCACATGCTCGTTGAACGCATGTATTGCTATCGCGTTTTTGCCGGTGACAGGCTGCTCAAGCACCTGTCCATGGAACAGCATATTGTCTGCGATGATGATGCCCCCAGCACTCAGCCGGGGCACTGCCAGTTCATAATAATCGATGTAAGAAACTTTGTCCGCGTCTATAAAAACTAAATCCCATTCGTAGTGTAAATCCGGTATGATCTGCCTCGCGTCGCCTATGTGCAAATGTATCTGCTTATCTCTTTCGGATTTCCTAAAATTTTGTTGTGCTGTGGCTGCATCTTCCGCTCTCAGCTCTATGGTATGCAGTTCGCCGGTTTTAACAAGTCCTTCTGCCAGGCAAAGCGCACTGTATCCCGTGAACGTTCCTATTTCCAGAACGTATTTCGGCCGCAGTATAGTACTCAGGAACGATAAAAATTTTCCCTGCACATGCCCGCTCAGCATATGGGCCTGGGAATGGTGCTGCATGGTCCAGTTATTGATCTCCTGCAGCAGGCCGGTTTCCGGACTGGTAAAGCGGGCAGAATAGGCTTCGGCGTCTGGGTTTATTAACTCCATTTAAATTATTGTCTTTCTCAATTCAAAATCTGAATTCGAAATCACCACTTAGTCGCTTTCCCTCGAAACAAGCCATAGGCCAAGGAAAGTGATCAGCCCGTTGATGATGAGCAGCTCGAGGCCGATCTCGAAGGAACCGAAGATCTGTTTCTGGAATTTATCGAGCAGAAAGCAGATCACCGGTGAAGCGATACAGACCCAGGGCACCAGCCGGTCCTTTACTTTGCGCCTGGTAAGAATGCCGAATGTGAACAGGCCGAGCAGGGGCCCGTAGGTAAACGTCGCCACTTTGAGGATCAGCCCGATCATGCTGGAGTCGTTGATCCATTTGAACATCATCACGAACAACAGGAAGAGCAACGCGAACCCCAGGTGGATGCGCTGCCGCAGTTTTTTCTTCTGCGGATCTGTGAGATCGGCCCTGCGCTGCATGCCCAGGATATCGATGCAAAAAGTGGAAGTAAGTGCTGTAATGGCCCCATCCGCGCTGGGGAAAAGCGCCGATATCAGCGCAATGATAAAGATCACCGATACCGCCGGCGGCATATGCTGGAGGGCGATAGTGGGGAACAGCTTGTCGCCTGTTACGCCGATATTCATCTGCCCGGCAAACAGGTACAGCAGGCCGCCGAGGAACAGGAAGATCAGGATCACCACCATCAGCACCAGCGACATGGAAATAATATTCTTCTGCGAATCTTTCAGCGTCTTAACCGAAATGTTTTTCTGCATCATCTCCTGGTCCATACCCGTCATTGTAACCGTGATGAAAGCGCCGGCAAGGATCTGCTTTAAAAAGAACAGTTTGCTGTTGGGATCCGTGAAAAATATTTTGGAGTATCCCTTCTCCGCCATCGCGGAAATGCTCTCGCCGAAACTCATGTGCAGGTTGCTGAGAATATAGATGATGCAGATAACCAGGCCCAGCAGCATACAGGTGGTCTGCAGCGTATCGGTCCACACGATCGTTTTTACACCGCCTTCATAAGTGTACAGCAGTATCATCACCAGAATGATCAGTGTGGTTACCCAGAACGGGATATGGAAACTGTTGAGGATGGCGTCCTGCAGGATGTTCACCACCAGGTACAGCCTTGCGGTAGCGCCCAGGATCCGCGACAGGATGAAGAACCCGGCGCCGGTCTTGTAAGAGGTGAATCCCAATCTGCTTTGCAGGTAATTGTAGATGGAAGTGAGATGCAGCCGGTAATACAGCGGCAGCAGCACAAAAGCGATCAGCGCATAGCCGATCAGGTAGCCGAGGGTGATCTGGAAATAGGCGAATGACTCCTTCGCTACGGCGCCCGGCACGCTCACAAATGTTACGCCGCTCAGTGAAGTACCCACCATCCCGAAAGCCACCAGCATCCAGTTGCTGTTTCGGTTACCGATAAAAAAGGAATCGTTATTGCTGTTCTTTCCGGTATACCAGGCCACTGTAAGCAGGATCAGGAAATAGGCGATGACAAAGGAAAAAAGGATCAGGGGCGACATAGGCGTCATTAAATCGTTAACTAAACGAAATTGGAAAGTAGTAAAAATATTTGACCTATTTTGCCGCGTGTAAATTGTGTTATGGCACTCAACAGTATCGCTGTTTTCTGCGGCTCCCGGGCCGGCGCCGATGCCCTTTATGCGCAGCATGCCTATGAACTGGGCAGGCTGATGGCGGAACGGGGGATCAGGCTGGTGTATGGCGGCGGCAATAAAGGACTAATGGGCGCTGTTGCCAATGCGGTGATGGATCATGGCGGACATGTGATCGGCGTGATACCGCAACTGCTGGTAGCATGGGAATCGCAGCACGAGGGGATAACGGACTTGCGGGTGGTGGAGGACATGCACTCACGAAAAAAAATGATCTATGAAAGCTGCGACGCTGCCATTGTATTGCCGGGAGGTAATGGAACCATGGATGAATTATTCGAAATGCTGACCTGGAATACACTGAATATCCACAGTAAAAAAATAATCCTGCTCAACTCGGCAGGATATTACGATCACCTGATCGCTTATATGGATACGATGGCGGAGCAGGGATTTCTTTACAGCGACTGGCGTGCACGCCTCATCGTTTGCACCGATCCCATTGCGGCTATCGATGCCTTGGCTTAAGATAGAAACCGATACCCGCCCTGAATACCGGAAGCGGATCATTGTACTGATCCCGGTAAGGCGAGTTGAAATTCTGCAGCACATCGATCATCAGCGTAAAATAAGAATAATGGTTGCCGATCTGCCGCGAACCGTAACCGATACCCAACAGCAGGCTTTGCGCATGGTAATTGAACGTGCCGCTCTGACCGGTAAGCACATCGCGCTGGGAAGAACTGATCCAGTTGTACTCAGGCTGTACCTGTATATGTAAAAAATTCACCGGCCAGATCCTTATGAATGCACCGCCCCCGTAGTTGAAGTTGCGGTACCGGATACTGCTGTAGTCGGATGCATTCTGAGAGAAATAGTTCAGGTTCACAGCAACGCCGGCATCCAGCCAGCGGGTAATGCTGTAACCGATCTCCGGATTGATGCCTGCATTGAATGAGCGGTTGGCAATACCCAGGTTCAATCCGGTGCCGATGAAAATATTTTCATTCTTGAATTTTCCCTTCCCTTCTTCCGGCCCGGCTTCATTCTGGCCGAAGCCGGCCAGCGCGATGAGCATTAATCCGGTCAGCAGCAGTGATCGATTCTTCATAGTGGGTATTTGATACAAACCTAACTTATTAAGCAAGGTCAAATATTTTTCCGGCATTTAAAATATTGTTAGGATCGAAAGCCTGTTTGATCTCGCGCATCAGTCGCAGGTTGGCGTCGCGGAAAACCGTGCTCAGGTAAGGTTTCTGGATCAGCCCCACGCCATGTTCCCCGCTGATCGTTCCGCCGAGTGAATGAACGAGCTCAAAAAGCGAAGTGAGTGCGGCGGTCATTTCAGCGTTGCCATGGCTGTTCTTGATGGTGGGATGATTGATGCGGATATGCAGGTTGCCGTCGCCGGCATGTCCATAGCACACCGCCTCAAACCCATGTTGTTTGCCAAGCGCTTTCACGCCTCTGATCAGGGCGGGTAATTCCGCGCGCGGAACCACCGCATCTTCTTCAATGGTATAGCCGCTGCTCTTGGCCGCTTCGGCCACCCGGCGGCGCAGTTTCCAGAGTTCCGCTTTCTGTTGTGCATCGTCCGCGAAAAAGATCTCGCCCGCATCGAAGTCTGCAAGCAGTGCTGCGATCGCTTCCATATCTGCCATCAGCACATCCATACTGTTGCCGTCCACTTCAATGATCAGGTGTGCGGCGATGGAATCGTTCACGGGAACTGCGGTACTGTCTACCATCCGGCTCACGATCGTCAGCGCATCTATTTCCACGAGTTCAAGCGCGCTCGGCACGAAGCCCGCGCGGAAAATAGCGCTTACCGCTTCACTTGCGCGCTCCAGTGATGCGAATGGCGCCAGCATCAGCAGGTCGTATTTGGGGAATGGGATCAGTCGCAGCACGATCTTCGTAACAATACCCAGCGTGCCCTCGCTGCCAACGATCAGTTGGGTGAGATTATAGCCGGTGGAATTCTTCAGCACATTGGCGCCTGTCCAGATGATCTCGCCCGAAGGCAATACTACTTCCAGGTTGAGCACATAGTCTTTTACCACGCCGTATTTAACAGCTTTGGGACCACCGCTGTTCTCAGCGATATTACCGCCGATAAAACAACTGCCGCGGCTGCTGGGATCGGGTGGGTAGAACAGGCCTTTTTCTTTCACCGCATTCTGCAACACTTCGGTGATAACACCCGGCTCGGTGGTTACCTGCAGGTTGCGTTCATCGATGTCGAGGATCCGGTTCATGCGTTCGGTAGACAATAGCACGCCGCCTAAATGGGGTAGTGCACCACCGCTGAGGCCGGTGCCGGCGCCGCGTGGCGTAACAGGTATCAGGTCTTCGTTGCAGAGACGAAGGATGGCGGAGACCTCTTCGGCGTTGGCCGGCTTCAGCACCACTTCGGGCAGGTACAGCAATTCTTCGGTTTCGTCGTGTCCGTAATGCCTCAGCTGCTCTTCATCCGCCAGAACATTGGCTTCACCTACGATTTTTTTAAATGTATCCAGATGCGCGGTCGTAACCAATCCTTTCGCGGCGATCGCCTCCATTGCAGGGTATTTTTTTGTAAAAATAACTGCTGTAGCGGAGACACCCCTTATTAATCACGGGTTTGCGCCGAATTTTTTAGGAATCCTCCAACCAACACCCCTGTGCTTCTTGGATATTTTTTAAAAACAGGCCGTTTTTTTGAAAATAATAAATCAAAATGCCGTTTGAATGAAGAAAATCGAAGTGTAAGCGGTACACGTCAAGTTCGCGTGGAAGGGGTTTTGCCTTATTTTTGTCCTCTAACTAACGTTTGTTCGCATATGATAGCTGCTCCCGTTATGCCATTAAAGACCACATTGACTGCCCTCGGACTACCGACGGACCTTACCCTCCATTACCAGCTTCCCGCTTCTGTTCTTGTTCAGCAGACATTGCTGCGCGAACAGGGTGTATTGAACAACACTGGCGCGCTCTGTATCAACACTGGTGAGTTTACAGGCCGCAGTCCGAAAGATAAATTTATCGTGGAGGATCCGCTGACTGCGCATTCGGTAGACTGGAACAATTTCAATCTTCCGATCGAGGAAAAATATTTCCTGCAACTGAAAGAAAAGATGCTGGCTTACCTCGGTGACGGCGAGGAAGTGTGGGTGCGTGATGCATATGCCTGCGCCGATCCTGCCTACCGGCTTAACATCAGGGTAGTGAACGAAAACCCCTGGAGTAATCTGTTCGTCCACAATATGTTCCTGCGGCCTTCGAAGGATGAGCTTGAGAATTTCGAGCCCGACTGGCATATCATTCAGGCGCCGGGCTTCAAAGCAGATCCGGAACTCGACGGTACGCGCCAGCACAATTTTGCGGTGATATCTTTCACCCATCGTACCATACTCATCGGAGGCACGGGTTATACCGGTGAGATGAAAAAAGGAATTTTCAGTGTGCTCAATTATATCCTGCCGCACAACAAAGGCGTGTTGAGCATGCATTGCAGTGCCAATATGGGTTGCGATGGTGATGTTGCGATCTTTTTCGGTCTGAGCGGAACAGGCAAAACCACACTCAGCGCCGATCCTGCACGCAAGCTGATCGGGGACGATGAGCATGGATGGACTTCGGAAGGCGTGTTCAATTTTGAAGGCGGCTGTTATGCCAAGACCATCGATCTCAGCGCAGAAAAAGAGCCTGAGATCTTCCAGGCGATCCGGCCGGGTGCATTGGTAGAGAATGTAGGCTTTCAACCCGGCACCAACCAGATCGATTTTACAAACAAGACCATCACCGAAAATACCAGGGTCAGTTATCCGCTGCATTTTATCAGCAACGCGGTGGAACCTGCTATGGGTGGTCTTCCCAAAAATATTTTCTTTCTCACCTGCGATGCTTATGGCGTATTGCCACCGATCAGCAGGTTGAGTCCGGGCCAGGCCATGTACCAGTTCATCAGCGGCTATACCGCAAAAGTGGCTGGTACGGAGGCGGGCGTCAATGAACCCAAATCAACTTTCAGCGCCTGTTTCGGCGCTCCTTTCCTGCCCTTGCATCCGGGCCAGTATGCCGCCATGCTGGGCAAAAAAATGCGGGAGCATGAAGTGAATGTCTGGATGGTGAATACCGGCTGGAGCGGCGGCCCCTACGGCATCGGCAAGCGTATGAAGCTAAGCTATACCCGGGCTATGATCAGCGCCGCCCTGGAAGGCAAATTAGATGGCGTTGATTATCAGTCTCATCCCGTTTTCGGCGTTCAGATGCCAACCAGTTGCCCGGGCGTTCCTGCAGAAATTCTGGATCCACGCAGCACTTGGGCGGATCCTGCTGCCTATGATGCGAAATCGAAGGACCTGGCGCTGCAATTCATCCGGAATTTCGAAAAATATGCGTCCGGCGTATCGGAGGAAGTCCTGGAGGCCGCACCCAAAATCTAACTCTTTGGTCCACCCCCTTGGTCAGGGATGGATCCGAAACGGGTCTCTTCGATTGCTTTGTTTGTTACGGTAAGCTCTGTTCGTAAGGACGGAGCTTTTTTGTGGATGATGGTTAGGGTTGTTAAAGAGGTTAAAGAGGTTAAAGAGGTTAAAATGGTGGTTGGATGAAAGCAAGCGGAATTAATAGGGTTGATCAAAAAAGGAAGCGTCAAAGCGCATAAATTTATTGAGTGTTTTCGCTCCTGCACCTTGATACAGCTTCAACTATTCACCCACTTTAAATACTTTAACTTCTCTCCTAAAATAATCCAAACAAAGTACTGTCGATCTTACTGATGATATCCCCGAAATGCTCATCGCTTTCGGCGAATTTGTTTTTGTCGCAGTCGATCACCAGTAACGGACCTTCCTTGTAGCCATCTATCCATTTGGTGTAATGTTCGTTGAGACGTTTGAGGTAGTCAAGCCGGATATTCTCTTCATATTCCCGGCCCCGTTTCTGGATCTGTGATACCAGGGTGGGCACGGAAGCTTTCAGGTAGATCAGCAGGTCTGGCGGCTGCACCATCGTTTTGAGGGTCTGGAAAAAGAAAAAATAGTTATCGAAGTCGCGCTT